>CASDOO010000010.1 GCA_949282275.1 uncultured Bacillota bacterium | reverse complement strand
TTGACAACGGCATTTTTTCCGATCGACCGTCGTTATTGCAATATAACCCTCCCTTTCCGTTTGGCAAAATACAAAACATGAACAAAAAATTGAATATCTTGCTTTTGATGTCCGGCGCCGTTCTCGGCTTTTCTGCCTGCACCGCCTTGCCAAGCAACTCTTCCCTTCCCGGAAGTAGCATGTCCTTCCCTTCTTCCACCGCTTCGACGTTCGATGAATCATCTTTCGAAAATGAGACATCTCTGTCTTTCCCATCTGATCGGTCAACGATGGCCACGTGACGCTAAGCCGGACGTTGGAAGCCATCGTGTCGAGCGATGCCTATGTCCTGGTCGCGGAATTTCCGGACTATGTCCTGAAAGAGGAGGACGATATCGGCAATCAATATATGAAAAAGTATTTGCTGGAACCCAACAGCACCTATTCTCTCCATACCGACTTGCCGACCGGAAACGTTTCCTCTGCACTCAACGAGATTACCTTTGAGGTCGAGAAGGGAAAAGAAGATTATCTTGAGATCGGCGACGATGGAAATGTACGGACCGGGGAGAAGACATGTGATGTGCTTGGCATCGATATTCACGTCCAATATGCCGAATTCCTGGATGTCACTATCTATGTCGCCATCGTGGAAAGCCTTGAAATCATCGACAAGGAGCTTTCTCTGGTTCATACGTCCTTGGAGCAATTGGAGGAGGAAGAGCGTGACCTTGTCACTCTCCGCTACAATCATTTCGGCAATGAAGGGTCCGAAGCTTTGCCGGATTCTTTCACGGAGCAGTTCATGCTGTACACAGACTCGGTGATGAAATATCGTTATTCATGGAACGGGGCATGGGACGTCTCAAGAGTTATATTGAAGCTGGAAAGCTCGTCAAGGATGTCTACAACCAAGATAATTACCAAATCGTTACCAAGAGAGAGGAGTTGGAAATCGGAAAGGATATCAACATGGAAGAGGCCAAAACCGCAACAACCTTCGCCAATGTTCTTGGCCATGTTGGACTGACCGGTTTTCGATTTGATGGGCTTTTTGCCGCGGATGTTTTCGGAAGTCTGGAAGACAGGGAGAGTTATGTTCGGACAAGGGAGGACGGGAACTACAAGATCCGTTCCGAACGCCTCATCGAGGATGGCTACCTCATTCGTGAATTCATCTTGAAGGAAAGAAGCGGCTCAACGCTGGAACTGGAATACGTCGATGCCATCAACGACCGGTCCTCCTTGGACCCCCAGACAGGCAAGCCGTTGGCAGATGCCATTCCACAGAATAGAAAACAATATTCCTTCCGTTATTCGATTGGTGACAAAAGACCATCACCCTTTGCCAACTAAACTGTTCCTTTTTTTCCTACTTTCCCTTTTTAAGGGAAAAGGAAAGTCATATACTATTTGCGGAAAAACAAAACAGCGATGAACTTCATGATATTATCGAGCTATTCCAACCATCCGATGGAGAACCTCAATAGCCCTGCCTTTTTGGTGGATTTCATCATCTCCTCCCTCATCATCCTCTTCATCACCATCTTCATCGCCTACAAGATCAATCGACCGACTGTCTGGGCCTACTATGGTATCTGCGACATCATCTTCATCGTTGCCTTTCTCTTCGGCATCGACATGCTTTGCATCGTCACGGCGCTTTTCATTACCGCCGGCTCCATCGTCTTCTGCTTCATCAACTCCGGATTCCTGCGAAAATACATCGCCATTCCGCTCAAGAACACGAAGACGAAATACAAGGTTGCCGAATCGAAAGCTTATGACAAGGAAAAGTTCATCACCGATGTCTGTGCTGCCGTTCGTTGGCTCAGTCGCAACAAAGTCGGCGCATTGATTACGATCGAAAAGAAAACACCTTTGGACGATTTCATCAAAAATGGCACAGTCCTCAACGCCCCATTCGTCCCCGAGCTGGTCGAAACGATTTTCTACGACAAGACCCGGCTTCATGATGGTGCCATCGTCGTCAAGAACGGGGTCATCATTGCTGCCGCGGTCATGTATGACAATTCCACGGACGAATACGAAGGAAAGCTCGGTGCCAGGCATCGTGCCGCCATCGGCATCAGCAAGATCACGGATTCCGTGACCGTCGTCGTCTCGGAAGAGACCGGAAGGATTTCCATCGCCCATACGGGCATCCTCGACAACGTCAAATCCGACGAATTCGAAAGCGTTCTCCGTAACCAGATTGCGGCGTGAGCATATTGCCGTGACCAACGAAAGGAAAGCGAAGGACGACGTTCCCGGAAAGAAGCACCTATTCGATTTTTTGGATGGAAGCGGGATTACCCGCTTTTTTGCTTGGCTCAACGGCAACCCTCTCCATCCCATTCGTTCCATCGCCCTCCAATTCCTGTTCTTCCTGCTCCTATCCTTCATCGCCTTGAGCCTTCTTTCCACGACCACGACCTATATCTACGATACCGTCCCCTTCATGTTCACCGATTCCAACTTCTTCCAGGAAGTGGGAAGGATGATCCTTGCCGGCAAGAAGCCTTATGTGGATATCTTCGATCACAAGGGTATCTACTTCTTTTGGTACGAAGCCCTCTGTGCCATGATACCGCCACCCCTCGATGGCTTCTTCCTGATGGACGTCCTTATCTATGCCTTCTCCCTTCTCTCTCTCTTCCATATTCTCAAGGAGCTTGGCCTTTCCCCGGCGACGAGCTGGTCGGGAATCCTCGTCTTCCTTTTCTTCACCTGCCTCGTCCGCGAAGGAAACATCACGGAGGACTTTTCCCTCCTATTCCTTTTCCCACCCTTCTATCTCTATGTCCGGGCAACGAACCGAAAAAGCAAGAACCTCTTCCTGATAGCCAATGCTGTGACGGGAATGAGCGCCGGCGTTCTTCTTTTCACTCGGGCGAACAACTGCGCCATCCTTCTCTTTGCCGTCATTTTCTATGGCGTGAAGGCCATTCGCGACCGGGAATTCGTGGACCTGCTTCTCAATTTCCTTGCCTGCCTGTTCCCCTTCGCCCTCTTCTGTGCCATCCCGCTTGTCGTTTCCCATGTCGGCGGCTATCTTAACGAGATGCTGGAGCAGAGTTTCCTGATGAATGCGGAATACTCCATCGATCATTTCGATATCGATCAGGCAATCCTCATGTCCATCGACATCCTCATGACGGTCGCCCTTTCCTTCATGCTTGTCCGTTTCCGGAAAAAAGGACTCTTCGACAAGGATATTCTTCTCCTCTTCCTCATCGACATCATCGGCACGGGAGCCGTCTTTGCCTACACTTCCCACTATCCCCATTACTATGTCGTGACCTATCCGCTTCTCGTCCCGGTCCTCTCCCTTGGCATCGAAAGGCTTCTTCAGGCCAACAGGAAAGACAATACCGAGAAGACAGTGTCGCAAAAGGCATTCCTTGTCGCCCGCGGAATCATCCCCTTGGCCCTAATCGGAAACTTCCTCTATTTCTGCATTGGCTACTACAGCTTCCTTCCCGACTGTCATCGGAAGGAAGTGATGATGGAAGAAATCGTGGCGCATATCGAAGACGTGGACGAAAGGGACGGCGAAGAGGGAGACATCCTTGCCATTGACGTCAATTCCGCCTTCTACCTCCTAACGGACCGCCTGCCCGAGGAACGACATTTTGCCTTCCAGACGTGGCAGGACATGACCGATCCGGATGTCTATCGGGAACTGGAAGACTACATTCGGCTCGAACGCCCGGAGTGGATCGTCATCGACGATACGGATCCTTTCTATTTCAACGATATCGACGATGAAGCCATGCTCAAGAGGGAAGAGCTCCTTTCCGACCTTGTCGACACCTACGGCTATTGGTATGAAAGCTTCAGCAAGGGCGAATGGGGAAACAATCGCTATGTCCAGGAAAAACAAGTCCTTTCGAAGGAAAGGGGACTTGGCGTCTTCCATTATGTCCCCGAAGCGATACCAACGGAATGAAGCCAAAGAAAAGACGGATTCGCCAAAAGACGAGAGCCTTGTTTCCATCCTCGCCGAGAGATGGACTCTATTGAAAAAAACCTAGATTGCCTTCAAGGCTATGCTGACGCTACCGGTATCCAGGCCACGGAAAGTCGCCTGAAGCGAGATCTCGAGATCGACTTTGCTTCCTTCCGGCTGGGAAAATCTTTCTCCCCACGGCAGAATGACCTCCCTCAAAAGGCAATCCTCGTTCTTCCATGAGACAATTTCCGAATTGTCGGACAGATCCGATTTTCTCACGTCTTTTTCGATTCCCGAAACATCCTTCTCGGAAAGTGCGTCGGCATTGCGGATTTCCATGTTCCATTCCTCGGGATTTGGTTCGCCATGAAGGATTACGGACGCATCCCGGAATCGGCATTCCTGTTCTATTTCCGTGAAACGATAGTCTTCAAGTCCGTTCGTCAATGGAAGAATGTTTGTCCCGATACCCAGATTCGGTCCTTCCCCTTTTTCCTGAAGATCCTTATAGACCATCGCCCCACCGACAACAAAGGATTCGAAGGAAGGGTCATTCTCGGGATAAAGATAGTAGACAAGGCCATAGGCATTTAACGACTTCAGGATGCCATAGGGATGATCGACATCCTTTTCGGGCTCTTGAACGACAAAATCATTGTAGACAATGCGTTTCATCGCATCGATTTCCAACTCCTTTTGGGCATGGCAAAAGGAAATCGAAGGAACATGACTGTCCTCATAGTCCTTTTGTCCGCCGATGGCGACGATATCCCCCTCGGCATAGATTTCCATCGGATCCAGAAAGACCCGTTTATCGTCTGCCATGCCATTGGAAGCCGTTGTGAACTTCGCTTCCGATTCGAAAAAAGACTCGAAATCGGCTAGCGATATATCGTTTCCATAAAGATAGACCCGGTTTCCGCTTCCGTAGCATTCCTGGGCAACCCGCTGATATTGCGCATCAACATATTCCAGCTTGCGAAAAGCATAGGTCCTATCCCGTTCCCATTCCACGTCTTTGTCCGAAGGCTCGACGAACACCAAATCCTTGTCTTCCAACACGGTCAGGACAGGCATTTGTCCAGAATTGCAACCGGCAAGCAGAAGAAACGAAAGTATCCCTGTCGACAAAGTCTTTTTCTTCATGACGACTGCCTCCGGACAATATGATAACACTTCCGAAAGACAGATTTGCATTGCCCTTCTGTCCGCGGGAAAGAAAAGACAAACAGGAAGAAAAGGTATATTTTGAGAATCTGTATTTGATAGATATTTTTAACAATAGAAATCTGTCTTTTACTATGTTTTATCTATTGCCACCCTATTTGCTTTTCATAAGGTTGTCCTTGTTTGAATCGAAAGTGCCACGTTACATAGCCTCCCACGGCAATCATTTCCGAACCTATCTTTCCGGTTTATGCTATTATTTTAATACCGATAGATAACAAAGGAGAAACATATGTCCACACCGCACAATGAAGCAAGGGAAGGCGAAATCGCAAAGACAGTCCTGATGCCCGGCGACCCCCTTCGGGCCAAGTTCATCGCCGAAACGTTCCTTGAGGACTACAAGCTGGTCAATACGGTCCGCAACATGCTTGCCTATACAGGAACCTACAAGGGAAAGAAGGTCACCGTCATGGGTTCCGGCATGGGCATGCCTTCCATCGGCATCTATAGCTATGAGCTCTACAACTTCTATGGCGTCGAAAGAATCATCCGCATCGGCTCTGCCGGCGCCATGGTTCCCGAGTTGGATCTTTTCGACATCGTCATCGCCCAAGGTGCCTCCACAAATTCCAATTGGATGCATCAATACGGCATGCCCAGCGGCACCTACTCCGCCATTTCTTCCTACGCCGTCCTGAAGCAGGCTGTCGAATCCGCCGAAAACCATGGATTCCGCTATACGGTCGGTCAGGTCATGTCGGCAGACAACTTCTACAACAACCCTCCGGAAGTCTGGCAGAAATGGGCAGACATGGGAGTCCTCTGCGCCGAGATGGAAAGCTATGCCCTCTTTGCGACCGCGGCCAAGTGCAAGAAGGAGGCCCTTGCCATCCTTACCATCTCCGATAGCCTTATCACGCACAAGGAAACAACGAGCGATGAGCGCGTGAAGTCCTTCACGAACATGATGCAGATTGCCTTGGACTGCATCAAGGAATAAGATGGCAGTCAAGATCATCGTCGTAACCATAGCCATCGTTGTCCTTCTTGCCGCAATCCTTCTGCTTTTCTATCCCCAAATCGAACGTTTTGTTTCCAGAAGGACCTATCGCAAGAAGGTCTACAAGGTTCTCCACTACTATGCGGAGGAAAAGGATCAGCTTCTTCTCAACAATGCGATGATTATCTTTCCTGGCGAAAAGTCCCCCGTCATCTTCGATCATATCCTTCTTGCCGACAAGTATGTCTACGTCATCAAGGATATCTATTACGATGGTGGAATCTATGGCAATCTCAACGACCCCAGTCTCTTCCACGAAGATCTTCGCAAGCAGGTCGAAAAGATCCCGAACCCGGTCTTCGTCAATGCCGAGAGGATACGCAAGCTCGAGAAAATGGTCAACGTCGAGCCGGAGGCGAAGCTTTTCGTCAACGTCGTCTGCTACAACAAGTCCCTCATTCTCCAAAACGGACTGAAAACGAAGGAACAAGGACTTTTCTTCCTTCCCGTCAACGAACTTGAAACGACAATTGAGGCTGCCGAACTGGACAACGTCCAGACAATCAGCCATGAAAAGAGCGAACGATTGATCAACCTCTTCAAGGAAAGATCGGAACGCATCAAGAACGAACTCCAGACAAGAGCAAAATGAAAAAGGTCAACTTGGAAGTCAAGGGCATGTATTGTGCCCATTGTTCCAAGGCTGTCGAAAATGCCTTGGAACAGGCCGGTGTCTTTTCGCATGTTGATCTTGCCCGCAACAGGGTGGAATTCTCCTATGACGATGGAAAAATCAGCCTGGAATATCTCCGGCGCCTGGTGAAACGCGCTGGATACGAACTTATCACGGACGATAGGAAAAGATTCAACATCAACATGATTCTCGTTCCGATCAGCATCATCGTCCTTGTCTTCTCGCTCTTCGGAATCCTTTACCATTCCGGAATCGACAATCCCTTCTTCTTCTTTTTCGGAAACGACGTCACCTTCCTTGTCGTTGCCACGATTGCCCTTGCCGTTCTTGGAACGCCGTTTATCATCCGCGCCATCAAAGGAATTCGTTTCAAAAATGTCGGAATGGATTTCTTGATTGCCCTTTCCGCATTGACAAGCTATATTCTTTCGTTATACATCTTCATAACAAATATACAAAACGGAATTTCACCTTTGGATTCCCACGCCCACCATATGGAAGGATACCGCATGACCTATTTCGATGGGACATGCATGGTGCTTTCCATCATTACCCTCGGCCATTTGATTACCGACAGGATAAAAATCAAGGCAGACAAGAACTACAAGAAGGCCGCCATCGAACTGCCGAAGTTTGCTTCCCTACTCTACCCGGACGGAACGACGGAACAGGTTGATTGCGATACGCTGGATGTCGGAAACGAATTCCGCGTCTTGACTGGCGAGCAGATCGCCTGCGATGGAACCGTCCTTTCCGGAAACGGACTCGTGGATGAAAGCTCCTTGACTGGAGAGAGCCGTCCCCGAAGGGTCAACGAAGGGGACAAGGTCATGGGCGGAACAATCCTGACTTCCGGCCCTATCTCCGTCCGCGTCGACAAGATTGCCCTCGAATCGCTCTACTCCTCCATCATCAACGAGAGCTATGCCCTTGATCAGAAGAAAGGACGGCTTTCCAAGCTATCCGACCGCATTGCCGGCATTTTCACGCCCGCCATCCTTCTTGTCGCCATCGTCGCCTTCCTTATCTGCTATTTCGGAATGGGGCTTCCGGCAGAGGAAAGCATCGTCCGTGCCTGCTCCGTCCTCTCCGTATCCTGCCCTTGCGCCTTTGGCCTTGCCGTTCCGATTTCGGCAATGTCCGGGTACGATTGCGCCCTTTCCCGCGGCATTCTCTTCAAGAACGGCGACACGTTCGAAAAGGTACGCAAAATCCAGGCTGCCCTCTTTGACAAGACGGGCACGCTTTCCACCGGCCGGATGACAGTCCGTACAATCACCGGGGACAAGTCCCTTCTTCCCCTGGTCAAGGCGATGGAAAAGAACTCCCTCCATCCGATTGCGACCTCCCTTTTGGCCTATCTGGAAAAGGAAGAAGACATCGAAATCCCCGACATCGAGGAAATCCCGGGGCAGGGTCTTCGCTGTGGCGTCCACTTCCTCGGAAACGAGAAGAGCGCCTCCGGAAAGGAGAGAAACGAGGAAATACGGCAATTCGCAAAGGAAAATGCCGATTCCACCCTTGTCTACCTCTCCGACGAAAGAAGCGTCCTCCTTGCCATCAGCCTTCAGGACGAGCTGGTCGAGGATGCCGCAAGGACGATAAGGCGTCTGAAGGAAGAGGGAATCGAAAGCTACATGCTCACCGGCGACAGGAAGGAATATGCCCTGAAGATCGCAAGAAGCCTTGGCATCCCCATCGACAATGTCCGCTATGAGCTCAATCCAAGCGACAAGGCCCGTGTCCTTGCGGAAATCAAGAAGAAGGAAGGCGTCATCTCCTATGTCGGGGACGGCATCAACGACACCCTTGCCCTAAAGGGATCCGACCTCTCCTTTGCCTCCTACAAGGCAAGCGCCGTTGCCTGCACGAGCGCGGACGGACTTCTCCTCAAGCCGAATCTCTATATCCTCGTCTATGCCCTGGACATTTCCCGCAAGACCTACCTGAACATCATCGAGAACTTCGTCTGGGCCATTGCCTATAACCTTGTCATGATTCCGTTGGCAATCATGGGCATCCTTCCGATGTATCTTTGCGGTGCCCTGATGATCGTTTCCAACCTGACGCTGACGATAAACAGTCTCAGGATACGTTACTACAAACCCGAAAAGGAGGAACGACGACATGAAGGAAATCCACGTTGAGGACATGCGGTGCATCCACTGCCAGGAAAAGAT
This sequence comes from uncultured Bacillota bacterium, assembly GCA_949282275.1. Classification (GTDB taxonomy): domain Bacteria; phylum Bacillota_I; class Bacilli_A; order RFN20; family CAG-288; genus Enterosoma. The sequence continues at coordinate 188,502 of CASDOO010000010.1, read as the reverse complement.
CCAGAAGGCGCTCAAGCTCAATCGCATCGCCGGAAAGGTCATCCTGGAAACAAAGACCGTCGAAGTCGAGGATGGCGAAGCGGAAAAGGCCGTCGAGGCGATCCGCAACGCCGGCTATACGCCAAGCCTTTGAGCATTTCCCGACGATATGTGAAAGAAGAGGGCGCCTTCTTCCGAAGACGTGCGTTTTCCTTCGAATGCCAAACCCTCTTGTATTAAAATAAGGTTGCCAATCCGGCACGATTTTTTGCATATCCAAGGAAAGAAAGACATGACCAACAAAGAACTGCGCGAAAATGTGGCCGAACGTCGCAAGAGAGGATTCAAGAAAAGCCTTCTCCTCAATCTTGCCCTTCTTATCCCCCCTATCCTCCTGACAATCGCCATTTTCATCACCGCCCTCAATACGTATATCCTCTCGCTCTTCCTGCTTTATTTCGTCCTGCCGATGTACTATACCGTCGACAAGAGGATGCGCTATGACATCACCGGAATCGGCAAGCCGAACTTTTCCTATGCCGATGGCTACAAGGCCTTCTTCACCAAGAACATGGGCGGCATCTTCGGGGCAATCGGCGCCATCCTGCTCGGCATCCTGATCTTCATCTTCCTTCTCTTCATCCTCGAGTATGCCTTCCCGGCCATTGCCCACTGCTTCCCGGAGGCAGGTCAAGTCGTGGAAACGATCGGCGACATCTATGCCGGCAATCAGGTGGACATGGAATACCTGACCGACTACCTTCTCAAGAACGGCCATCTCCTCACCCAACCGGCAACAGTTCTCATCGGCGTGTCGGCCTACATCCCCATGCTCCTTGTCGTCTTCTACTTCTTCAACAACAACCTTTCGATGCACTATCTCTCGACGATCGTCCTTCCCGACATCGACAAGAACGTCTCCGCAAGCCAGGCACGCGGCATTTCCAAGATCCAGTTCGGACGCCTTATCCAAGGCCATCGCCTCAAGGAAACGCTAGTCCACAATTGGCCCTATTATCTCGTCTACACCATCCTCTATGGCGTGATCCTTTACGCCTGCACCTTCATCACGACGACAAACCTCCTCGTTCTCCCCATCGTCGTCCTTCTTGCCCCTTCCCTTTCCCTCTTCTATGGTTTCCTGCTCGACTACTTCTGCCTGATGAATGAATACTGCATCCTCGAGGAAAGCCAATCCCTCCTCCTTTCCCGCATGCCCGAACAGATGCGCTTCTCCGTCTATCAGACCTATTGCAGCCCGAACTATATCCACGGAGAGGAATCCGCCGCACGCGGATGCTTCGTCCCGGCACCGACATATCGCCAGGAGCATCCCTTCTCATCCCCGTTCTCGAATCCGCCTTATTCCTCCGCGCCAACAACGGAAGACCAACCTTCTTCCTTTGCGGAAAGACGGCCGGAGCAGACAAGTGGCGAAGAGAAGGACAATGTCGCAGGCGAGACACCGACTGGCGTCGTGATCGACCTAAGCGACGAGAAGGACAAGGAGGACAACACGAAATGATTTCCGTCGGAATCGACATTGGATCGACAACCATCAAGGCCGTCGTCCTTGACGATGAAAACAAGGTTCTCTTCAAGACTTACGAAAGACATTATTCCCGCATTGCCGAAAAGCTCGGGGAGGTCCTTGGCGCACTCAAGGAAGGCCCGCTGAAGGGCATGGACAGGATTCCCCTTGCCTTTTCCGGTTCTGCCGGAATGGGCATTGCCGAAGGCTGTCATTTTCCCTTCTATCAGGAAGTCTATGCGACAAGGGAGGCGACCAAGGTCCGCTATCCCGAAACGGACTGCATCATCGAGCTTGGAGGCGAGGATGCCAAGATCCTTTTCCTGACGGACGGCGTGGAAGTCCGAATGAACGGAACGTGCGCCGGCGGAACAGGCGCCTTCATCGACCAGATGGCCTCCCTCCTTAACATTCCCGTTGAGCAGATCAACGATCTTGCCAAGTCGCACGAGAGAATCTATACCATTGCCTCCCGCTGCGGCGTCTTCGCCAAAAGCGACATCCAGCCTCTTCTCAACCAGGGCGCCAAGAAGGAAGACATCGCCGAGAGCATCTTCTATGCCGTCGTCAACCAGACGATTGCCGGCCTTGCCCAGGGACGCGAGATCAAGAACAACGTCATGTACCTCGGCGGTCCTTTGACCTTCATGTCCGAGCTCAGGAACGCTTTCGACGATTCCCTCCATGTCCATGGCATCCTGCCCGAGGATTCCCTCTACTATGTCGCCATCGGTTCCGCCCTGTTGGCAAAGAAGGACGACCCCGTAGAGCTGGACTCCATCCTGGAAAAGGTCCAGAACTATCGCAACAACGAGAACTTTTCCTATATCGAGCCCCTTTTCCGGGACGAAAAGGAATACGACGACTTCATCAAGGACCATGCCAAGGATCATGTCGATAGCCTTCCCCTTGCCGGCTATGAGGGGCCCCTCTATCTTGGCGTGGATTCAGGTTCGACGACACTGAAGGCCGTCCTCATCGACAAGGACTGCAACATCCGCTATACCCACTATGTCTCAAATCAGGGCGATCCCATTGCCCTATTGAAGGACATGCTTCTGGATATCTATTCCCAAATGTCTCAAGGGGCCTACATCGCCGGCTCCTCCTCCACAGGCTATGGCGAGGACCTGGCAAAGAATGCCTTCTCCTTCGATCACGGCATCGTGGAAACGATGGCCCACTTCCAGGCGGCAAAGCATTTCCTCCCGGACGTCGAGTTCGTCATCGACATCGGCGGTCAGGACATCAAGTGCTTCCGCATCCGCAATGGCGTCATCGACGATATCTTCCTCAACGAAGCCTGCTCTTCCGGATGCGGTTCCTTCCTTCAGACCTTTGCTTCCTCCCTCGGCTATGACATCGCCGACTTTGCCAAGCTTTCCCTCTTTGCCAAGAGACCCGTCAACCTCGGATCGCGCTGCACCGTCTTCATGAACTCCTCCGTCAAGCAGGCGCAGAAGGATGGCGCGACAGTCAACGATATCGCCGCCGGCCTTGCCATCTCCGTCGTCAAGAACGCCCTCTACAAGGTCATCCGCTGCTCCAGCAAAGATGAGCTCGGAAAGAAAATCGTCGTCCAGGGCGGAACCTTCCTCAACGATGCCGTCCTTCGCGCCTTCGAGAAGGAACTCGGTGTCCGCGTCATCCGTTCCAACATCGCCGGACTGATGGGTGCCTATGGCGCCGCATTGGATGCCATGGACCTCCACCTCGAGAAGTCCGCCATCCTATCGAAGGAAAGGCTCGAAAAATTCAATAGAAAAGTCATTTCCTCGATCTGCCAAGGATGCAACAACAAATGCCGTCTTACCATCTCGATCTTCGACGACAAGCGTGTCTTCATCGGCGGAAACCGATGCGAGAAGCCCGTGACGAAGAAGGCAAACGATGTCCGCCTGGATCTCTATGACTTCAAATACCGGCTTCTGAGAAGCTACGACAGCCAGGGACAGGACGAAGGAAAGTATCCAAGGGGAAAGATCGGTCTTCCGATGGGCCTCAACTTCTATGAACTTGCCCCTTTCTGGTACAGCTTCTTCACCGCCCTCGGTTTCCAGGTCATCCTCAGCGACCCTTCCTCGGCCAAGCTCTATCGCAAGGGTCAGATGACGATTCCCTCCGACACGGTCTGCTACCCGGCAAAGCTTCTCCACGGGCATGTCATCGACCTTCTCAACAAGGGCGTGAAGACGATTTTCTACCCCTGCATGTCCTACAACATCGAGGAAGGCCACACCGACAACCACTACAACTGCCCCGTCGTTGCCTACTATTCCGAGGTCATCAAGGCCAATGTCCGCTCCCTTCGCGAGGATGGCGTCCGCTATCTCAATCCCTATGTCAACCTCTCCGAAAGGCATTTCTTCCCGGACAAGATGTACGAATATCTCGCGGAAACCTATCCCGACCTCTCTCCCCTCCAGGTGAAAAAGGCCAGCGACAAGGCCTACCTGGAATATGAGAAGTTCGAGAAGATCGTCATGAACAAGGCGCTGGAGATCATCGACACCGCCCGCAAGGAAGGAAAGACCATCATCGTCCTCTCCGGACGCCCCTACCATGTCGATCCGCTCATTTGCCATGACATCGACAAGCTGATCCTGGGATACAACTGCGCCATCGTCACGGAGGACGTCGTCAGCAAGCTGGAGAAGAATCCCGAGCCCAGCCATGTCCTCAACCAGTGGACATACCATTCCCGCCTCTACAAGGCGGCAAACTACATCGTCGACCAGAAGGACATGCAGCTCATCCAGCTCGTCTCCTTCGGCTGCGGCGTGGATGCCATCACATCGGACGAGGTCCGTGACATCCTCGAAAGGCACGGAAAGATCTATACCCAGGTCAAGATCGACGAAATCACGAATCTCGGCGCCGTCAAGATCCGCATCCGTTCGCTTCTGGAGGCGCTCAGAAGAAGGGAGATCGACAAGCGATGAACGAAAAGGAACTCAAACGGGACAAGAAGACCGGAAGGGTCATCTTCACCCCGGAAATGAAGAAGGAGTATACCATCCTCTTCCCCATGATGGCCCCCATCCATTTCTCCATTCTGCAAAGGGTCTTCACCCACTATGGCTACAAGACCGAGCTTCTTACCGACACTTCTCCCGAGATCGCGCAGACCGGACTCAAGTTCATCCAGAACGACATGTGCTATCCTGCCATCCTCAGCTGCGGACAGATGATCCATGCCTTGATGTCGGGAAAGTACGACCTCCACAAGGTCGCCCTGATGATCACCCAGACAGGCGGCGGATGCCGTGCCTCCAACTACATCATGCTCCTAAGGAAAGGCCTCAAGCGGGCAGGCATGGACTACATTCCCGTCATCTCCCTCAACCTTTCCGGCCTGGAACCCAATCCCGGACTCAAGATCACCCTTCCGATGATCCGCAGGGCCGTCGCTGCCGTCATCTATGGCGACATGCTGATGTGCCTGAAAAACCAGGCGGAACCCTATGAGGTCCACAAGGGCGAGACCGAGAAGAAGGTCAAGGAGTGGATCGACCGCCTCTCCGACGAGATACTCCATGGCGATGGCTACAAGATAAAGGTCGTCGAAAAGAACCTGGCCAAGATCGCCAAGGACTTCGACAGCATCGAAAGGGACGGGAAGAAACGCGTCCGGGTCGGCATCGTCGGCGAGATCTACGTCAAGTATGCCGCCCTCGGAAACAACAACCTCGAGCTCTTCCTCCGCGAGCAGGACTGCGAGGTCAACCTTCCGGGAATGCTCAACTTCGTCCTCTTCAAGATCGACAATAGAATCGACGACTGCAAGCTCTACGGCGGCCATCATCTCAAGAAGTTCGTCTGCGAGAAGCTCTTCGACTACTGCACGAAGATCCAGAACCTCTTCTGCGATGCCATCAAGAACAATTCCTCCTTCCAGGTCCCGGCAAAGTACAGCCACGTCAAGGAACTCTGCCATGGCATCAACGGCTATGGCAACAAGATGGGAGAAGGCTGGCTGTTGACAGGCGAGATGCTCGAGCTTGCCGAATCAGGCTACGAGAACATCGTCTGCACACAGCCCTTTGGCTGCCTCCCCAACCACATTTCCGGAAAAGGCATGATCCGCCGAGTCGTCGAGACCTTCCCCAAGGCCAACATCGTCGCCGTCGACTACGATGCCGGCGCCCCGAAGGTCAACCAGGAAAACCGCATCAAGCTGATGCTCTCCATCGCTCGGGAAAACCTCGAGAAGGAAGAAGAAAAGTAGACAAGGCCCCGAAAGGGGCTTTTCCTTTAGCTTTTCAAGGCAATAATAGGAATTACGTAAGCGAGATTTTTTAGAAAATCAAGACATTAACAGATTCATTAGTACGACAGTTAGAACAAAGATGCTTAGCGTAAAAATATCCTATATATGCAGAAAAATAGATCCAACTAATTAGTCATATTGCAAAATGGATATGAAAAATCAGAAAACAGGAATATCACTCCCACGCACTATTTGATAAACAAGACTGAAGCAGACGCTTTGCACAAGACGTGACGCAATTATCGGAGTCTAGCTACAAAAAATAATCAGAGCCTGCCTGTGCGGATGAGCGGGAAAAAAGTAGGTTAGCAACCTTCATTCATCAACCTCCTCAACCCACGTCTTATGTCCTGTTGCTTGATAAATCCGCCATGCCGCTTGCTTGGCCATACGGTAATTCGAATACCTAGAGGCGCAAGAACGACCACCCCAGCCAGAAGAACCCATATAACAGGTGCTTCCATACGCTCCCATTCTTGCAACAACGTATTTCATTTTTTACCCTCTTTCTTTTATTGAATCGTCACGAAAGTATGATTCATCGTCCTTGAATAATCGCTTTGGTTCTTCCAAAATTGCTGGTCCGGAATTGTACGTCCTTTATGATCGCCAACAATAACAACCATATGATAGACGAATATAAATTTATGGCCGTGTTTTACAATAACATCAATAGGGTCGCCGGATTTGACATTCAGTAATTTGTTCGGAGTAGTCAAGTCGGTCACATAGTCGATGCCGTTCGGATTGGCATTCAACGCAGCTTCGAGGTCATAGATGGAATCTTGGCAAGTAAGGACCGTTACTTTTTTCGCCATAATCAAACCTCCCATCTATATTTTACCCCCCCCCCGATAATGTCAAGTTTTCTGACCGCTTATTTTGTCAATCATGTCATTTTCTACATATTCAAGGCCATTTGGGTATGTCGACATCCTATCCCAATATTTCTGGAAAAAGAAAGTCCTAGTTAAGTGTTGCAAGCGGTTTTATTCAGGTGCCAGGTCTCGTCTCCGAGGACAGCCTCGGCGAAGGCCCGGGCGTTGCGGATTGCCTCGTTGATAAGCAACAAGAAGGAAGTCTATGCCAACGGGAAACGTCTCAGTGATTTAATTTTCACCAGAACCGATGCTTTTTATCTCACTAGAAGTAGAAATCGTTTCTGCTTCCGTTTGGCTGTCTTCGACGATGGCGATGCGAAACGTCTCTCTTTCCGCGTTTTCCATAGTGTTGATATTGTCCGCAAAAGACATGGGAAAGTCAATAAAGCCCTTTCACAATCAAAAAATGACAATCACCTTGTGCTTCTGGTTTTGAACACACAAAAAACAAGGCGGTCGTTTCCTTTGTCAATTTCCTTGTATGCTACAAAACGTGAATGGCGATTATCTCCCTCAAAAGGAATATCGTGGCAACACTGTTGATATCTTTGATTGAGAAATTCTTTGATATACACTCAAGATTGCTAATAATTTCTTCTTTGAGAAGATTCAACGTGAAAGCATCTTTGTCCGTGCCAATAAAGAGCGTGTCACCGTAAACGAAATATGGTGCATCCAAATTTACGAGATCCGTCTTTATCTTGAAGGAATCCGTTGTCTCGAGAGTCAGGAAAGAATGAAAAAGGGAACGAACGAAAAGGGCAGCCTGATTGAATATCACTTCCTTGTTCCTGGAAAACTCCTGGAACGTCTTCCTGTCGATTCCTTCTTCCCCAAGGGAAAGCTTCACGGCAAGGAGGGGGAATGTCCTAGCAAGGATATCCGCCATCGTCACTTTCTCGGTCCCGTTGAGGAAGGACTCATAGACCATCATGGCTTTCTTCTTCTCGTCTCCCAAGGATGTGCGAACAGAAGAATCCTTTACCTGTTCCATCGTCTTACGGTAAAAGACGTCGAAGCTCTCAAGGCCGATTCGGGAACGCTCCCTTCCTTGTGCCCGATAAATGGAAAGATTGGAAACGACGGCATAAAGGGCCTTGGCAAGGTCCGTGCTTCGCGATCCCTTGTTGAAGCCTTCTCCTTCTTGAAGATTGAAGCGGCTCGAGATTTCCTTTCCATTCTCGAAAAAGGCAAACGCCTCTTCCTTGTCGATCGCTCGAATATTTTCGATTAATGTTTCTTTGTCCATGTTCCGTGCCATTATAGCACAACAGCCGAATCATTTTCGTCTTCGCCATTCCTGTTTCACAAACCCAAACGTTCTTCCTGTGTCCTCTTTCCAATCCTGTTTTCCATCCTTCTGTTTCCTTTCCTCCGTCTTCTCCTCTATAATTCTTGCGAGGTGAACACAATGGCAGAAGAAAAAATCGTTGTCGTCGACTTCGGCGGACAATACAACCAGCTCATCGCCAGACGCATCCGCCAATTGAATGTTTATTCGGAAGTCGTCCCTTATACCGTTTCCCTGGACTATCTTGCCAGCGAAGAGGTCCGTGGCATCATCTTTACCGGTGGCCCCAATTCCGTCTATCTGGAATCTTCGCCAAAGATCGACAGGAAAGTCTTCGATCTTGGAAAACCGATTCTTGGAATCTGCTATGGCGCTCAGCTGATTTCCCATCTTCTTGGAGGAGAGGTCTGTCATGCCAAGACAAGCGAATATGGCAACACCCTTCTTCATGTTCATGAGGGCTCTCTTCTTCTAAAAGGCGTCGAAAAGGAAACGAACGTCTTCATGTCCCACACGGACTACATTTCCAGAATCCCTGAAGGCTTTGTCCTGACCTCCCATACCGATGTCTGCCCGACAGGTTCCTTCGAAAATGCCGAGAGACAAGTCTATGCGACACAGTTCCATCCGGAAGTCGAACACTCCGTGGAAGGACAGAAGATGCTCAAAAACTTCGCCATCGATATCTGCCATTGCAAAGGAACATTCATCAAGTCTTCCTTCATCCAGGAACAAATCGAAAAAATACGTTCCGAAGTCGGAGACGGAAAGGTCCTCTGCGCTCTCTCCGGAGGTGTCGATTCCTCCGTCACCGCCGCTCTCCTCTCCAAGGCAATCGGAAAGAACCTGACCTGTGTCTTCGTGGATCACGGCCTTCTAAGAAAGGACGAAGCCAAACAGGTTTCCGAAATTTTCGGGCCCAACGGAAAATTCGATCTCAATTTCGTTCCCGTCGATGCCAGTGAGCTTTTCTATACCCGCCTAAAAGGCGTCACGGAACCGGAACAGAAAAGAAAGATCATCGGAAACACCTTCATCGAAGTCTTCAACGAAGAAAAGAAAAAGCTTGGCAAGCTCGACTATCTTGCCCAGGGAACCATCTATCCCGACCGTATCGAATCCGGTCTTGGAATCTCTGCCACGATCAAGTCGCACCACAACGTCGGCGGCCTTCCCGAAGACATCGGATTCAAAGGACTTATCGAACCTCTCGCCTATCTTTTCAAGGATGAGGTAAGGGAAGTCGGCCTAGAGCTTGGCTTGCCAAAGGAGCTTGTCTATCGTCAACCCTTCCCAGGCCCCGGTCTTGGAATCCGCATCATTGGCGAAGTCACGAAGGAAAAGATCCATATCGTCCAGGAAGCCGATGCCATCTTCCGCGAAGAGGTTCGGAAGGCAGGCCTTGAATTCAAGCTCAGCCAATATTTCGCTGCCCTTTCCAATATGCGTTCCGTCGGTGTCATGGGCGACTTCCGGACCTATGACTATGCCGTTGTCCTGAGAGCCGTGGAAACAGACGATTTCATGACAGCCAGACCTTCTTGCCTGACCTACGAATTCCTCTCCTCGGTCGCAGACAGAATCGTCAACGAAGTCAAGGGGGTCAACCGTGTCCTATTCGACTATACGTCCAAACCCCCCTCAACGATTGAGCTGGAATAAACAAGAAAGCTTCATTCTGACAGGATTGCCATCCTGTCGGTCCATCACCGGATAGCCAAACGTTCCCAAAAGAACAAATACCATTTTGTTTTCAAAAGACGCTAACATCGAAAAAGGAAACAAACACAACATGTTTGCAGTTTTGTTGTTGTTTTTGAAATTTTCTCAAATTAATCAATAAACAATTCTGTTTTACAATTTAGAGGTTGGTTTAATATTCATTAAAACGTCTCATCTACGAGGCAACGACAATTAAAATTGTTTGAAAATCAATCAAGAACGATTCTCTTGCTGACTTCCACAAGGTTGTAATAAACGCGCAACGTCTTGGCATACTCCACTAGCTTGTCCAAGTTCTTTTCGGGATCTCTGGCATAGCAGTCGATTGCCCTATCAAAGACATCCTTATCCAAATGAATCCAGTTCTTCAGACAGTCGCAAACCGTTCTTTCCTTGTCGTAGACAGGAAGTTCAAAGCCATTGAAAATCCCTTTCGTCTTACCAAGATCCATCGTCTCCAACTTTACGGTATAGGGCTTTATCGCCACGACGGAGACATTGAGCTTCCTGCGCGAATAATCCCATGGAACGGCTATCGACCATTTCTGAGGGGCTGAAGGAAGATAGCCATGATAATACATTGCCGATTCGACACAGAGGATTGCTTCGGGAAAAAGGGAGAGGATCTTCTGTTCGTCCGAAATATCCTCGGCATCCGCAAGTTGATAGCATCCTACCCTAATACGAGAGAGGAGACCGATGTGGCACATATGGGAAACCTCGGGCCGTGTTATGCCTTCTTTTTCGAACTCCGAAATCCTTGCGATTCCACCTGCTCTCTCGATGACCTCTTTTGCCATCATAAATTTTTTGTTCATTTTTGCCATTTTTCAATAAACACTTTTCATTTTTTGTCCTCGAATATCATGTCATAAAAAACCTCGAATATCAATGAAAACCATCATAATTCCAATCGTGGCATTTTCGTAAAGCATCTGCATACGCTCTGTTCATCCTTGGTTTTCGTCTTTTGCGGAAGCAAATCGATTCCTTTCCCGCAAAAAGATAATAGAATAAAGACAGATACAGCTGCCACGAGAGCTTCTATCGAAACCGAAATCCCACCCTTTTGCCACCTGTGCCTTTCTAAAAGAGGCGTTTTGAATCTCTCTGGCCAAGAAAGGAGGAACAGAGAAAATGAACCCGTTATCCAAAGCGTACTGCCGAATCTATCAGTTCTTCTTCCATGCCGCACTCCCTTTTCTTCCCTATCGAGAGCCGAAAGTCTATCACGACATCCATGACGTCAAGACGATACTGAAGGATCTTGGCATCCACTCCGTCCTGCTGGTTACGGACAAAGGCCTTTCCAAAACGGAAAGCTTTGCCCTCCTCAGGAAAGACTTGGAGGATTGCGGCTTTTCCCTTCACATCTATGCCGGGACTTCTCCGAACCCAACGACCGACAATGTCGAGGCCGCCAGGAGAATCTATATCGACAATAAATGCGAAGCCTTGCTGGCCTATGGCGGAGGATCGCCGATGGACTGTGCAAAGGCAGTCGGGGCACTGATTGCCTATCCGAAAAAGTCGGTCAACCAAATGAAAGGGCTGCTAAAGGTCCTGCGAAAGATTCCGCCCCTGATAGCCATTCCGACGACTGCTGGGACCGGAAGCGAGGTCACGATCACTTCCGTCATCACAAATCCGCAGACGAAACACAAATACACGATCAACAGCTTCACCCTGATCCCTTCCCATGCCATCCTCGATGCAAGAGTCACGCTCTCCCTTCCGCAGCATCTGACCTCGACGACCGGAATGGATGCCCTGACCCATGCGACCGAAGCCTTCATCGGAAGATCGACCAGCAAGGAAACGGAACGTCTTTCCAAGGAAGCCGTTCGCCTCATCTTCGACAATATCCTCGTGGCTTACGAGCATCCCGAGAACCTTGAAGCCAGAAAGAACATGTTGACAGCATCCTACAAGGCCGGCATCGCCTTCTCGAAATCCTATGTCGGATATATCCACGCCATTGCCCATTCCTTGGGCGGACAATACAATATTCCCCATGGACTTGCCAACGCCGTCATCATGCCCTACGTCCTGAAAGCCTATGGCAAAAAGGCCGAGAAAAGACTCTATCTTCTTGCCCAGGCTGCCGGAATCCTCGATGAAACGGACACCATCGAATCCGGCGCAAGGAAATGCATCGCCGCAATCGAGGAACTCAATGCGAAAATGGGCATTCCGAAAACATTTCCTCAGATTCGGGAAGAAGACATCCCGAAGATGGCAAAGCATGCCGCCACGGAAGCCAATCCCCTTTATCCCGTTCCAAGGCTGATGGATGCCAAGGAACTGGAAAGCTTCTATCACGTCCTGAAAGGAGAAAAAGATGCCTGACATCGAAAGAATCGTCGAAAGCCAAAAGGAATTCTTCCGCAGCGGGAAAACGCTCGACGTCGAATTCCGGATCCGGATGCTGAGAAGACTTTACGATGCCATCGAAAATCACGAAGACAGGATCAACGAGGCAATAAAGAAGGATCTTGGAAAAAGCGCCTTTGAATCCTACATGTGCGAAGTCGGCCTCAGCAAGGCGGAAATCAGCTACCTTATCCGCCACGTCAAGTCCTTCAGCCGCGAAAGACGTGTCAAAACCCCATTGTCGCAATATCTTTCCAGGAGCTTTGTCCTTCCATCCCCTCTTGGAACATGTCTTATCCTGAGTCCATGGAATTATCCGTTCATGCTAAGCATCGAGCCTTTGGCCGATGCCATCGCCGCCGGAAACACCGTCATCCTCAAGCCGAGCGAGACGACGCCGGAGGTCAGCAAAGCCATGGCGGACATGCTCCAAGAAGCCTTTGACGAAAATTATGTCGCCCTTGTGCGGGGGAATCACGACCTGGCAACGAAACTCCTCGAACAGAAACTGGATTTCATTTTCTTCACCGGATCGAAGAGAGTCGGACAAATGGTTCTTGAGAAAGCCGCTTCGAACCTGACGCCATGCGTTCTGGAACTCGGCGGAAAGAGCCCTTGCATCGTGGACAAGACAGCAGACATCCCGCTTGCCGCACGAAGGATCGTCTTCGGAAAATATCTCAATTGCGGGCAGACATGCGTCGCTCCGGACTATATTCTCTGCGACAAGGAAATCAAGCCTGTCTTGCTCGCTGCCTTGAAGAAGGAAATCGTTCGCCAGTATGGAGAAGATCCGCTTTCCTCTTCCGATTATGGCAAAATCATAAACAGCCGTCATTATGACAGGCTCATGGCCCATATCCAAAAAGGAAAGGTCGCCTTTGGCGGAAAAGGAAATCGCGAGACAGAGAAGATTGAACCGACGATACTCGACGACGTCACCCTCGAGAGCAGTATCATGGAGGAGGAAATCTTCGGTCCGATCCTTCCCATCATGACCTACGAAAAGTTCGATGATGTTTTCGATATCATCGCCAAGAACCCGACACCTCTTGCCCTCTATATCTTCTCCTGTGACAAAAAGGCAATCCGCAGGACGCTAAGGGAACTTTCTTTCGGTGGCGGATGCGTCAACGATGTCGTCATCCACCTTGCCAACAGCGAGATGGGCTTTGGCGGCGTTGGAACAAGCGGAATGGGCGCCTATCATGGAAAGGTCGGCTTCGACACCTTCTCGCACCTGAAAAGCATCGTCGACAAGAAGCGGATCATCGACCTTCCGATGCGATATCAGCCCTACAAGTCCCGTCTCTACGAAAGACTGCTTCGCTTTTTCCTGAAATGAATTCGACTACTCTTTCTTCCGCCGAGCATTATCTTGCCCTCTACAAGGAGGACCTCTTCTTCCTCGGTTTTTCGATGGAAGAAACGACTTTCCACATGCAAATCGCCAGGAACTACGCCATCGACTTTCTTGTCCAGCAGCAATTCCAATCCATCGCCGAGGCAGCAAGGCCTTCCCTTTTGGAAGCCTATATCGTCGATCATTGCCTAAGATTGCGGCTTGTCCGCTCCGAAAAGGGACTCGAGAAAAGACTGGCTTCGCTCAAGCGTTTCCTCCAGTCCCTGATGCAGCACCGAAGTCTTTCCAGTTCGGTCCTGTCGAAGGCTTTTTCCTACCTTGATGCCAATCTGCCAAGGTGGAAAACCTATCTCCCGAAGTCCGGGCGATAGAACATCAGTGGCGCAAGGAAGGGATGTTGAGGGAAATTACGACTTCCTTCTCCTCTTCCCCGACAAAATCGAATTGCCACAAATCCCTTGAGAAGCCGAGGGTATCATAGAAAGCCGGATTCAGGATCTGTTCCTTGGTGCAGGCAATTTCCTGCTCGATGGATTCCAAGGCATAGCATCTTTGGGTAATGAGCTTGTGCTGGTTCGTATCGCCCTTGGAATAGTCCACAAGGCGGGAACCCGGAACAAGATTGAGACAGTCCTTCATGTAGAGAAGGCCACTATACTCGGAAATAAGGAAATCGATATCGCCGACATTGACGGCATTTGTCATATAGACATTACAGGAATAATACATGGTACTGGAAAAAGCACCGGCACGCGCATCGCTCTGCTGTATCTTGGATTCGGCGCTGATATCCCCCGTGTTGAGGACATCCTCCATATGAACCGTGCCAGCCCAGTCGATTGTGCCAAAGAATCCACTAACATAGGATTCCCCTGTAATCGTTCCGTTGTTGACGCATCTACGGATATCGATTTCATAGCCAATGCCATTATCCTCGATGGCAGTGCCGATAAAGCCGCCAATATATCTCTCGCCGGAAATGTTTCCGCTGTTGACGCAATCATGGATGGATACACTGCCACGGGCGAGACCGAGAAAACCGCCAACGGCGAATGAGTAAATGACATCCGACTTTAGGATGAGGATACTGTTGTTGTCGATCGAGCAGTCCTTGACGGTCAAGTTCTTTCCTTCTCCTGCAAGGAAGGCAAGGCCCATGCGATCATGATCATCGTTGTTGAAGGAGATGTTGAAGAAGAAGTTATTCAGATGAAGGGAGGAAATGACGCCAGTGGCATAGGTGAATAGGCCTAGACGCGTGCTGCCCTTCATTTCCCTAAATAGCTTCAGATTGGAAATCGTATGGTTCCCACCGTCAAAATAGCCATTCATGGCAGTGGCCTCGAAGTCTTTTCCGGCAAGGTTGAGATCCTTGGTCAGACGATAGTAATGGAAATCGTCGACGTCCTGGAGGTCCTCGACGCTATCGATTTCGACAATGGTGTCATCAGCAAGCGTGATGTAGGAAAGATTGACGTTGACATCCATCACGCTTTCGACGTAGATATTCCGATATTGGATTTTGTCGATAAAGAAGTAATTGCTCTCGCCAGGCGTTTGAGACAGGGCATAAAGATAGTGCGTGTCGTCAAGCTTGGTAATGGGCAGTTCCGATACAGGTTTTTCGTCGATAGCCGTGATTTCGTATTCGGAATCATTCTGGAAGGTAAGAAGGACATAAAGCTTTTCGTCCGGGAAGGCATAGTTTCTCTTCTTGAGGTTCTCGTCCACGATGACGGCATCCAGAAGTTCCATGTTGCCATTGATGAAGAATATCGACGTTTCCATGTTGGTGCCAAGGAAGTTCTCCTGTCCATCCTTCATGAAATAGATGCCTTCGAGCCGGAAGGAAATCTCGCCACCGCCCAGGCTTCCGTCGTTGATGATTTGAATAAGCAGCCTCTCCGGTGTGGAAAGAAGATTTACAGCATAGTCGGTGCCGTTGATGCGTACTCTCGTGACTTCCAGCCTCCTCTCGTTCCGGAGCAAGATAGAAATGAAGAGAGTTTCGCCGTATTGGATGAATTGATCATTCTCAATGCGGAACTCTGTTATTTCGAACTTTGGATAAGTCTTGTATGAGAAGACCGCGTTGTCCTTTCTTACGCCCTTTCCGTCCATGAGGTCGTAATGATAGAAGACCTGGACATCGTATGCCGTCTCGGTTGACAGGTCTTTGAACGTCGCGCTGCTTCCTTCGATGGTCTGGATCTCTTGTCCATCTTTGAGAAGGACAAGAGAATCGATTCCAGATTCACCATCTCCATTCATGGCATAAGAGACGGAGAATCCCGTTTCATCCATGATAACTTCCTTTTCCACAACCGTTGGTGCATCGAACGAAAGAGTCGTTGCCGAAAAGCTCGCCGTCTCTCCGCGCTTCGTTCCCGTTTCATCGTTAAGGTTATAATAATAAGTTGCCTTGATGAAGTAGGCATGACCCGAAAGCAAGTCGTCGAACGTATAGATATCCTTCCTCTCCTTGACGACGGCAATTTCTCCGCTCTCATTGCTAAGAATGACTTCGCCCAAAGAGAAGACGTTATCCTCATCGCGAACGTTGAGCCGGAAGGAGAGCGAAGTGTGTGTCTTTCCGTAAACCTCAAAGGACGCTTCTGGAACATGGTTTTCCAACGTCCGGAAGTACATCTTATGGACATCGGCAAAGGTTTCCCCATCGCGGAAATATTCGTAGCGTATCTCAAGGCCGTAATTGTGATTGGAAAGGAGTCCGTCGATGCGGAAGATTTCCTGGCCAAGGGAAGGACTGAACTGCTTGACGACATCCAAGCCATCATAGAGACGAATCTCCTTGACTTGGGTCATGTAATCGGCGTCTGTGTGGAGAGCGAACTCGACGGAGGATTCCTTTGCCGTCAGATAGGAAAAGGCAACCGGCGGTTTCGTCGTGAAGGTTTCCTTCACCAGCCATTCGGAATGGTCATAGCGGCCATCGGCCTGATCGAAGGCGGTAATGACACCGTATTGGTAGGTCTGCTGGACATTGAGGTCCTGGACGTCGACCTCATTTCTTCCCAGGCTTAGCTGCTCCTGGCGGAGAATCTTGCTGCCATCGGAGAGATAGAAATAGATGGGATAATCCTTTGCCAGATTCTGGGGATCTTGGATCTGGAGCTCGAATTGCGCGCCATCAGAATAGATCTGTGTCGTGGCAAGACAGGTCGGCTGCTCGTCATAGGGGACACCGACATAGATCGTGGTATTCGTATTCATGACGACGTCCCGTATCTCGTTGTTGTCGATGTATTTCATCTCCTGGATATGGAAGGTGAAATAGCCCGGATCGGTCGTTGCCTGTAGATGGAGGACGATCTTGTCCAATGTCGAACCTTCCTCGAACATATAGTTGGCATATTTCTGTCCATTGAGGGTAAAGGACTGGATTTCATAGGAATCGGGATTGGACAAATAGATGTTCAGATAGAACCATTCGCCCGGCTCGACGAAATATCGGACCTCTTCCGTCTGTTCGACAGGGTAATCGACAAGGTCGGAAAGATCCTCTTTGCCATTTGCCGAAAACCCTTGGCTTTGGACATAGGAAAAATCAAGCGTTGCCTGTTTGGCAATGGCAGGGTCGCGATGGATCGTCATGCCCCGGTATTCGGGAACGCTGTGTTCTTCCTCCACGATCGAGGACGACGATGAGGAGGAAGAGGATGAGGATGTCGAAGAGTTTTCCGAGCCCGTCGTCGAGGAAGGAGGCAATGTTGCGGAAGCGCTCGAATCCAGACTCCCGATCGAGAACAGGGAGCAAGAGGAAAGAAGCATGGTGGAGGCAATGAACGGAGCAACAAGCAACGCGATTTTTTTCATACACGATTCTCCTGTTATTCCGCGGATATGTCGACGGAGATGATGATGGGTGGGCGACCGGATCCCGAATGGACTTGACCAGTGGAGGATACGGAAGATTGGGAAGAAGAGACAGTCGTCGAAGACGGCAAGGAGGAAGAAGAAGAGGAAGGTCCCGAAGGCGGAGCAAAGATCAAGGACAGAACAAGGACGAGGATGACGAAGATCGCAATGGCGAATCCAACGAATACCCATGGAAGTATTCGACGAAGGACAATCTTCTTCTTTGGTAGTTCCTTGTTCTCTTTCTTTTCCGGTATATCCTCCTTTTCATCCGGGCCTTGTCCGAAATAAAGCGCCTCATAGGACAGGGAATAGAACTCGGCAAGCTGCATGAATTCCTCGAGGCTTGGCAAAGCCTTGCCTGTTTCCCACTTTGTGATCTTGAATACCGGTATGCCAATCTGGGAAGAAAAGGCCTTCTGGGTCAGATGGCGCTTCTCCCTCAGGAAGAGGAGCCTTTCCTGGAAAGCCTTCCTATCGAATTCCAACCTATCGGCAAGGTCGTTGTTTTTCTCGTCGAGGCATCGAAGGAACCCGGTGATATCCACCTGAAGGAGTCGGGAAAACTTGCCCAGCATTCCGAGATAAATCGTCGTTTTGTCGTTCTCGTATTTGCTGATTGCCTGTGGCGTACACTCCAAGGCTTCCGCCAAATAGTGTTGGGAGATATGCAAGTCTTTTCGGCGATTGCGGATGAACTCGCCATAGGACATTTTCATTGCCATGTCATAATTATAAGTTAAGGTTACCCTTTTTGCAGAACATTTTGCGTCTAAGTCGAGATTGAAAGCGCAGGTTCTTCTTTCAGGTGTTCGGAACATTCCCTTTCGAGGTTCGCCTATGTTCGATATGAACATAGCAATCCAAAAGCGCCGGCTTTGCCCATCGACCTCACGAAAAGGATAAGTTCATATCGATAGAATGATACGCCTTCCTTTGTTTTACGGGTTTGTCTCTCTAATATTCAAGACTGGTTTCATCCATAAGGAATTCTTTGCTTCTCATTATCGGTATTCTTCTTTCATCATAGTATGGTTTGATGTCTTCATGAACGACAATAATCATCTCAAAACTGCCTTTGGCGTTCAAAAGCGGTCTTTCTTCTTGCATCTGTTTTTCCTCGTTGCTTATGGCATAACCTTTATTTCCTCGCCACGGCCACGAAACTCCGTTAGGATATCGGAAGAAAGAAATCTCGAATTGGACCCAGTGACATAGATGTCCAGATTTTCTTGTCGATTCAGGCCATTCAGGACAAATTCGAACTTCGGACAGAATTGAATTTCATCCAAGAAAATATAGAACCTCTCACCATCATTTATTCGATTTCGAATATATTTCCCGAGCTTCTGAAAATCATGAAGGTCCACAAACTCATCGGAATCCAAAGGAATCTGGATAATATGCCTATCATCAATGCCTTGGCTTAAAAGATAGTTGTAGAACGTCTTGAAAAGCAGGGTTGGTTTTCCGACTCTTCTTAAGCCAGTGATAACCTTGATCATGGAGTCCTCCTTCCGACGAAAAACTTGATCAAGGTACTTTCTGCAAACAAGATGCATAAGATTCTCCTTAGAAAAATATCTTTTTCGCATTAAGGACATATGTTTATTACGAATATTTCTGGGTTATTCATATTTTTCGTATTTGTCTTTAGAATTTATCTCCTTAACTTCGTGATTTGGCAATGGTTTGGGTCACTATCCTAGGCAGCTGGCCTTCGTCCGTTTCCTTGGCCACAGACAACAAGGGACCCGCTCCAGAATTTCATCAGCTCTCCTTGCAATACGCCAAAAAGTTCATCACTTTGCCCTTGGAAGACAACATAGGTTACCTAGATATTGAGCAATCCCTTAAGCAGGGCAAGTCAATTTTCCACGAAATAGAGATTTTGATCGGCAATGCCATCAGGACCTTCGCCGCGATTCTAAGTATCATCAAGGATTATCGAGAGAAACAGGAACCACTAGATTTTCCATTTCTTCATCTCAGTCTCGATACGTGAACATCTTCCTGATAGCATCCCGGAAAACGTCCATAGTCCGTCTTTTATTTTGCTTCGCCAAAAGAAAGAGGACTATTTTTGTCTGCTTCATACATGACGATTTCCGTGCGACTTGAAGGATAGGACATCGTCAAAAGGCGGACAACATTCCATGCACGATAGACAGAAGAAAAAAGGCACTGTCTTTGTCAAGAAAATCTTTACAGGACCAATTTTTGGAATGTTTATCTTTTACAGTGCCATTTTTAGGTGTTAAACAACTAAAAAGTCAACTTTTTTGCATTTAGATGTAGACATTTTCTGGCTTGTTGATACATATTGATATCAAAAGGTGAGAGACTAAAAGCGCCAAACAGAGGAGGATTCCAAGCATGGATAAATCAACGGCATTGCTATTCATCTATGACACCCTAATCGAAGAGAAGCCCCTGACGATCAGCGAACTGTGCGAAACATGCGACTGCAGCAGGCGTACGGCACTTCGCTACATCAAGAACGTCCGCAAGTATCTTCTGAACTATCACAACCAAGTCATCGCCTATGACAGGAAGAAGAAGACCTTCCTTCTTTCCAATCCGAAGAAGGACTAAGGAAAACCGTCCGAAAATTCCTGTATTTATCGACTATCTACTTCGGAATAGCATTCGCTAAAGGTTTTCTGTTCCCCTTTTATCCCTTTTACGATTCCAAATCCCTTCGTATTCGACAGGAAGATAAATATCTCTTTCCTCTGGGGAGAGATATTTTTCGTTGAAAACGCCGGCATCCAAAAGGGAATCGTAATAGTGATAGTTCGGCCAATACCGCTCACAAAGGGCATAGAAGGCCTTGCCGTGGTTGTGATGATAGCAATGGCAGAGCTCATGGACGATGAGGGCATCGACGATATCCTTCCGATAGGCGGCAATCCGATAATCGAACCGCAGTATCTTCTGAAGATAGGCATTGCTGGCAAAGATGCTCCTGTAATCGCCGACCTTGATTTCCCACTTGTCGAGTTTCAGTCCCATCCAGGAACCGATCTCAGGAATCCGATTCCGAAGATAGGTAAAGAACAACTCTTTATACTTCTTGATAGGATGGTTTCCTTTTTCGACATAGAACCATTCCGGATCCCCGAGTTTGTCCTTGTCGTTTGTCACCTGTTTTCTCTTCCCGAAGAAAAAGAGCGTTTCACCATCGTAAAAAGGCAAGAAATAGACGCGTTTTTCTATCCGCTCGATGGTGGCACGGACAAAGCCAAGGATTTCTCTTTCGCGATCCTCTTTCCTTCCGTAGATTTCGATCATGCCATAATTGATGATTGCCCTTCTTTGAGGCTTGTTCTCCCGCCGGAAGTATTCCACGCGAACAATATGGTTCCCGTCGCGGATATGGTAGATGTAGATGGGAATGCGACGGTCGAGCCTATCCTTTTCCTCCGCCTCGCGTGCCTGAAGGACGGAAAAGCCTTTTGACGAAGGTGCCACCTCCGGAAGAGAGATCGTCGGGAAACGTTCCGTTGCCGTCGGCGTCTTCGTCGTTTCCAGATCCTCGGACACGGGAAAGGCCGTCCTGTTGTTGACGTAGACCTTGTCTTCCTGGACGTAAAGGGTGGCATTGTCGGGCAATTCGTATCTTTTTCCGTCTAGCATAAAGACGTTTGTTCCCTCTTCCCGATAGAGGGAATAGTCAAGCGACGTGGTGATATTGACGGCCTGGAGGAGGACCTTTCTTTCCCGGTCCTCCCCCATGGCATCGAAAAGATCCAGAAGCTTTCCCATAGCGATTCATCCGAGTCGGCAGACATCCAAGGACTACTTCAGGATAAGGGTGCCGTTTTCTCCCGTGGTCAGGAAGTCTGTCCTGTTGGCGATGGCCCAATCGACGGCTTCCTCGATGATTTCATGGTATTTTCCGGTATCCCTCGACATCGAGAAATAGGCAAGAAGCTGTCTTTCCAGGCCTTCTTTGTCGATGCCGAACTGATCCATGAGAACGTCGTAGATGGCAACGGCGATTTCTTCCTTGGCAATGTCGTTGATGGCCCTTTCCGTGTTCCCGTTGCGATTGCGGTAGAAGTCCAGCTTCTTGGGGTTGCTCCCCTCGTTCCAGAAGAAGAGGCTGTCATCCTTGTTTCTTGTCAGGGGATATTTCTTCATGGCCTGGGAGATGGCGATGTCGTATTCATCCTTGTTTTGGTTGGCAAGACGAGTCAGGCCGAAAATCTTCGTGATTCGTTTCTGAAGGATCCTTTCGCTTATCGGTGCCTCGTTGCGGAGGACGATGGCGATCTGCTCGAGAATCTTCCCATGTTTCATCTCCGAGGCATCGATGGTCCGATATTCCGGAACCATGTAGTTCTTTCCCTTGCTGACCCTTTTCCTGTTCTCTTTGAGGATGGGTGGATGGGGAACATCCCTTCTCTCCTCCTTCTTCTCATAGACGGAACGATAGGAAGAGGCCCTCTTGTTGTCCAAGGCCTTCTTGTAGGCAATCTCGATCTCGGTGATGACGCTCGTGGGCGAATTGATCCAGTCCAGGGCATAGACGCGGATCGTCTTCCATCCTAGGGACTTAAGGACCTGCGGCTGAATCTGGAGCTTGTCCGTCAGATGGTAGTTCGTTCCTCTTTCGCCTTCGACCATCACACCAAGAAGATAGTCTTCCGGATGATCCTTGTCGACGATGGCAAGATTGAGATGGAAGGAAGAGTCGCCAACGCCCGTATGGACGGTATAGCCCTTCTTGCGGAGCTCGCTTGCAATGGATTCGGAAAGAACCTCGTCATCCTTGGCTCTCGTCCTGGTGGAATTCGTAAGCGCCGTCCTTCCATGCTTGGCGTAGCGAAGGAAACGGAAAAGATACTGGGCACCAGGATTATCGATATCCTCGTCGTGATAACGGTCGGGATCGATGTTGGTATAGATGAGCATTTCCTTTCTTGCCCTGGAAATGGCGACGTTGAGTCTGCGGAAGCCGTTGATGCCGTTGATGGGGCCAAAGTTCATCGTCATGCGTCCGCTGCGATCCATGCCATATCCGATGGAGAAAATGATGACATCTCTCTCGTCGCCCTGGACGTTTTCCAGGTTCTTGACGAAGATCGGCTCGAGGGAATCGTCGTCCTCGTCCTTCATCGCGCCGGTCAGGGCCTCGTCGAGCTTGTCCTCGATGAGATCCTTCTGGGCCTGGGAGAAAGCGACGATGCCAATGGAATCCTTCTTGAGCTTGGGATCGTTCTTGCGCCGGAGGACTTCCTTGACGATCGCCTTGGCCTCTTCATCGTTGGTACGGGAATGGGAGCGATCGTAGGAAGAGGCGACATGGCAATACTTGACCATGGAAATCTGGTCGTCGATGGACGGGAAAGTATAGAGGGAATCGTAATAGAACTCGTGATTGGAAAAGGCGATAAGGGATTCCGAACGGCTTCGGTAATGCCAGCGCAGCTCCTGTTCGGGCAGCATGATGGCCTTGCATTCCTCGAGGATGGAGGGGAGGGAGGAAGTCAGGAAGTCGGCGCCTTCGGAAGAATTGTCCCTCTTGAAGAAGGACGTCGGAGGAAGCTGGTTGCTGTCGCCACAGACGACAAGGCTCTTTCCCCGGCTGATGGGACCGACCGCTTCGGCCGTCGGGATCTGCGAGGCTTCGTCGAAGATGACGACATCAAACGGTGCCATGTCCGGACTGAGATAGGTGGCAGCCGACATCGGCGACATGAGGAAGCAGGGACAAAGCGTCCGGATGAGATTGATGGCCCCATCGAGGATCTTGCGAATGGACTTTCCGTGACCATTGGAACCGATGGCCTTCTTAAGGAAGCCGAGTTCGGAGGTGGGCGAGGCATTGCTGTTGTCGTTGGGGATGTTCTCGCTCAGCTGCGAGAGAAGTTGGGCGATGGAAAGTTCCCGGAAACGACGGCATTCCTCGTTGTATTTGCTGATCGTCGCCTCTTCGCTGAGACCGGAGAAGGACTCCAGATTGTTTTCGCGGATGGAAAGAAGGGCTATGCCAAGGTAGATATTGCAGTCGATGGCCTTCCCCAAGTCGCGGCAGCTGACCTTTCCTTCCATCAGGCAATCGGCAGCGCTTTGCAAATCCATTGCCTTGAGTTCATCGATGGCAGAGTTCATGTTTGCCCATTCCGCGGCAAAGAGAAGCTTTTCCTGGATCTTGTTCAGGCTTGTCGGCAAGGTCGAATAGAAGTCGTACTTGTCGGGAAGATAGGAGAGGTCGAGATCCAGCTTCGTCCGATATTCCTCGGCAAGCTTCTTGAAATCGCCATGGACGGAACGGAAGACATTGATCATGTTGACGTTGATGTTGGAAATGGAGCGCGAGAAGCTCAAAAGCGAAGAAATCATCATCTTCTGCTGGGTGATTTCCTCGATGGGAAGGACGCTGTTCGCAAGGCTGAGGGAATAGTTGAACTGCCGTGTCAATTCATCGGCATCGCTTTCTTCAAAGGACTTGAATTCCTCCTTGAAAACGCTTCGGACAAGAGGAAGGAAGGTGTCGAGATCATTCCTCAGGTTCTGAAGGTCGATGCAAGAGGCAAGAAGGTCGATGGCATCCTTGTTGCGGATTTTGCCGTATTTGCGCAGGCCTTTCGCGGCTCTCTTGGCACTCTTGGACTTATGGAAAAGCTTGCCGGCAAGATCGATGGTCTTGACTTCGGCGTAGCAGTCCCTGAGGGTGATGTCGTCAAGGACCTCCGGCGAAAGGGAAGGAAGGATTTTCTCCCTCCGCTTTTCCTGATACTCGCGAAGCTTCCCAAGGAATTCCCGGATTTCCGCTTCATTCTCCCGTATGGAAAGATCCTGGATGGCACCAGCAAGAGGATGGGGCGCCTCGGGGACAAGATAGGCATCCAAATACGAGACAAGGATATCCGTGTTTTCCCGCGTGAGAGAAAAGGCGGGACGGAAAGTATTCTTGATCTTATTGATGGCGCCGGAAAGGGAAACGGCCTTCTTGAGAAGCTCCTTGACCGCGTTTCCGACCTGCTCTCTCTTCTCAAGACCATAGGCATGTCCTCTCAAGGGAACAAGGTCGTTGTTATAGTATTCGCCGAAATGGCCATAGGCTTCCAGGTAGGCAATCCTTTCGGTAACATCGTTGATCTTCTTGAATTTCTCTTCCGTCATGGAACGGATGAAATCGTCCGAGAAAGAGGGAATCGAGCGGAAGGCCTTGACCGACTCATAGCCAATGAGAGCATCGTTGATGGAAAGGAAACAAGGCGATTTCCTGTTGAAGACCTCGATGTCGTACTCCAGCTTCGCGCGAAGGTTGACGATATCCTCCTTTGTCCTCTCGAATTCCGCGGGAGAACCCAGCTGGGCATGCTTGAAGGCATTGGAGAACTGGGAAAGGACGCTTCCCTTGCTGGCCTTGGCGGAGTGGAGCTGGAGACAGAAAGGATCCAGCCCAATACGCTTGAGACGGTTGTAGACGACATCAAGCGCCGCCTGCTTTTCGGAGACGAAGAGGACCTTCTTTCCGTGGAAGAGGGAATTGGCAATCATGTTGACGATTGTCTGGCTCTTTCCTGTTCCCGGAGGGCCAAAGAGGATGAAGGACTTGGAATCGGCGCACTTCTTGATGGCCTCGATCTGACTGGAGTCGGCAACGAGCGGAATGCAGCAGTCGCTCTCCCGGATGGGATTCGTGGAGGTGCTTTCCGACCATTCCTTCCTTCCGGTGGCAAGGGACTTGACGATCTGGTTGCGCTCCATCTGTTCCCGCCTGTTGCGCAAATCGCTCCACATGCAATAGTGGGTGAAGTCGAAGGATCCAAGTCCGAGATGGTTGCGATAGCAATACCAGCCCGGTATGCCGTGAATCGCCTTGGAGAAAGCCGTCAGGATCCTTTGGACGTCCAAATGGCCATCGCTATCGGGCTGAACGCTTTCGATCGCATAGAGATCGAGGTTCCTTTCCTTCTTCAGGAACTCGATCAAGGTCGTGTTCAAAAGCCAGTCCTCATCCCGCAGGCGGATGTAATAGCTCTTTCCCTTGACGTCCCGGACGATATCGACCGGAATAAGGACGACAGGGGCAAGACGATAGGCGCCGAGGTTGTCCTGGTTCTGGATTTCATAATACTTTAGAAGACCAACCGTAAGATAAAGGGTATTGGAGCCCGTTTCGTTGAGATTGTCGCGATACTTTCTGTAGATACGCTTGAGTCTGTCCTGGAGATCGTTGTCGCTTTGCGTCGAAATCATCTTCTTGCTCTTGATGGCGCTTTCGCTCAAAGCCTGGTATTTGCTGTCCGAGGAAACCAGAAGAGGGTCGATCTCGCCGGTCATCGTCACGGGCTTCTGGACGATCGAGAACTTATCATCGTCCTTGAAGGATTTCGTGAACAGGACGGTGTCGTTGCAGAGGAAGGAGATCGAGCGTTTGATCTTGTCGTTGAGAAGGGGGTTGTTCATGGAAAGATCGAGAAGTTCCCTCTCCCAAATCTCGAAGCCGGAAGCCGGGCTTTCCCGCGGCGCAAGAATGGTCTCGTCGAAGCTATCCTGGGCATGCGTGCGTTGGTATTGGTTGATGTCGCCAAGGGATATGGCCCCTGTCTCGGCATCGTAGTTGAGGGGAAGGGGGAAGATTCCGCTGTCGCGGCAGATGGAGATGTCGATGGCACGGAAGAAATCCTTGGGCTTGACGAGAATTGCCTTTGCCTTCTCAACGGCCTCCTTGAAGCTGATGATGGGGTTGGAAAGACTATTGACCTCCACAAGGACAAGCTTCCCCTGCTGCTCGAGGCTTTGGACATGGCTGTAACCATCCTCGATCGAATTGGCAAGGAAGAAGTCTTCCTCAAGGAAGCATCCGACCAATGCCGTGCTCTCTCTTAGGCAGAGCACGGAATGAAGTCCGATATCCTCCAGGGCCGAAGCGAAAAGAATGGCAAGGTCGATAGCCGTGCCCTTCCTCTCCCGATAGGTCTGTTCCGGAAGGCGGACCCGTTCTCCTGTTTCCGGATGGCGGTCCGCG
This sequence comes from uncultured Bacillota bacterium, assembly GCA_949282275.1. GTDB lineage: Bacteria > Bacillota_I > Bacilli_A > RFN20 > CAG-288 > Enterosoma. The sequence continues at coordinate 162,224 of CASDOO010000010.1, read as the reverse complement.
TCGACATATTCGAACTGCTGGCCCTGAATGGCCTTGAAGACCGCCTCCATTTGGTCGAGAACTCCCTGCGTGTCTTCCTGATAGCCGCAAGCCGTCCCTTTCTTCTCGTTGCGAAGGATATCGCCGGCCTTGATTGCCATCTTCTTGACGACAGGCATGGTCGGCATGATGAAACTTGCCAAATGGGAATACTTCGTCTCGCCGATGCCTCCCCATGTCCCAAAGGGAAGAAGAGGTATGACGATGCTTTCCTCGCCGACAGGTTCCGTTGCGCCTTCCACATAGGCCTTGATATGGATCGTCCCTTCCGTTTTCTCCGAAAGGGAGGCGAAATAGGCCTTGTCGAAACCAATCTTCTTGAGTTCGTTTGGACTGACCAGGGATGTCGATTTGGAACCGATATAGTTGAACGCTATCGTATGATCCCTTCCGAAAGATGGCTCAAAGCTGATCTCCAGCCGAAGATCCTTGATGCCCTTCTCCGAAAGATTCTCAACGGCAAGCGAAACGATGCCGGGCAAAGGTTCATTGACGACGGAAAGAAGGGAAATGCCTGGCGTGGTCTTGGCTTTGATTCTTATTGTCTGTTCATTCGTCGGAGCTTCCATGTCGAAATCCCCCTATACACATATATTTTTATTATAAACTTTTGCTCATCTCCCTTTGTAGTCAAAAATGCCGATATCAAAGAGAGAAGAATCGGTTTTGTCGCCTATTTCAAACACATGTACAAATCATGGCGTTCCAATGTCTTCCAAGGCATGGAAAGAAAGCCTTTTCCGTTGCCCTTCTTTCATGCCACGACATCAAAAGAATGCTCTATCCGCACTTTCGGACTTCGTATCCGTAGTAAGCATGGATTTCTCCTGTCTCGGAATCTTTCGAGGCGTAGAGTTTCTTCCCCTTTTGGAGATAGTCGCCAAGGCTCTCGAAGTTCCCTTCCGAATCGAGAAGGACATATTCCTCCTTTTCCGGATCGATGACTACGCCTTTTGGATCGATCTCGACAAGTTCCGCCTTCTTGACGAAGGTTAGGGAAACAAAGCGGAAGTCATCGCTATAGACGACCTGGCTGGGATACGTCTCCAGGATCTTAATCTCCCCGAGATAGAAAAGGCGAAGGACGTCCCCGGCTATGGCTCTTCTTGCAATTTCCGGTTCTTCGAAAGACATGAGGCTGTAGCCGAAAAGCTTCGTCGCTACATTGGGAACATGAAGCCCATAATCGTAGGAGACAGAAAGGTCCATCGTCTTTTCCAAGCCAGTATGGCCATTGAGCATGGTGTATAGCGTAACATCCTTGGAAGGCATCGTATAGACGAAGGATTCCTCGCCATCCGCAAAGGTATCGGCCTCATATTCCATTCCGTCGATAAGACAACTGACCTTCGGCCCGGAACGGAAGGCAAGATGCACTTCGATTTTGTCTCCCGCTTTATACCATCCGGCAATATCATTCTCCAAAAGATCATGATGATCGACAGTACGAAGCTCATATCTTCCGTCAGCATCGCAAGAATTCAAGAACATGCAAGAGGAAAAAAGAAGGGGTATGGCAAACAAAATGCCTTTCTTCATCTTTCCATTCCTCCTTTTTATCATTATACGCTAAAGAAAAGAGATATCCCTCTTCCCGATGGCCAGCTTTCCCATTCGGACCGAAAAGGGCTTATACTATTGTCAGCTTATGTTTACCTGCAATTACCATACGCATACCAAGAGATGCGGGCATGCCAGCGGCGAAGACGAGGACTATGTCCTTGAAGCCATCGGATGTGGCTTTCGGGAGCTCGGTTTTTCCGATCATGCGATGCTTCCGGATTTTTCGGAACCTTACAAACGCGGGGACTACTCCCTCTTCCAGAACTACTGCGACTCGATTGCGTCATTGAAAAAGAAATATGAAGGCCAAATCCAGATCCATCTCGGTTTCGAGGCCGAGAGCTTCCCGGCATACTTCCCCTACTTCAAGGAACTCCTCGACGGCGGAATCCTCGACTATCTGATTCTCGGTAACCATTCGGCCCTAGGAAACGATAAGAAGATTTACGCCCACTTCTCCCATATCACCAACCCAAGCCAGCTTTTCCTCTATCGCGACCTTGCCCTGAAGGCCCTCTCAACGGGGATGTTTTCCATCTTTGCCCATCCGGATTACTTCCTTTCATCAATCGACAATTTCGATGCCGATTGCAAAAAGGTTTCCAGGGATCTCATCGAATGTTGTATCGCCTATGATATTCCTCTTGAAATCAACATCGCCGGTATTCGAAACGGAAGGAAGCAAATCGGAACGCAAAAACGCTGGATCTATCCGACGGATGATTTCTTCCATCTTGTCAGCAAATACAAAGCCAAGTGCATTCTTGGAGAGGACGCCCATGCCCCAGAACAATTGGGCTATCGCTCCGCCGATTTCGAAGCCGTCCAGTTCGCCAAGAAACATGATCTCTTCCTGATCGACCGGATAGAGAAGTTCCGTCACAGGCAATAGTCCTTCTTGTTTGGCCTCCTTCTTAAATATGGAAGACCCTGCTTTTGATATATGTGATAGGTAGAAACTGCTGACGTTTTACCCTGGAGAATGCATAAATCTTTTTTCTTGGTTCCAAGGATAGTGCGTAACTCCCCTTCTGAAAGGGCTGGAGCACAACGACCACGATTAGAACAATCCCGGGGCGCTAACAAAATATCATCAGGCTATACTGATGACGCAAAGCAGCGGGTTTCTTCGGCGAGTCGTATATCCGAATCCTCATCTGGGGCATTGTCGCCATCTTCCTCCTCATCCATTTCCTTGTCGCCCTGAATCTCTTCTATGCCAACGTCAAGGCTGCGGAAAGAAGCCTCGGGCTCTACAGGACCATGGGAGCATCCAAGGGCGCTTTGATGCTTCTCGTCCTGGAATCTTCCCTGATCATTGGACTTGCGGAACTGGTTATCACCCTCGCCCGCATAGGAATCTTGGCCACCTGCATCAATCGTTTTGTGTATTATTTCCCCCTCTTCTCTTTGAACGGGCTGACTATCCTTGCCCTGTTTCTCCTCCTCATCGGCGTTGCCGTCATCGTCTCCCTCCTTGCCGCTCGCAGGGCGCTTGTGGAAAAGCCTATCGATGTCCTGGAGGAGAAATAGAGGATTTGGATCGTCTTGACGGATGTCGATGGACCAGGCAGTAAATCCAACATTCGATTAATGAGCACATTTTCCTTGGATTGCCTAAAAACATGTTTGTTACTTGAAAGCATACTGATACCTCGTATTTTTTACAGAGAGCGGTTATATTTTGGACGTTTTTTATCGTACATCTTTTTTCATCTTTTATTGTTGCCCTTTTTAAATTGAATGATTAAAACTATACACAGAAGGGGGGGGAATAAAATGGTCATCACTGCAACAGAACTTAAAAATAACCTTGGCCGATATCTTGAAATGGCCGCAGACAGAGAAATCATCATCTTGAAAAACGGAAAGCAGATTGCACGTCTTACAAGTCCGAAAGTAAACAAAATCGAAATACTAAAAAGCCTTGTCGGGACCATTCCGTCCGATGTCGAAATAGATGAGGATGCTCTTCGTAAAGAGCGGCTTTCCAGACAATGAAAATACTTTTGGATACCAATATTGTCGTGGATATTCTTCAAAGGCGGCAGCCCTTTTTTAGCGATTCGTTCAAGGTTGTATGCGAATCTTTTGAAAAGAACATCGAATGTCTTTTTTCAGTTTCTGCAACAACGGATGTTTATTACATTTTGCGAAAGCACACTGGATCGATTGATTATGCAAAAGAGCAAATCGAAAAACTGAGTGAAATAGTTTCCCTTGCCGATGTCCAACCTATTGACATTCAAATTGCATTAACCAAGGAGTTAAAGGTTTTTGAAGATGCTGTTGTGGATGCTATCGCAAATCGTTTGGAGGCGAATTATATTGTGACAAGAAACAAGAAGGATTTCACCGGTTCTTCAGTCCCGGCCCTCCTGCCAAAAGAATTTTTTGAAAAAGCTATCTGGATTTTAATGTCCGTTTTATTGCCTACGTTTACTTTGTGGAACAGGTGGGGATTTGCCGTTTTGGTTTCCTAGTTTCAACTTAGGACAAGGAAAAGCCCTGCCATGGCCTAATTCCTGGCAGGGCTATCTTTTATTAGTGTCTACCCTTCTCTCGGAAGCGGGTTCCCCTTTGTAAGATTGTGGACTTCGTAGGTGTAGGAGGCTTCGGAAAAATCCGTCGCCCCATTTTCGTTGTCGACCTCGAACTTCGTCAGGAAGTCATCGACAATCGTGATGGTGATATCGTAGGCGGAATTGGAGAAAACGCCAACGCTGGAAGAGGTGAAATGGATGGTGATGGTATCGCCTTCCTTCTTGGCCTCGAGAAGCTGGCTTTCGCTCGTGGCGAATTCGCTTTCGGTTTTCCCGAAGCCTGTCGTCGCAACCTCCTGGACGGCGTAGATTCCCGTTCCCATCGTTGCCGTGAATGGGCCGGGCGTGAAGTAGGTCGCCATCTCCGTCACCTGTTCCGGAGGTATGACGCTTTCATAGCCATTGGCAAGGGAATGAATGCCATCGTCTTTGGCCTCTGCGCGTGTCACTTGCGTTGTCGGATCCAGTCCGCTTTCTTCCTCGAAGGTATACTCGACGGTGCTGACATAGAGGTCGTCCTCATAGAGAATGGCTTCGCCGACGCCCTTTGCCGGAGGCATATTCTCGAAAGTCGTGGTATCCAACAAACCGCTCGTATCGACAGTAAAGCTATCCTTGTTCGTTCCCTTGGCATAGGCCTTGATGTTGGCGAAGATTTCCAAGACCTTCTCCTCGGGGATATCGCCTGCGGCAACCTCCGGAACTTCGTAAACGAAAGACTGTATTTGCGAATCGGGCATGGAAGAGTAATCCAATGTCGCAATCTCGGCTTTTGACCTTTCCCCGGTCTCTTCGATGATCAAGGATGCCGTATTGTAGCCATTGGCGCCTTCTTCATGGCTATCGCCTGTATAACCCATGTCGTAAACGAAAGAAGAGGAGGCGACTTCCTTAATGGCTCCCGAATACTTGTCGAGAAGAACGGAGATGGACTGTTCCTCCCTCGCATAATACCCGGATTCTTCTGCCGTTGCCGACAAGGTGATGAGGAATCCGTCCTCTTCCTCTTCAATGGCAGGGTCATTGAGGGTATAGCCGTAGGAGGCGGGGAAAAGACTATCAAGGTCCGTGAGTCCCGTAAGGGCATTCTCGATAAGCGAAGAATAGATCATCTCTTCTGTCTGATTGACGGTGCTATAGCGATTGCGTTCAAGGATCTGGACGAAATCATTCTCAGATGGCGTATCGCTCACAAGGCCATAGATATACGTCTCCTCATCAAGATTGTAGGATGCCATCCTACCCGGCGAAGAAGAGACGACCTCCGGTTCCATGACACCGGAAAGCTCTTCATAGACGACTTCTGCCTCAAAGGCATCAAGATGGCTGTGGCCCATAATGGTCTGCCGAGCATTCTTGCTGACACTGCCGTCCAGATAGCTATCCTGATAGTTCCTCACCGTATACGTATAGGTAAGAATATCCGTCGACAGGAGCTTTTCCAGCGATTCCTTGGCCAAATCCACGGTAGGTGTGATTGGCTCACTCTCTGAACTGCTCGAAGACAACAATGAGGATACCGAGGTTCCGGATGTGGATTCGCCACCTGTCGAGGAAGCAAGAGTGCTCTCGCAGGATGCCAAAAGACAGATGGGAAATAACAAAAGTAGACTTTTCGCTTTCATAATCGTGCGTTCCTTTCTTTGAATGAGGGAATTGTAGAAAAACGTCAGCCAAAAGAAAACGCATCAAAGGTCATGCATTGCGTACAAAAGCTTTCTTTTTTCTTGGATTTTCAAAAATTAGCAATCCCTTTCTCAAATTCATGAAAGCGCTTATTTCCAGACTTTGTTTGTCTTTCGACATCATCTCCGAATAAAGCTTGCTTGCTGAACGTCCCATTCATGTGGACCAGTAAACAAAACCACAAACACCATCACGATCCTGTGGATTCCTCCTCCTTTTCCATGGCAAAAAGAATCAAGGTTTTGACAAGAAAAAGACAAAGCCTTTCCCAAGGCCGCGGCGAAAAGGATGTTGCCGGGAACAGCCCCAAAATAGGCAAAGGAATCCGCTCTTTTTCCATCCGATCGTGAAACGAGATTCTCATAATCGAAACGACAAACGCAAGGCAGACCTGAATACACGATTCGATAAAATACATGCCATTGATGAGGCCTAAAAAAGAAGAATACTTGTCGGATTTTTCAAAAGGGTGACTCCGTCAATAGATTTCAAACAAAAACTGCCGCCTTTGAAGCAATCCCTCTCGTCGGGCCTGTTTTGTCAAGGAAGGATGGGAAGGCCTTTGTTCCTTCCCATTCCCCTGCATGGTCCCATCATAGGGGGTTACGACAATGTGCGGCAGTTTTCTTTTTGATTTAGAGCGTGATCTGGACTTGGGCCGTGTAGCCGTATTCCGGATCTTCCTGGATATCCAGGACGCGGATGCGATAGTTGGCACGGCAGTCCTCATCGATGGTGTACTGCTTGGTGTTTCCCGTCCATCCGGTCGTCTGGCATGCCTTGTTCCAGAGATTGGTCTTGGAAGGCATGTAGGTCGTGCACCAGTTGGAGCTCTCGGTCAGATTGAGTCGGGTTCCCTTGGTGAAGAGAGAGCTGTTGGAGGCACTGTAGCTGCTGCTGTTGGTCCAGTTCGTGTCCTTGATGGTGGCTTCGACGATGGAAAGAAGAGGCATGTAGCTCGGCGTGACGCTGCCATTGTCCTCGAGAGGGAAGTAGTCGCCATCCAGCTGGAGACCCTGTCTTCCGCCACCCCAGGTGTTGCTCACGCGCATGTCCGTACCCGTCTGTCCGAGTTTGTCGGCATCGGTATAGTAGTTGTCATGCGTGACAGGTCCGCCATAGGCCCTGGCATCGACATGGAAGATGCGGATTCCCGGAACGGTGAATCCCTTCGTGTTCTGGTAGCCGTTCTTGTAGTCCCTTTCGGCAAGGCCGGTCGGACCGACAAGCTCGAGGATGAAGTATTCGTCAAAGGCGGTGTTGTTGTAATTGGGTGAGGCAAGGACAAGGCAATCGCCGGAATTGGTAAAGGCACGAAGCGTGATGACGGCCGTCTTGTCGCCTTCGAGATCCTCTTCCTTGAGGACCCAAGGCTGTGTCCATCCGAGGGAGAACTTGGAGAAGGCATTGTGGTCGCCCATGTTCTGATCCATGTAGTCGACGCTGGCAACCGGCTTCCAAGTGTTGTTGTAGTCATAGTAGTCATCAAGGCCGAAGGTATGTCCGGTCTCGTGGATAAAGGTATGGGGATCATAGCCGTTGAAGGCTTCCGTCATGAACTGCGTCGAAGCCCAGCCTAAGGTCTTGACCGTCGGCGTGGTCGGATTGGCCATCTGGCCAGTATAGGTGACATAAGCCCACCAGAAGCTGGTATCGCCACTCGTATAGGGATAGGCATAGACGACCCACATCAGGTCGATGAAGCCATCCTTGTCGGCATCGAAGAAGTCGATGCTTTCGGCATCTTCGCCAAGAACGCCATGATTGGCCTTGTTGTATTCCTTGATGTACCAATCGCGGCAATACTGGGCGGCACTGATGCCGGCGTTCTGTCCGGCGTAGGCCTCGAAATCCTTGGCCGTTCCCTCATACTGGATCCAGGTCGGCATGACGTAGGCCTCGAAGTTGGCAAGGCCATAGCTGGATTTCTGATAGAACTCCGAAACGGAATAGATGCCTTCGGCTCCGACGGCGGCAAGCTCCTCTTCGGTCCCGTTGAAGGTCAGGCGGATATGGTTGAGAAGTTCGTCCGTCGGATTGATGGTATCCCTGGGATCGTTGGGGTTCTTGACGAAGCTGAAGGGGGCGACGAAGACATGCTGGTCGCCAAGGGGATTGAGATGCGGGGCATTCTTGTTGGAGTAGAGGGTGTTCATGTTGAGTGCCTGCTCCACGCCGTTCTCGTCGAGGTAGGTCGTCTGGGCCTTTTCGAGGTCCGCATTTGTGATGTCGGCATCCGCTGCGGCGGACGTCGTCGTCTGCGTTGTCGTCTGCGTCGTGCTGTTTGAGCCACCCGCCGTCGAGGAGGTCGTGCTGTCCCCTCCGCCATTGTTGACGCATCCGGAGACGAATCCGAGCATCAGCAATCCGGCAAGGAAACGAAACATTTTGCTTTTCATGTCTTTCTCCTTTTCTTTATTTGGACTCAGGGTCGAGTCTGATAATACGGAATGAGAAGTATGAGCGCGATGACAAGGAAGAGAATTCCGGCAAAGAAGACATAACTCACGCCGGCATGTTCCTTGTCCGCCCTCATTGCCCTATAGTCGGCATAGGTCCGAGGAAGCTTGGAATCCCTCAGGTCCTTGAAGAAGATCGTGTAGAAGGCAACCTTGACGCCATAGACCAAGGCATCGAAGACGCCCCGGCGGCTGACGAGGACGAAGAGGTAGAAGAGCATCATCATCAAGCCGCTGACGGAGAAGGAATCCACGAGAATGAGGTAGAGGTAGGGATCGGCCTTCCTTCCGATGCCATAGATCTCGATGATGGCGATGAGGCCGGCGATGAGACCGGCAACGGCAATGGAGATGGCAAGCCCGATGAAGAAGGACTTGGTGAAGAGGGGCTTTCTTTCCTCCTTCTGCTTGGGGAAGACTTCGTCGTCTCTCTCCTCGTTATTTGGCATAGACGGATTTCTGCTCGAGGAGCTCCTTGCGGTAGCGTTCCTCCTCCTCGTCATTGCAGAGGACGAAGTGGCCCTTTTCAAGTTCCCTCATGGTCGGCTTCTGCTTGGAATAGTCATGGGCCTGGGCCGGATTGTAGAGGATTCTCTTTCTCTCCGATTCGATGTTGGGATCGGGATAGGGGACGGCGGAGAGAAGGGACTTGGTATAGGGGTGGAGCGGGTGGGCAAAGAGTTCGTCGGAAGTGGCAAGCTCAACGAGATTGCCGAAGTACATGACGGCGATACGGTCGCAGAAGTACTTGACGACGGAGAGATTGTGGGCGATGAAGATGATGGTCAGGCCAAGGTTCTTTCTCAGGTCGTTGAGAAGGTTGATGACCTGGGCCTGGATAGAGACGTCAAGGGCGGAGACCGGTTCATCGGCAACGATGAGTTCCGGTTTCATGATGATGGCCCTGGCGATACCGATTCTCTGTCTCTGTCCGCCGGAGAACTCGTGGGGATAGCGGTTGGCATGTTCCGGAACGAGGCCGACGAGCTTCAGGACGCGGCTGACTTCGTCGTTGATGTATTTCTGATCGTGGACGCCCTGGATGACCAGACCTTCGGAGATGATGCTCCGGACGGTCATACGCGGATCAAGGGAGGCAATCGGATCCTGGAAGATCATCTGGACCTTGTTGGGAAGGCTTGTCGCCTTGGCCTTGGCAAGGCCTTCATCATAGACCTTCTTCTTGTCCGCGATCCAGGTTTCAAGGAATTCCCTTTTCCTTTCATCCGTCTCCTTTCCGAGCTTTTCCTCGTAGGATTGGATGACGTCCATTTCTTCCTTGTGGGATTCGATGTATTCCTTCACGGCGATTTCGGAAATGCGCTTGGCATAGTCCTTGTCGTCCTTGCGTGCCTGGATGATCTTCTCCCTTTGGGTCTTGCTGATTTCCTTGGCGTTTTGGATTCTTTCTTCCCTTTCCTTCTCAAGGTCGGCAAGAAGCTTCTCATAGCGTTCCAGATAGGCTTTCTTGGACTGGATGATGCTGACGTCGTTGTCGTTGTCCTTGTCGGAGGCCTTCAGGGAAGCAAGCCTGGAAGGATTGAAGTCCTCGTCGAACTCGTTGGCATAGCTTTCGGCCAAGGCGGCAATGGCAGTGGCCTTCTTCTTCGGGAATTCCTTGAGGTATTTCCTCAGGCGGATATTGGTGAACTTGATTTCCTTCTCGTTCCAGCGCGTGCCGGCAGCGATGCGGACGCCATCGAGCCAAATATCGCCGGAGGTGATCTTGTAAAGCTTGAGGATGTCCCTTCCGGTCGTCGTCTTTCCGCATCCGGACTCGCCGACAAGACCGAAGACCTCTCCCTTATAGACAGTGAAGGAAACGTCATGGACCGCCTTAAGGTACTTCGAGCCGGCATTCTTGAAGCGGAAGTACTGCTTCAGATGCTTGACCTTGAGAAGTTCCTTGGCATTTTCGTAGTCGAAGGCGGGAACGACTTCCGTCTTCTTTTTGCTATCACTCATTGTCTTCACCTCCGATGTAGTTGAGGATGGAGTTCTTCCGATTGTCGGGTTCCGGCCTGTTGTTGCCGTTTGCCTCAAGGGATTCGGCAATGCGCTTGCTGACGATTGCGGGTGCCTGGACATCCGGGGCTTCCGGATGGAGAAGCCATGTCGCGGCGTAGTGGGTCGAGCTGACCTGGAAGTAGGGGGGCTGCCGGACGAAGTCTTCCTTGACGGCGAACTTGTTTCTGGCGGCGAAAGCATCGCCCTTGGGCGGAAGAAGCATGTTGGGCGGCGTGCCGGGGATGGCATTGAGCTTCTCCTTGGTCTTCAGGTCGGGCATGGAGCCGAGAAGAGCCCAGGTATAGGGATGGCGCGGATCATAGAAGATGTCGTAGACCGTTCCATACTCGACGATCTTTCCGGCATACATGACGGCAATGTCATCGGCCATGTTCGCGACGACACCAAGATCGTGGGTGATGAAGATGATGGAGAGGTTCTTTTCCTCCTTGAGCCTCTTGATGAGTTCAAGGATCTGGGCCTGGATGGTGACGTCAAGGGCAGTCGTCGGCTCATCGCAGATGAGGATGTCCGGGTTGGAGGAAAGCGCGATGGCAATGACGATTCTCTGACGCATACCGCCGGAGAACTCGAAGGGGTATTGGTTGAAGCGTCTTTCCGGTTCGGGAATGCCGACGTCCTTGAGAAGCGCCAACGCCCTTTCCTTGGCCTCGGCGGCACTCAGGACATGGACTTTCTCGATGGCATTTTTCTTATAGGCCTCAAAGAGTCCGCTGCCTCTCTTCTCCGCATGCTGGGTGTCCATGGCAGCAATCTCGCGAAGACGGGCAAGGAAGTTCTCGACAGTCTTGCGAATGTTCTTGATGTATTCTTCCGGCTCGATGACGACCTCCTGCATGTTGGCCCTTTGGCTCGGAGGCAGGTCGAAGATATCGTCCTTTCCGAAGCGCTTGAGGATGGCCTCCCTCTGACGAAGAAGCTTCTTCGATCTTTCAATCGCGGAGAAGTAGTCCTCGCAGACGGTCTTGAAGACATCGACGACATTGTCGCTTTGATAGGAGAGGGCAGAACGAAGACTGGGGAGGTGATGGTAGAGTCCGCGGATGGAAGCCTTGATGGCGGCAAAGTCCTTTCCTTCCCAACCTTCGAGGATAGCCTCGACTTCGGGAAGGAGACGGTTCACGTTTTCCTTCCTCTCGTCCTGGGCCAGGACATAGGCCTTCTGGAAGAGGGTAACGATATCGCCTTCCTCGGCAGAGCCGTTCTTGGAAAGCGCCTTTCCGAATTCCTGGATACGATTGGCCTCGCCGGGAAGAAGCCTCTTCATGGCGGAATCGATGCGGCGGATGAAGGCCGAGGCTTCCTTTCTGGAAGCCTTGTTCTTCAGGACCATGGCTTCGGTCAGCTGCTTGCCGACGGTGATGATGGGGTCAAGGGAGGAGAGCGGATCCTGGAAGATCATGGAAATCTTCACGCCACGGATCTTGGTGAATTCATCCTCGCTAAGCTTGAGAAGGTCCTTGCCATCGAAGATGATCTGGCCATCCTCGACGATTTTGTTGTTGGCAAGGATGCCGAGGACTGCCTTGGACGTGACGGACTTTCCGGAACCGGATTCGCCGACGATTGCCAGGACCTTTCCGCGATAGAGGGAAAAGTCGATGCCGCGGACGGCCTTGACGGTGCCGCCGTTGGTCTTGAAGGAGATGCGAAGGTTCTTGACTTCAAGAATCTTGTTCTTTTCGTTTCTCGAGGTTTCCATTTTCTAGTCCTCGCTACCTTTCAGGGATGTGTTGAAGGCATCTCTCAGGCCGTTTCCGAAGAGATTGAAGCAGATCATCAAGAGCGAAATGACGATGCAGGGGAAGAGAAGCATGTGCGGATAGTTGGCAAGGCCGGCTTGCTGTCCTTCGTTGAGCAGGGTACCGATGGAGGAAAGGCCGGAGGACGCAAAGTCGATGATGCCGAGATAGGAGAGGGAGGACTCGGAGAAGATGATGCTCGGGACCATGAGGACGGAAGACGTGACCAAGGTTCCGACGGCATTGGGCAAAATGTGGCGGAAGATAAGCCTTCTGTCCCTGGCGCCCAAGGTACGGCTGGCAAGGACATATTCCTGGCTCTTGAATCGATAGAACTGCATACGTGTCGTCGATGCGACGCCCGTCCACCCGTTGTAGACGAAAGCCACGAGGACGGCAAGGATGATCATGCCTCCGCTTCCAAGGGCGCTGTTGAGGGCATAGTTGTTCAGGAATTGGATCTGGCAGATGGTCAGAATGATGATGGAAGGGACGTTGGCAATGATATCGGTGCATCTTTCCATGAAGAGGTCGACCTTTCCGCCGTAATAGCCGGAAACGGCACCCCAGATAAGGCCGATGATGAAGTTGACAAGCGAGATGCAGACACCAAGGATGAGGGAGAAGCGGGCACCCTCCGCAAGACGGAGGAAGATATCCTGTCCCTGGGCATTGGTGCCAAAGAGGGAATAGGGCTGGAAGCCATAGCGATAGACGAACCAATCGAAGTAATCGACACGGATCGTGACTTCGTTGGTCGTCGGACGATAATAGACCTCGTCTCCGTTCTCGTCCTTGGCATAGATGGAAACGGGTTCTCCGTTGGCGTCCAGGACAGGGAAGTAACGGTTCTGCGAATATTGGCCCGTCGTCGGGTTCTTGGCGGTCAAGGCGAAATAGACATTCGGATTTTGGTTATAGTAGTTGGACATGTAGTCGATGATGCCGTCGATGAGAGGCAGGGTCAGGTTGGCTCCGTTTGCCATCTCTTCCTCAAGCTGGGCTCTATACCCCTCAAGATAGGTCGAGGCATCGACGAAGGGCTTGGAGATGGAGTTCTCCGTATGGTAGATGCCTTGTTCCTGCTCGTACTGGGTCAGCCTCTGGTATTCCGCCTGGCTGATGGTGATGTTCTTGCAACCGATGGCATAGGTGTCTTCGCGAATGGTATAGGTGACCGTCGTCAGGACCGTGGATCCGATTGTCTGGCTGCTCTCGTTTCTCGAGATCAGCTCGGCGCGAGGACGGTTTCCATCATCATATTGATAGATAAGGTAATCGTTCTCGGAAACGGTACGGACGGTCGTGCCATCCCAGAAGCCCGTTCCGTCGAAGATGGACCAGTAGGGCGTCGCATAACGGAAGTTGATGTCCTGATAGCCATTGGGGAAGTCCCTCTGGCTGACGTGGGCCTTGGGTTCGACGAAGGGAACGATGATGGCGTAGAGGATGATGAGAAGAATGATGATGCCGCCGACGATGGAGCTCTTGTTCTTGGCAAAACGGCGCCAGCAATCATGGATGTAGCTGATCGGCTTCGTCTCGAAAGCCTGGTCGTGGATTTCGCTCTGCTCCTGGACGAACTGGAAGTCGTCCTTGGTAAGGGAGGCGACCAGCTTGTTTTCTGCCTCGTCCGCATTGGCGAGGACAATCTTGTTCTCGTTCATTTACTTTTTACCTCCCATACGGATTCGAGGATCGACGAGGCCATAGGAGACATCGACGACAAGCGTTCCGACAAGTCCGATGAGGACATAGAACATGCCGACGAACTGGAAGACGTCGTAGTCACGCATCTGGATGGACTGGAGGAAGAGGGCACCGACGCCGTTGACGCTGAAGATCTGTTCGATGATGATCGAACCGGAGAGAACGGAAATGAACTGACCGAGAATCATCGGGAAGATCGGGACGAGGGAGTTGCGGAAGGCATGGCGGAAGGTGGCCTGGGAGCGGGAAAGGCCCTTCGTCCTGGCAAGGAGCATGAAGTCGGAAGTCAACACCTCCGTCAGCTCGGCACGGGTATAGCGCGCAAAGCCGGCAATCGAGCCGAAGGACATCGCCAGGACAGGAAGGATCATGGACTTGAACATATCCCAAGTGAACCAGGAACCGGCAAAGTCGGCACGGATTGGCGGAAGGATGTTCCAGACATAGGCAAAGAGGTACTGGAGAAGGAAGGCATAGACGAAACTCGGGACGGAGATGAAAAGCATGACGAGGACGCTAAGAGTGCTATCCTGCCACTTGTTCTTCTTCAGGGCCATGTAGATACCAAGGCCAATGCCGATCGGAATGGAAAGGATGATGGAATAGACGTTGATGAGGACGGTCGGGGGAAGCTGTCTTCCAAGGATTTCCATCGGGGAGGCAAGCCAGCTGATCTGCCAGGAATAGCCCCAGCGGGAAACATACTGGACCTGACCATTGGAATCGATATAGGAAGCAGGGTTGACAAGGTTGCAAAGGAACGTCCACAGCTGCTGAAGAACCGGGACGTCATAATATTGGCCATCCTCTCCCCTGTACATCCTGCCCATGTTGACCTGCATCATGTAAAAAACTTCCGGATCCTTTCCGGCACCAGTCGCCGGATCGATCGGCAGAAGTCGAATCAAGATAAAGCAAACGAAGAAAATGATGAGGAATGTCACGACCATGAGAAGGAGACGCTGGAGAATGTAGGACAGCATCTGTTTTGAATTGCGCATATTGTTCTCTCTCAGATGTTCTTTCGTCGTCTAACGGCAGTCGTAGGAAGAAACAAAGACATAGCAACGACACCAGGCAGACCCGGTGTCGTCACTATGTTCAGGATTCGCTAAGAATCGATTAGGCCTTGTAGAGGTTTTCGAGATTGGTTCCCTGCTCCTTGACGAAGGCAGCCCAATCGGCATCGTTGTAGTTGAAGGTCATGAAGCGGATTCCGCCGTAGCCGACCATGGAGACATAGACATCCGTCGCGTTCTCGACCTTGAAGGAGGTCAGAGAGGACGTGCCTCTGGCAACAAGCGGAATGGCCTCGAAGCGGTTGACGATTCCGGCTTCCAGTCCGGCAAGGATGTTGAGCCTTCTCTCGGTATCCTCTTCGCCGGTAAGGGTATCGGCCATTTCGGTATACCAGTCGTTGAAGCTCTTCCACTCGGTGCCAGCGTCGTAGACGCCATCGCCGTTGTTGTCCGTGGCATCTATCTTTCCGTCGCCATTGGCATCGATTCCGATGAAGGTCTCGTCCTGTTTGCCCTTGAAGCCGTATTCGCAGCAGGAATCATAGGTGGAATCGCAATAGACCTGCATCATGTGATACGGGTCGATGGCGGCGCCGCCCCAGATGGAGAAGATCATGTCGAAGTTGCCCTGCTTGGCGGTCTCGTAGTAGTTTTCGTCCTTCTGGAGAGACAGGTTGATGGAGAGAGCATCCCTTCCAGTAAGACCCAGTTCTTCGTTGACCGCGTTGATGACATTGACGAAGGCGTTGTTGAGGAAGTTGCGAAGGGCAACGGTGGTCTCGGATTCGCTGTCGTAGACACGAAGCTCGATTTCGATCTTGTCTCCCTTCTGGAGATGGCCTTCGCGAGTGCTCCCGAGTTCTTCCTGGATGCCGAGGGCAGCGTAATGAAGAGCAGCCGTGGCATTGTAGCCATTCAGGTTTTCGGCAAGCGGCGTATTGCTCTGTCCATCACCGCCAAGCGTGCCATAGACCGCATTGTAGACAGACTTTCCTTGCTTCGTGGAGCGGAAGGAGGTTCCGTTCTCGACATCGGCAAGGTAAAGGTCGTTGAGCAATCCGGTAAAGGCCTTGGAGCCGGCGGTCGTGGTAGCAGCAAGATTGTTTCTGTCGATGCCGAGGGAGAGACCCTTGCGGAAGTTGATGTTGCTCAGGACGGTCTTGTTGACGCCGTTACCAGACTGACGCTGGAGAAGCTTCGACCAATCGGTGTTGAAGGTGATCTTCTGGGTATAGGACTCATAGGTCGTGGTTCTTCTGGAGGAGGAGCCGAATTCCTTCATGTCGGTAGCGTTGAGGGTGATGTCGTCGAGCTGTCCCTGCTTGAACAAAGTCATCGCCGTATTGTGATCGGTGATGATCCTCGTATTGATCTTGGTCATCTGGAACTGACCGTTGTGCTTTCCGTCGGTGTAACCATACCACTGATCGTTTCTCTCGATCGTGATGGTCTTTCCGGATTCGTAGGCGGTCAGCTTGTAGGGGCCATAGGACATGTAGTTGTCGACAGAAGAAGTGGCATAGCGAGTCGCCTTGGAAGAAGCGCCCGTGCTCTGGGTCAGGCTATCATAGAGATCGGTACGAACGAGCCAGTTGGAAGAAAGGGCGAACTTGAGGTTGAGCTCGGTGATTTCCTTGGAGAGATAGAGACGGATCGTGTAATCATCGACGGCGCGGATACCGACATTTTCCCAAACCATTTCGTCATCATTGTAGACGGAGCAGAAGAGCGGGAGTTCCCAAGCGAATTCCTTGGTGGCAGCACCGCTACCGCGTCCAAGGGCAGAGACGAAGGTCTGAAGATCCTGCTTCAACTCCGCAGAAGAATAGGTGTCGTTGAGTTCACTGCTGTCCAGCGAAGAAGGCACCTTGACTTCGACATAGTCAAAATCCGAAATGTCGATGTCGGGATGGTTCTCGAGCATCGTCTGCGTGACATCGGAGGGCGTCTCGGCCTTTTCCCAGTCTGCCTTGTTGTTATTGAAGAAGGCGCTGTACTTTCCGTCCTCTCTATCGACACAATGGAGGAAGTAGTAGGCGACAGAAGTCGTGATTCTCTTTGCAGCAAGCTCGACGGCATCGCTCTCCTTTTGAGAACGATTGTTGAGAACGGTATAGAAGGTCATGGTATCGTCGGCATTGCTGAAGACGCTGGCAACATACGGCGTGTACTTGCCGAGGTTGATGTACCACTTGCCATCCTGTCCGGCCTGGGAATCCAGCTGACCGGTCGTCAGGTTGATGTAGTCGTAAGCAGGCTCGACCGTGGTACGGCCCTGCTTGTAATAGGTCTCGGCATTGGCAATGACCATGTTGCCGTTGTAGTAACCATCGGCACGATAGTTGACAAGCGCAGGATCGAGAAGCCTCTTCATGGACTCGACATAGTCGACGGCCTTGATGGCTTGACCATCCTCCCACTTGGCGCTCTGGTTGAGGGGAATGTCCCAAACCATGCCCGTGGCGGGGTTGTTGTCGCCATAATAGGCATCCAATTCATCCGCCGTGAGATTGATGCTCGGATCGGCCATCTCGACCGGAAGTCCGCTTGCCATCTCCGGCATGAACTCATAGCCGTCCTTGGTCTGGTTGAGGATGACGTCATAGAGGCCGATTTCGGTGAAGGAATTGATATAGGCCTCGTCGTTCGTCTGCCAGTTGTGGACATTCCATGTCTTGGGATTCGTCTCAAGATAGGTGTTGTAGGTGTAGCTCTTGGTCGGATCGTTGTTTCCGGTGCCTCCGCTGCTGGTTCCGCCTGGCTGGCAAGAAGCAAGAACGCCAAGGGATGCCAGAAGGGCAAATGCCGTTGTTATTCTTTTTTTCATTTACATTATCCTTTCTTGACGCAAGCAAAGGGGAAACTCTTTCGAACTTCCCCTTGTGCCCTTTTGTCAATTTTTATGCGATGGAAGGAAGAACCGTCTCACCGATATCGGAGATACGGAAGTTGAAGGTGTAGCCATAAGTGCCGTCCCAGTTAAGGAAGACCTGGACCAACATCGTTATTTCGTCGAAGATGATGGTGGGAGAAGTCATGGAGTAGAGGGACGTTTGGTTCGACGAGGTGGAGAAGGTCTGGTCGAGAGCCGTTCCGAAGAAGGGAATCGCCTTGAACAATCCACCAAGGAAGGCATCTTGGTTCTGGCTGATGGAGACCGTCCAGTAGTGTCCCGTCTCATCATTGGTTTCGTCAGCCGTCATGATGACAACGTTCTTGAATCCGGAGGCACAGGTGGCAAGGGTAATGTTGTCGAAGTCCTTCCAGATATCGCCAGTGGAATCCTTAACCGGCTCAGCGGTATAGGTATCGCTGACCCCGGAAATCGATCCGTCTTCATGCGTCGTCAGATTGGTGTATCTTTCGCTGGCCGTTCCGTCTTCCGTCGGACGATAGAGAATCTGTCCCTTATTGGCGAATTCGCCGAACTGGGTTCCGTTTCCGGCAGAGACAAGGATTCCGTCTTCCGTGTAATAGCTTGTCGTATCGAAGTTTCCGGGAAGGAAGGTAGCCTGATCCTGAATGGATCCAAGCTCATCTTCGCTGACAGGCTGGCCAGTCATGTCGCACCAATAACCATCGACTTCAAGAGTGAAGTTCTTGCCATCGACGACCGTGGTGAACATGTCGGCAACGCCAGGATCCTGGACCGGAGGCGGCGTGAACTTGTTCTCGACGGCCGTGTCGATGCCCTTGATGCCAAGGGCTGCCGGATCCGTGATGAGGGCGTACATGCCACCGAGGAGGATTTCGCCTGTTCTGGAATCCTGGATGAGGAGGTTGAGGACAGGATAGTCACCCGTCTTTACTTCCGTTCCGTAGTTGACGAAGTAGTTGCCATCCTCGACGAAGGCAATCTCGCCGCCATAGAGCTCATAGCCCTCGTTGAAGGAGAGACCCAAAGAGTTGGAAAGGAAGGATCCCAGGGTGGCGGCATTGAAGAAGAGAACATCGCCGGTGACGCCAAGAGCCTCGTTCCAGACATCGGGAAGAAAACTCGGCTGAGTCGTGACGGTAGAGCCATTGATGGGATAGTCCATGTTCAGGTAGTAAAGGTTGATGGGGTTTCCGGAACTTCCGCCGATGAACCGGACTTCGTCCTGTTCGGAATCCAGGGAAGGGGCCTCGAACTGATAGGCCGTATTGTCTCCGGCCTGGAAGAGTCCTTGCCAATTGTCCGGAGCGCCTTGGATGTCGACGCTGAAGTTATAGGCAAAGTAGTTCGCATCATGCATGACGCCATAGGGAAGGGCACCGACATAGTCGTTTCCATTCTCTTGCCGGATGCCGCCGAAGGTCGAGATGAAGTAGTCCTTCGTGACATTCTGGACATATTCGACATAGCGGCTCTTGAGCTCGGAATAAGCGGAAGCCGTAAAGTTTGCCGTCATATCGCCATGGCTGGCGCGAACGGTGACTTCGCCTTCCTTCTTGAAGGTCAGGACATGCCCATCGAGAGATGCAATCTCCTTCATGCTTTCCGGCATCGTCACATCATATTCGACCGTTTTGGGATCGAGGGTCTGGTCATTGGCGTCCTTGAACTGAATGTAATCATCCAAATCAATGGCTTCGCCGACGGCAGGATGGCCGTCATACCTCTTGAAGGTCATCGACTTGATTTCCGTTGTCGTCGGGCTCGTGGTGGACTCGCCAGTACCGGTATTGGTACCACCAGTCGTCGAGCTGTTTCCGCCTGTGTTTTGGCAGGAAGCCAAAGAGAGGCCGAAAACGGAAAACAAGACTAAGGCCAACACAGAAAATCTTTTATGCATGGTTTTCCTCCTTAATCTAAAGCCCGATTATTATATGCAAGCCTGCCTTTCTCGAAAAAGGCAAAGAAAAGAACAAGTTTTGACCGAAAAAACCAAAAAATAGGAAAAATTATTTTATTTTTTATCTAACTAATATTTTATTCTTAACACCTATATATACGTGTTGTTCTCTTTTTTCCGTGCTTTTTATTTTAATTGTACATTTTATAAATCTATAAAATCGCTTTCAAAACAAATCAAATCCTATAGAATTCTACACTTTTGCCTTTTGACTCTTTTTCTATGAAATCGCTTTCAAAATCAGTTTCGTCTTTCTCCAAACCTATATCCTCTTTGCTTTTCTTACCGAAAATTCACTCTATTCTTCCTTGATTTCCAAAGGATCCAGACCGACGGCATCGGTGATGGGAAGCGAGAAAAGGATTCCCTGTCCTGCCGTCTCAAGACCGGCCTCGTCATAGATGGCTTTCATCACCTTTTCCTTGATTTCCTGCTTGACGACGATGAAGACCATCTCCTTTTCCGGCTGAATGGCAAGGCCATAGAACTTGGCAAGGTCGGGATTTCCCGTTCCCCTGGCGATGGTGATGGTCCCGCCGGTCGATCCCGCCTTCCTTGCGGCATTCATGACCAGATCGGTCGTCCCCTTATTGACGATGGCGATAATGAGATCGTATCTATCGTTCTTGTTTTCCATTTTCGTTGACCCTCACATTCTTGTTCTGATCGGAGAGGAACTTATAGACGGCTATGCCATAGACGGAATCGATGGGACAGGCAAAGGCAATGCCCTTGCTCGCCTTGGATATGGCAAAGCGTTCCTTTGCCCTCTTAAGCATCTCCGGGACGTATTCGCTCCTGGCGATGGTCAGGATGATGTCTTTCTTCGTGGCATCGCTTCCGAGAAGCTTGACGATTTCCTCCGGTGGCATGGAATAGGCATAGAGGATCATGTTGAGGGATGCGCCGATTTCCTGGTAGTTCTCAAGGAAATAGGCAGCCTGATGCCTATTGACGATCGTCACGACAAGGGAGAGGGACTGGACCTTTTCCCTTTGGTCATAGGGTCTGTCCGGTTTTGCCTCCACCTTCCTGCGGACACGTTCTTCCTTTTTCCGCAAGCGTTTCTTCAAGCTATCGAGCCATTCCATAGTTCTTCTCCTTCATGTCGTCTTCCGGAAGAGGAAGGTGGATAACTTGGGCATCGTCGACTTCCATGACCCGGCGAAGGGCCTTCCGGTATTCGACCTTGTTCTTGATGACGCCATAAAGACCGAGGGCCTCGATGGCGATGACGGGCATGGTCGAGATCATGCCGATGATGCCAAAGCCCTCCTTCAGGACCATGTCGGTGTTGCCACCGGAAGACAAGTTGACGAAACCGATGAACAAGGGAAGGAGGAAGCAGGAAGAAAGGGTTCCCGTGGCGACACCGGTGGAATCGAAGGCGATGGCAACATAGATTTCGGGAACAAGGAAGGCCATGACGAAACCGATGATGTAGATTGGCGCCACAAAATAAATGAGATTGATATCGTAGACAACCCGAATGACATTGAAGAGAACGGCAAGACCGGTTCCAATGGCAAGAGAAACGAAAACCTGTCCCTTTCGGATTGTGCCTCTCGTTACTTCGGCAACTTGATCCGCCAAAACATGGACCGCCGGTTCGGCAAGGACGATAAGACAGCCGATGACAGCGCCGAAGAGAAGGAATATCCATTCGTCGACATGGACAAAGTTGCTTCCCAAGGCCGTGGCAACGGGAATGAACCCGGCATTCGCCCCAAAGAGGAAGATGACCAAACCGACATAGGTATAGACCAGGCCAATGATAATGGAGAGGAGTTCCTTGCTTCGCAGCTTGAGGAAGATGTTGTAGACGAAGAAGAAGATGACGATTGGTGAAATCGAAATGCTGACGTCGATGATGGCCGAAAGAATCTGGTTGGCATAGAAGGGACCGATTTTGGAAAAGGCAGACAAGGAATTGCCAGTCATTTCCTCGATTTCCAGGGAGAGGTTTCTCAGGATGAAGTCTTTGTCGAGGAAGATTCCCAAAAGCATGACCGTGATCAAAGGGCCAAGGGAGCAGAGACCGGCATAGCCAAAGGAGTCATCCTCGGAATTGCGGCCACCGCGGACGGAGGCGATACCGACACCGAAGGCGATGATGAATGGGGAAGAAATGGCGCTTGTCGTTGCACCGCCGGAATCGAAGACGATCGGGAAGAAGTCCGGATCCGCCATGCATCCCAACGCAAAGACAAGGCCATAGGCAATCACGATCCAGATCTTGAGGGATTTTTGGAGGATGACGCGGATGACGGCAACGGCAAGCATGATGCCGACCCCCAAGGCCGCGACGGCGACAAGAAGCCAGTTCGGTCCGGAAGGAAGAAGCCTCTGGGAAAGAACGGTAAGATCCGGTTCGGCAACGGTCATCAGCGTCCCGAGAAGAACTGCAATGATAGCCAATAGGGCAAGGGACTTTCTTTTCGTAAGCGATGTTCCGACGACCTCACCGATTTTCCCCATGGCCTTTTCGGCACCCATGTTGAAAAGCGTCATGCCCAAAAGAAGTGGGATGGCCGAAATCACGAAAGAGACGAAGGTTGGTCCCGCCATCGTGCCTTCGTCCAAACGAAAGCTTTCCGAAGCGAAATTGAGGACGATGATCAAAAGGATGATGGGAAGTATGGAAATGCAGGATTCTTTCAGTTTATCCAGGAATTCGCGACCCATGGTCATGGCATTTCCTCCTTTCCTTCCATCGCCGGCCTATGACGAAGACACCAAAAGGGTTTCCGTCATCCTGCCGGCTTGGAATGCAATCGGATCGATTGCTATTGACGAGCCTGATAGAGAGGCTTGTTGTCCGTCGGAGCGGGCGGGCAAATCTTGTTGTTCATCCAGATGACACGGAAGAGAATGCAGAGGACAAGAGCGCCGACACCGTATTCGAAGGACATGAAACCGACAATCATGGAAAGCAGGGCCGGCGTGAAGGAGAGCGTGACGGCAATCTTGATGGCTTCCCAGTAATTGGTTTCGCGATAGATGGACGTCTTTCTCTTGACGAGGAACATGATGATTCCCGAAGAGACAAGAACAAGTCCGGCATAGACCGCAGCAAGGATTCCACAATTGATCCACGTGCTCCGGATAACGTTCTGACGATGTCCGGCATTGAAGAAGACACGGATGTTGGAAAGGGCCTGGTCATTGTCGGCATCATTGCGATAGAAAAAGTCTTGAAGGCCCGTGCCGACAGCCGGCTCCTGTCCAGCGACGGCATCATTGAAGCGGCCATCCATATAGGAAGCGGCATATCGATTCGTCTTTGCGGAACGAAGGGGGTAGGTGACAAGGCTGAAGGAATCCTTGGTGAAGACGATGTAGGAATGTGGCCAGTGAGAGAAACTCTGCCCATCCGAGGAATCGACGCCAAGAACGACGGAATAGATGAAGTTAACGAGATACTTGGCTCCACTTTCCGTGGTGGTGTCCAGATCCGGAAGATAGTAGGCAAGAAGGAAATACGTCTTTCCGTTCTCTTCGTATTCAATCTGGGTTCCGGAAGAAGAAGAGGAATTGGAAGGTGCCGGATCGATCGTCGGGTATTCGGCGGTATCAACCATAAGGGCGTCGAAATAGAAGGCCTGGCCAAGACCAGTCATTGAATCGACATTGCTCTCGACATAGGAGCTGGCCTCAAAGACCTGTCCCTGGACATTGTCCGGGAGCCCTGTCCTATCTGCGTTATCGACATAAAAGCCTAGGGCCATTTCCTTCTCGTTGATGCCATCATATTCGTTCTGCCAGGAATTTTCGGACGTATCGACGTTCTCGGCAAGGAAATCCGTATCGGAAAGACCGGACATGTCGAGGAAATATTCGCCCTCTTCCTGTCCGATGGTGACTTGGTTGAAGCTCTTCTCCTTGGAAAGCATGAGAAGGCCTTTGTCGATTTCGTGATTCTGGGTCGCCGTGATGAAAGTTGACGAGTCCGAGGTATAGCCGGAGGAAAGAAGGGGAATCCAGGGCAGGAAAATGCCGATGACAAAGAAGATGAGGGTAAAGTACCACGGCTTTTTTCGTCCTTCGAGAATGACGTGATTGCTATAAAGCGACTTCAGCAGGTAAGAAATATTTCCCATTGTGTTTTCACCTTTTAGATGCACTTATTATATAAAGCTTTAATATTATCCAATCATGACCCGTTTTTTACAATAAGATTTCGTACTTCCCGGGTTTCTTTCACACATCGTCATTTCTTCTTCCAATTCACGGAAAGAAGAAGGATGTCCATCTCTTTTTTCTTCGCAAAGAGTATAATAATGCGGCACAAATCATGGAAAAAGAACAAAAAGACATTCAAAAACCAGAAGAAAGAATCCTCTCCTACAAAGAACAGATACGAAACAAGGAGATAGAGTTTCGCAAGCTCAAGCAGTCCCTCGTCCAGGAAAGAAAGGCTTTCCTCAGACAGATCAAGGAGGAAATCCGTCAAATCCGCCAAGAGGAAAAGACGGGCAGCCTGACAAAGGAAGAGAAAGAGGCAATGCGGCAGCGGAAAGCCGAACTGATAGCCAAGAAGAGAAAGGAACTCCGCCTTCCCATCTATACGCAGGGCGAGGAGCTGATGAACGCCATCTCCCACATCGTCGGTGGCGCCTTCGGCATCGTCGCCACGATCCTTGGCGTCTATTTCGCAGCCGTCAGCCCTATCGTCAGCGACAATCGAGCAACGGCCATCCTCTGCATGGCAATATATGGCTTCTCGATGATCTTCCTCTATACCATGTCTTCCATCTACCACTTTCTGGGACTCAACAAGGCTAAGGCCGTCTTCCAGATCCTGGATCACTGTACGATTTATGTGCTCATCGCCGGCACCTATATTCCCGTCTGTGTCCTGATGCTTGCCCCAACCTACCCAGCCATTGGTTACAGCGTCGTCGGCGTTGTCTGCTTCCTCGCAATTCTTGGTGTCGTTCTCAATGCGACAATGATGCGAAAGAAGCCTGTAAAGGTTATATCCCATCTGCTTTATATCGTAATAGGTTGGCTCATAATATGTTTCTTCCCGCAACTATGGGAAACCGTCGGCATGACGCAGTGTCTCCTCTTCCTCTTCGGCGGCATCGCCTATACCATCGGCGCGATACTCTATGCCATCGGCCGATATCGTCGCTATTTCCACTTCATCTTCCATATCTTCTGCCTTGCCGGAACCATTCTCCAGTTCGCCGGCATCCTGCTCTATTTCTTCTAAAAAGAGACAAAATCGGCATTTTTTGCCTTCGGAGCATAAAGGATTACGTGGTCAGGTGGTAAAATAGTAAAGAACAAAGACAAATCGATTTCAATTTAGAAAGGACGAAAGAATGAAACAGGGTTTATTGATTATCCTCTCCGGCCCCTCCGGAGTGGGCAAGGGCGTCTTGAGAAGAAAGCTGATGAAGGACAAGGAACTCAATCTTGCCTTCTCCGTTTCCATGACGACAAGGCAGAAAAGGCCAAAGGAGCAAAACGGAAAGGACTATCTCTTCGTCAGCAAGGACACCTTCCGGAACCTGCTTGCCCGCAATGGCTTTATCGAACACGTCGAATACTGCGACAATTATTACGGAACGCCGAGGGACTTTGTCGACGACAACCTCAAGCAGGGACGCAATGTCCTTCTTGAGATTGAAGTCACCGGAGCCGAAAAGGTCATGGAGCAGTATCGTGGCATGTATACCCTCGCCATCTTCCTCATGCCTCCCTCCTTGGAGGAACTCGAAAGAAGAATCAAGCTACGCGGTTCCGAGAGCGAGGAGGAAATCAGCGAGCGTATCCAGAAGAGCCAGGAAGAGATCGCCAAGCGCGTCGAATACGATGTCTGCCTGACCAACTATACCGTCAACAAGACTGCCCTCCGCTTCAAGCAATCCGTGCTCAACAGGATCAAGTATTGCGAAGCCGTCGAGAACAATCAGCCGACGGATCCCGAATACGTCATCAAGAGACCCTAGGAGGGAAATGTTCTTTCTCGTCAAGGTCTTGATCGGAAGGGCGGTTGTTTCCTTGGACCGCCCTTTTGATTACTATGCCAAGGAAGAAGGCATCCATGCCGGAATGCGCGTCTTGGTTTCCTTTGGGCATTCCGAAAAGACCGTCGGTTTCGTCCTCGAGGAACCGGTCAAGGTTTTATCTTCCCTGGAGGACTACCAAAAGGAAAAGCAAATCCGGCTTTCCCCTATCCAAAAAGTCATCGACAGCCAGCCGCTTCTTGGCCCTGGCCTCATCCAGTTGGCAAAGGATATGGCTTCCTACTATGCCACGGACCTGATAAAGGTCCTCAACGCCTTCCTTCCGCCATCCCTCAAGCCAAAGGATTCCGCCCTGAAGAAAAGCCAGGGCCGTTTCATCGATTATGTTTTTCCGACAGGAAAAGCATATGCCGGAAAAAAGGGGACGAACATCGAAAAGCTCTATGGGAAATTGGCCGGAAAGAAGGATGGCGTCCGCCTTTCCTCCGTTTCGGCAAAGAAAAGCCTACAGAAGCTCATCGAGGATGGGTATCTCGAGGTCCGAAAGATACCAGCCAACCGGATTCCGGAAATGGTCGCTTCTTCCCTTCGCGATTTTGCCTTGACGGAGAGCCAGACGGAAGCCTACAAGACCATCGTCAATAATCCGGACAAGGTCGCCCTGCTAAAGGGCGTTACGGGGTCGGGAAAGACGGAAATCTACCTCAGCCTTGCCAAGAAAGCCCTAGAGGAAGGAAAGGGAGTCCTTGTCCTGATTCCGGAAATCGCCTTGACGGACCAGATGGCAAACCGATTCTATTCCTTTTTCCGGGACACGATTTCCATCCTGAATTCCTCCCTTTCCGATAACCGGCGTTACGAGGAATACCGTCGCATCGTCTCCGGGGAAAGCAAGATCGTGCTCGGAACGCGATCGGCAATCTTCGCCCCTGTCGAAAACCTTGGCCTGATCATCATCGACGAAGAGCATTCCAACACCTATAAGCAGGATACCTCTCCCTTCTATGATGCCATAACGGTCGCCTTGATGCGGAAGGATATCGAGAAGGCACAGGTCGTCCTAGGCTCGGCAACGCCACGCATCATCGACAACGCCAGGGCAGAAAAAGGCCTTTATCTTCCGGTTGTCCTATCCAAGCGCTATGCAGCCAGCCAGGAAAAGGATCTCATCCTTGTCGACATGAATCTTCCAAAGGCTTACGATCCCGCAAAATCCGCATTGATATCCAAACGTCTGTTCGAAGAAATAGAAAAGACGCTTTCCAATCATGAACAGGCGATGGTTCTTATAAACAGGCGTGGCTATGCCCCGATGTTCCTCTGTCGGGACTGCCACATGGTGGCGACATGCCCAAACTGCGGAATCCCGCTCAACTACCACAAGAGATCCAACGAGCTTCTCTGTCATCACTGTGACTATCGTGCCTCCGCTTCCTCTCATCAATGCCAATGCGGGGGAAAGGAATTCATGCCCTTGGGTTATGGAACGGAGCGCGCCTACGAGGATCTGAAGACCTTCTTCCCGACAGCCAGAATCCTCCGTCTGGATTCCGACATCACGGGCAACGAAAGAAGGCACGAGATCCTGGAATCCTTCTCGCTTGGAGAGGCCGACATCCTGATCGGGACGCAGGTCATCGCCAAAGGACACGACTTCCCGAACGTCACCCTTGCCGCGATGCTGGATGCCGATAGTTCCTTGCGGCTTCCTTCTTTCATGGCAAACGAGGAAACGTTCGATCTGGTCAGCCAGTTCGTCGGTCGCTCTGGAAGGGGAAGCAAGAAGGGAAGGGTCCTAGTCCAGACCTACTGTCCGAAGAACGAGGTCCTGTCCCTGGCCTCGAAGCAGGACTATGAGTCCTTCTATCAAATGGAAATGAAGGAACGACGACAGTTCCAGTATCCTCCCTTCGTCTATCTCGCACTTATCATCATCAAGGCGATGGACTACGAAAGGTGCACCGATGCCAGCTTCGAAATCAAGAATCTCCTTCTCTCCCGCGTCGGGGCGATGCGAATCAACATCTACGGTCCTTCTACCCCCTACATTCCCCATATCAATGGCAGATATTATCGAAACATCCTGTTAAAATATAAAGTCAAGGAAGAGGCGTCGGAGCTTCTCAAGGTCCTCAAGGTCTACCGCATGGCCAACAAGGACGTGGAAGTGCTCATCGACGTCGATCCTGGAACGGAAGGTATCTAAATGATCATTGTCTCTCTCTTGGGCACAGACCCCTACAACGCGATCGACTATACAAAGCGCATCCACAAAGGACTGACGGAAATCTATGGCATCGATAGCAACGACCTGGAGTTCTTCGCTCCGGCCTCGTTCATCATCCACGACGGCATGGAACAGACCTCCTATCACCTCAACGTCCGCATCGAGGCGCCCTACGACCTTCAGGATCGGGAGGAAGCCGCCGTGAACTATCTCAAGGACGCCTTCAAGGACCTCGCCATCCACGTCCGCATACTCTTTTCGTACTTCGATTCCGAACACGAACACGTCTTCTTCGATTCCGACTATCCTGCCTTCATGACCGAAAGCAACGTCGTCAAGGCCGACAGCCATCATGAAGAAGCGGAAGAGGAAGAGGACTTTGCCGAAGAGGAAGAACCGTACATGGGGGACATCATCGGCGAATTCGATGCCTACGTCCGGGAACATCCCGATGCAACGGATAGGGAAGTCTATGAAGCCCTGACCGGCATAAGGAAGGACGTAAACGACCGCCATCGGAACAAGAAAAAGGATTGATTCCGACGCAAAGCCATTCCAAAACGATGATCTCATTCCGGGGTCATCGTTTTTTGGTGAGTCCATGTCAAGACATGGTCATCGATATATCGGTGGTGGACTTACGTTTGCGGATAGTCTGGTACCAATCCAAAAAATCCAGTCCGATAGGGAACGCAGAGCTTAAGCCTCCGGGCTTTCGATTTTTCCTAAGTCCTCGACATGATAGTCACGGAAGGAAAAGGAAATATCCAAAAGACTTGATGCGCTCTCGAAAGACATTCCTTCCAGAACAAGATGAAGAGAGTCTTTTCGGACATCGGCAATTTTATAAGTATAGCTATCGGCCTCTTCGCCACGACAGGAAAAGCCCGTGACTCCATGGAAGACAATCTTGAAGAGATGGCCATTCATGCCACAGCAGCAGTCGTCATCTTCTTCCTCTTCATGGTCATGTTCTTCGCACGGTTCGTT
The DNA here is from genome assembly GCA_949282275.1 of uncultured Bacillota bacterium. GTDB lineage: Bacteria > Bacillota_I > Bacilli_A > RFN20 > CAG-288 > Enterosoma. The sequence goes on along the minus strand of CASDOO010000010.1, from coordinate 133,405 downwards.
GTCTCCGACGAAATAAAGGATGGCATCTTCGCCATCCTCAAGGCAACGAATAAAGTCGCATTCCTTTATTTTATCGAGATTGTTCTGGAGAGTTTCTTTCGTCATCTTCCTTTTCTTCCTTGACGATGATTGTCTTGCCGTTGACGATTTCCTTGCGGACGATGGCAGTTTTCTTTGGCTTATGGATAAAGAGTCGATAAAGGAAAAGAGCAAGGATGAGGACTGTCAGGATCCAGAACAGGGTTAGCACGGTAATATCGGCACTGGTCGGTGCGACGATTTCCTCGCCTGATCCCGCGGAGCTGCCGGTTTCCCCGAAAAGCGTAAGTCCCTTGGAGAGGGAGACGCTCATCCCAATCGAAAACCAAAGAAGGATTGCCGTCACCGCGAAAAGGGCGATGATGACAACCCATTCGTCACGCTGGATATTCTTGAAACGGTTCCTGAAATAGTTTCGGATCTTGTCCATCTTTAGATATCGGCGTTGTGGAAGACATCCTGGACATCCTCGATTTCATCGAGCGTGTCGAGAAGGTTTTCGATGGTCGCCTTGTCTTCGTCGGAAACCTTCACGAGGCCGGTATTGGGGACAAGGGTGACACTGGCCTCCGTGAACTCGGAGACGCCGAAGTCGGCAAGGATCTGTTCCTTGGCCTTCTCGAAGCTTTCGGGAGTCACCTGGACTTCGACGATGCTTTCGTCCTTGGTGACCTTCTGGACATCGATGTCGTTTAGGATAAGATCATCCTCGATTTCCTCGACGGTCTTGTCGGAATCGAACTCGATGACGCCCATGCGGACGAAGTTGAAGGCGGCACAACCGCTGTTTCCGATGTTTCCGCCATGATGGTTGAAGGCGGCACGGACAGCGGAGAAGGCTCTCTTCTCGTTGTCGGTAAGGGTGTCGACGATGATAGCAACGCCACCAGGGCCGAATCCTTCATATCTTCCGGCAACATAGGATGCGGAATCCTTGCTCTGGGCCTTCTTGATGGCGCGATCGATGACGTCTCTCGTGACATGCTGCGCCTTCCATTTTTCGATGGCGGAACGCAGGGCAAGATTATCCTTGGGATCGGGCACGCCGGACTTGGCAGCCATGTAGATTTCCTTGCTGGCTCTATTGTAAAGGGCCGATTTGGCGGCGTTCGTCTTGGCAATTTTCGCGGCGCGGACTTCGTGTGCTCTTCCCATAGTTTTACCTCTTTTCCATGATTGTTCGGCAACAAAAAAGTTGTGAATATCGATGCACTTAATTATAGTAGCACGGCTCTTTCATATACAAGGGGAAAGCATGTCCCACCCTTGTCGGAATCAATCGCTGCGGAGGCATTTCACGGGATCCTGCCTTGCCGCCTTGAGGGATGGAATGAAGGCAGAGAGGAAACTGACGACAAGCGAGAAAGCCAGCAAAATCAGGACGTGAGGGAATATGAACTGCGCAATATGCGTAGCGCCATAGGAGGGGAAATAGGAATTGATCAGGATATTGACGGGGAAAGTCAGGGCGTAGGTCGCAAGCGACCCAAACAGGCCCGTGAAGACACCAATGAAGAGCGTCTCAAGCTCGAACAGGAAAAGGATATCCGCCTTCCTCGACCCGAGCGAGCGAAGGAGACCGATTTCCTTTCTTCTTTCCAGGACGTTGTTCGTCGTCAGAATTGCCGTCATGGCAGCCGAGACCGTCAAGGAAATCACGGCGAAGACAATCAGGATAAGGGATGCCATGTCGATGACCTCGGAGACTTGTTCAAGTGCCCGGCTGGCGTTCATCGACGAATAGAAGACCTGCTCCTTCGAGGATGAGGCGTGCGAGAGGGAGTCTTCCTGGATTTCGTTGAAGGCATCCAGTCTTTCCAGAATGGTCGGCCGCGTCGCAAGGCTTGTCGGAAGAATGGTGACGTAGTCGATGAAGGAATAGGCGTTCACATAGGCGCACAAGCCGATGGCTGTTCGATAGAAGGATTCGAAGTCCTTCTTCTCCATTGACCGCTGGATATCTTCAAGGATGCCGACGACTTTCTGTGAATCGGAAAGTGTCAGTCCCTTGAGATTTTCCGGAATGAGCTCGATGCCAAGCCTTTTTGCCTGACTGACCATGCTCGAGAGGGTATAGACATTGTCTGGCGAGCGATAGTCCACATAGGCGAAATAGCGATCCAGAATGCCTTTGATCGTGCTTGCCGGAAGAACGGTCGATTCCCCATCCACGAAAGGTTTTATCGCCTCGTTCATCTCGGCAAGGAAGGCGGCAAAGTCCAGAACGTTTCCGTTCGGGGAAAAGACGGCATTGTCCACAAAGGCCGAGGCCATTTCGCTTTCGAGATTGGCCTGAACGATTTCCTCCTGAAGCGTGGGAAGATAGCACAGGGATGGCGAAAGAAGGCCCAAGTCATTGTTTTCCTTTGCCCTATAGATGCCGACGATCTTCAAGGTCTTTCCGGAAGAGGAATCGGCATAGAGATCGGAAAGAGGATTGGTTTGAAACATCTTGGCAGATCGCACATTTCCGAAGGCATCTCTGAAATCGGTTGTTCCGTTTTCCGTAAAATAGGCATCGTTTTCGAAAATCTTGAATTCCTTTCCAAGAATATTGGAGAAAGAAATCGGACGAACCTTTCCGTCCCCCTCTTCGGATCGAACGTCTTCCTCCGTATCAACGCTATTGTAGAAGCCGATGTTCTTGAGGATGCTGAAACTGATGGAATTGTATTTGTCGACGACAAGCATGATTTCGTTGTCGTTTTCCGGAGCTTTCCCGGCAAGGCAATCATAGTCCTCCAGCCCGCCGTAAAGAGGATGGAAGATGCTTGTCGGAAGCCCCGTGGTGGAGGCAACGCTGTTGTAGGATGTCTGGGTCGTGTTGACCGTCCCGATGTAGGAAGCCTGCGTCCCATCGATCGATTTCGGATACTCCGTCGTCAGATTCAGGCTATAGGAATTGCCATAGTTGATGACATATTCGCTGACAAGTCCCTCTTGCTGAAGGCTGTCCAGATAGGAGAAGAACTTGTCCGTGAAATTGTTGAAGACATATGCCGAAGTGGAGTTCGTGCTGACGACAGGGTAGATTTCCTCGACATCGGGATAGAGGACGTCGTTGTTGACCTCGCCATAGGATTCGGAATCCGAAACGGTCGTATAGCTTGTCAGGATGACCGGAAGCGAGGCCGCCGTTATCCGGCTCATTTCCAAGGAATAGGTCGTAAAGCCCGTATTCAGCGCGAGAAAAAATCCGATTCCAATCATTCCAAACGAATTGGCAACACAGGTCAAAGCTGTTTTCATCTTTTTCTTGAACAAGTTCTTGAATGCAAGTTTTATTGTCGTGAAAATAGGCAGGTGACTCTTGGCCTCGATGTTTCCGCTCAGCGTCTCTTTCTTTTTCTCTTCGCAAGGGAGAGAATCCGATTCGATGGTCCCGTCCTTGATGCGGACGATTCTATCGCTATAGCGCTTGGCGAGCTCTTCGTTATGCGTCACCAGGATGACAAGCCTTCTTTGGCTCTCTTCCTTGAGGATAGACATGATGCTTTCCGAATTCCGGCTATCGAGCGCGCCAGTCGGTTCATCGGCAAGAATGATCTTCGGATCGGTTGCCAAGGCCCTTGCAATGGCGACCCTTTGCGTCTGCCCGCCGGATAGCTCGTTGGGTTTCTTGGCGGAAAGGTCGGAAATCCCAAGCCTTTCCAATATCGATTTTGCCTTTTCTTCCGCCACGGAATCCTTTGCGCCACGCACCTGAAGGCCAATCTTGACGTTTTCAAGGACATTCAGCTGCGGAATCAGGAAATAGTCCTGGAAAATGAAACCGACGCTTTCGTTCCGGTAGCCATCCAGCTCCCTGGCCGTCATTGTCTTCAGGGAATGGCCATCGATCGTGATATCGCCGTCGCTGATGCTATCAAGTCCGCCCAAAAGATTGAGAAGGGTCGTCTTTCCGCAACCGGAAGGGCCGAGGACGGAAACAAACTGGACATCCGGAAGCGTCAGGCTTATGCCCTTGAGCGCACGATAGGTCGACTTCTTTCCGACATAGTCCTTGACGAGATTCTCAATCCGAATCATCCGCAAGATTCCTCAGCCTCTCATAAAGGCCAATTCCCGTGTGACCGGACCTTCTCTTCAGACGCAGCTCTTCCTTGTAAATGATCTTGTTGTCGTCGGGAAGCGACAGGGTGCGCATCAGAAATCCCTTTACCTTGGAATCCAGGGCCGGGATGTCGATGATTTCGCTCTCCATGAGCACTTGGCTCGTCTTGAGGAAGAACATGCCGAATATTCCCGACGTCTTCCGGAAATTGTCGATGAATTCGATAAGGGTGTCATCATCCTTCGCGGACGTCTGGTATTCTTCTTCCAAATCGGAAAAAGCATGGAAATGGGCAAAGTATTTCGAGACAAGAAGCGCCGAAGTCGCAATCTTCTTGATATCCGATTTGTTTCTGTCCGGATAGGCAAGAAGAAGCCTCGAGACGAGTTTCTTGTGCCCTTCCTTGATCAGCTTGAAGTGATTGTAGCCACTCAACTGGAAACGAATGTCCTTGAAGGAAGAAGGCGGAAGGGTCTCCGGAAGCGTCTTGGCAAAGAAAATCCCGAACAAGTCGGAAAAGGATCGGCATGGCATCCTTGTCTCCTCTTCCTTTCCATCGGCCAACAGGCGGACCAGTTCATCTCTTTCCATTCTTCTTTTCCTCCCGATGCATGAAAGACAGCACGGCCTTGATGTATTCTTCCTTCCTATCATAGTAGGAAAGATGGCGTGCCCCTTCCAGAAGAACCCATGTCTTCTCGCAACGAAGACCATCGAACATCGTCTTGTTGATAAGGGGCGTGGATTCGTCATCCGTCCCGCTAAGAAGAAGGACGGGAACGTTTATCTTCCCGAGATCCTGTGTCACATCGTAGTCCTTGAGTTCCCCCATGGGCAGGAACTCACAAGGTCCCCATGCCCTTTCATAGGCTTTCTTTCCTTGCTCCGGTTTCTTTCGTCGCAGGCACTCCGGAACGTCACCATCCCTTTTCAGCGATATGAAAAGCCGGGAATAATTCGCCAAGGCGTTCTGGAATTCCAGGGAGGTGAAATCATTTTCGGAAATCGCCTTTTCGATCGCTTCCCGATCGGCCTCGGAAAGGTAGGAAACAAGCCTTCTTGCCTCCTTGGCCCATAGCAAGGAAGAGGAAAGCGTGCTTGAAAGGATCACGCCCTGTATGCGGTCGTCCTGCTTCCGGATTAGATATTTCAGCAGGAGCATGCCGCCCCAAGAATGGCCAAGAAGAAAGACTTTCCGCCACCCAAGACAGTCCAGAAGGTTTTCCAGCTCATCGACCCATGTCGCGCTGCAAAGCCAGTCCTCCGGAATAGCATCGTCGGAAGACTTTCCACAGCCGAGCTGGTCATAGGAAAGAAGGGTCCTCTCGTCCTGATAGGCCAAATCATCAAGAAGCTCGAAGGAATCCCGTCCGCTTCCCGGACCGCCATGGACCAATATCAAAGGAATCTTTCCGCTATCGGAAGAAAGTATCCGGCAATTGGTCCTATAGCCTCGAAAGGGAATGTCGCGTTCCAGGATTTCCATACTCTCTATTCTATCAGCAAATCCACAAAGCGAATATTCTGTCCTTTACTCATCCTTCCTTTCCTTGCCGTTGTAGCAATGAATCAGGACGAAGAAAAGGATGAGATAGGCTGTGGAAAGCGTTAGCGAAAGAACGAGGAAAAGACGCCCTGGGAGCAGGACATCGAAGACGAAGAAGGCGAGGGAACCAAGAAGCGCCATATAGAAAGGAAGAAGAAAAGTCTTTCCCTTGGGATGGCCATAGACAAGAATGCCTTTCTTTGTCGGATAGGAAAAGAGAAGGCCGATCAGGATCGCGCCATAGACAATGCAGGAAGAGGCGAAGATTGCCATGGCATGTTCCTCGAAGAAAAAGACAAGGATGGGAATGGCAACAAGGAAGATGAAAAGAAGAAAGGCCGCAAAGGCATAGAGTCCGTAATGCTTCCGTATCAAAAGCCTTCCGTCCACAGGAAGGAAGAAGGAAAGGATTTCCTTGAGGTCGGCAAGACACGACAGGGCCTGATCGATCGAAATCCTTCTTTCGGCATCATGGACGGAGAGGTTTCCGATGGCACGTATCCGATCGATCTTGTAGAGCTGCCCCTGGGTTATGGCGCGATGCTGCTTGAGGAAACCGATCTTTTCATAAAGAAGGCTATCCTTCCCGCCGGGATTCTCTTCTTCGTAAAGCGCATTGACGAACATTTCAAGAGCGACGCGCATGCTGGAACAGGCAGAGGCGATAAGGACGTTCCGACGGGCTTCCTTTTTTTCCTTCTGCGCTTTCGAAAGAAAGTCCTCGGCGCCATTCACCCTTTCGATGATCCGGCTTCGCAACTCTTTTTCCTGTTTCATGAATAAATAGATTTTAAGTCAGCGGAAATAGGGAAGCAATGAACAGAATATGAAGAAACCGCAAAAGAATGGGGGTCTTTCGGATACCTGTCACAAACTGGCCTTGCCATTTGGTATGAAAGAGGTTTCATATCCATTTTATCTCACATTGTGTCATATTTTCGGGCCGCCGACTTTATTTCCCTCTTTTTTTCGCTATACTAGTTCTGTCATCCTTTGAAAGGAGGAGTACAAATGGAATCCTATTCTCCCGACCATGTCGAAGTCCGCGAAGTCAAGACACAAGCCATCAAGACGACCTTCTCGATGCCAAAAGTCCTTCTCTGGATGGGCCTCGGCCTTCTGGTCACCGCCGTCGTCTCACTTTGCCTGCCGGATCTGCTCTGGGCCATCACCGGCGGAGATCCCGGAAGCCTCTATTCCGGCTACATTACCATCTACGTCCTGTCGGTCCTGATCATGCTTCCCTGTTCGCTCATCGTCAGCCTCAAGGCATTCTCCAACAAGAAAGTCGGCATCACGATCGCCTACTTCCTCTATTCCATCGCCATCGGAATGCTGCTGTCGACCATCTTCATGCAGGTCCTTGCCATCGAGCCGAACAATGCGCTGCGTCTCATCTCCCTTTCCTTCTTCATCACTGCCGGTTGCTTCCTGTTGATGGGTGGAGTCGGTGCCCTGACGAAGAAGAGCCTCGGCGGAATCGTCCCCTTCCTCTCGACCTTCGTCATCGGCGTCCTGATCCTCTCCCTTGTCAACATCTTCCTGCAAAGCGACATCATCTTCTGGATTGCGGACTTCGTCATCTTCGGCGTGATCCTCATCTTCACCGCCGTCGACATGAACCACGTCCGGAGACTTGTCGAAAGCCGTCAGTTCGAATCATCCTACAGCATGACCATCTATTGTGCCTTCACCCTCTATGTCGACTTCATCAACATCTTCCTGCGCATTCTCTATTACGTCCTGCTGCTCTTCGGACGGAGAGACAACTGAAAAAAGGCCAGCCTTACGGCTGGCTTTTTCTTTATGATAGAAGTTGTTTCCTGCTTTATTATTGTCAAGACACAGCCTTCCGGAAACGGACGGCTTTTTTATCCGACAAGTTCCCTCTTTCGGAACAAGGCATCGACAAGGCCTGGTATCGCCTTCTCGAATTCCACGCCATAGAAAAGGTCCGGTTCTCTGTCCTCAAGGGTCTTCTCGATGGAATCGTGGACGAAATCATGGGCAATGCGCACGGCACCGGGAAGGGAAAGACCATTCAGTCTCGCCCCGATGAGGGCCGAGGCAAAGAGATCGCCCGTCCCATGGTATTTCCCACGATAGCTTTCCGTCTCAATGAGAAGCGTCCTTCCCCCCCTCTTCTCATAGACAAGACATCCTACTCTCCCCTTCTCAAAGGAAAGGCCGGATATGACGACTTCCTTCGGGCCCATGTTTCCCAGGCGGACAAGCATGTTTTCGACTTCCGGGCGCGTCCATTCCTTTGTCGGGGGAAGGCCAAGGAGGAAGCAGGCTTCCGTCAGGTTCGGGACAATGATGTCGCTTTTTTGGACAAGTTCCTTCAAGGCTTCGACGTGATCCTTTTCGAATCCGGGATACATCTTTCCATCATCGGCAAAGGCCGGGTCGACAAGGACAATGGTGTCCGGCTTCTTGAGCGATTGGATGATGTCTAGAATGATGGGAATCTGCTTCGTTCCCAGATACCCTGTATAAATGGCATCGAAATGATTGTTGTAGTCTTTCCAGTGTTCGACTGTCGGCATAAGGTATTCGGTTAGATCGGCATAGGTCCAGCTCTTGAAGCCGGCCGTATGATTGGAAAGAACAGCCGTCGGAATGCCGACGCATTCGATACCGCAGGCGGAAATGACAGGCAAAGCCTCCGTCAAGGAGCAACGGCCCAGACAACTATAGTCCTGTATGGTCAAAAGTCTTTTCTGTCTCATGTTTTCTACCTCTCCATTTCCTCAGCGTCTTCGGAATCCTTCACGCCTTCCTGACAGCTCTTTACAAGCGTCGGGAAGGGAATCGCGAACATCGACGAAAAATCCTTCAGCTTCCGTTCGTCCGGAAAGGATCGCCCTTCCTCCCAGGCCTTGATTTCGGCCTCGGAAACGGAAAGCTTGTGGTGGAGGGCATGTCTATCGATGCCGTATTCGCGGCAAACAGCCTTGAGGATACGGGAAAAAGTCATTCTTCGTCCTGGTCTTCGCTTTCGGCTTTGGTCGTGCCAGTGGAAAGGGACGGGAATTCCTCCTTCTTTTCCGTGTCTTCGATCTGGTTCGGCTTGGGTTTCGGAAGCGTCTTCCTCTTCCTCTTGCGGCTCTTGAGTTCGGAAATGTCGATGATGCGGACGTCCGTGTTCTTGACTTCGTTGCTGTCGTTGTAGGTCGGCGTCTGCTCCTTCATCTTCTCTTCCATCATCATGTCCTTGGTATTGCGGATTTGCTTCAAGGTCGACGTCAAGGAAAAGATGCCGAAGGCGAACGTCATCGCCCCGACGAAGATGACAAGGTATCTTTCTACCTGTGCTTGCTGGGTGAGGTAGAAGACAAGATAGACAATGCTCATGGAAATGACGACAAAAGCGATGACGAAGACAATGGCAGCGCTCTTGAAAGCCTGCTTCTTCTCGCTTTTCAGTCGTTTGATCTTCTCGAAGTCTTTGTCGTCCTCCTTGGCATTTTCCTCAAGAATGGCTTTGCTTGTCTTCTTGCCGGAAAGGCACTTGTCGACGCCATTGACGATAAGCATGGCGCCAACACCAAAAAGAACCGTGGTCAGGAAAGGCGAAAGAATCTGTTCCAGAAGGCTGGCCCGGAAGAAAAAGATGACGGCAAAGCCAATGGCAAGGATGCCGACGCAGATGGTCGCATTCAGAGCAGTCCGATGAAGCAAATAGCCGGCAACGATATTCATCGTGCCATAGGCGGCGAAAACGACGCCAAGACAATAGCTCAGGGCATCATTGATTCCTTCATCCGACAGCCACCCCGTAATTATGAAAATAAAGCCAAGAACGATCAGGATTGCCGCCTGAGCGATTTTCAGCCATTTGTACTGATTGATAGTCCCTTCGTCAATAGATTTCATTTCGTATGACCTCAATAGAATATTATAGTAGAAAAACTTGGTTTTAACTGCTATTTCCATATGAAACCGCCAAAACAACATAAAGGAGGGAGAAAGCAAATCTTTTATTTGCTGATTTGTTGCGTTTTCGTCACTTTTCTTGTTATCTCCTTTGTGTTCCGCTTTTGTGTCTATTCCATTTCCGGATTTTTAGACAGGTTTTCTCTTTTTATTCACTTCCTATTATCGTTTGTCCATTTGTCTTTCCCGACAGAGAAACCCTTTCCCTTTGCGCAACAAAGGATTTGTCGTGGAAGACAATAATTTAAGGATATATATTATTATTTATTCCTTTCCGTAAACTTTATTGATTTGAGGGTGGGCCGTAACTATAATATCCCTACCTGCGTTTTTAATGCGCATTGGTAAACAACGGAGGATTTCATCTTTATGAAGCGTACTTATCAGCCCAGCAAGATCAAGAGAGCCCATACCTGTGGCTTCAGAGCCAGAATGGCCACCAAAGGAGGAAGAAAGGTCCTCAACAGAAGAAGAGCCAAGGGCAGAGCCCGCCTCACCCAGGCCTAAGCCGAGGCAAAATGGTCAAGCTCTACCGATTGAGGAAATCGGAAGACTTCAAAAAGGTTCTGGACCATCGGCATGTCGCCCTTAAGGGTGACGCCGTGTCTGTCTTCGTCAAGGAAAACGACCTCGGACATGCCCGAATCGGAATCTCGACATCCACGAAGCTCGGCAACGCCGTCGTTCGCGCTCGCATTCGAAGACAGATACGTGCCCAAATCAATCTAACGGACGTCCTCTCCGCCCCTTACGACATCGTCATTCTTGTCAGAAATGGTTACCGAAACCATACGTTTCAGGAAAACCTACAGACATTGGGGAAAGCCTTTCGAAGTTTGAATAAATCCTCAAGAGGGGAAAATCAATGAGAAAACACACGAACAGATGGATAAAACGGTTAGCGGTGGTCTTCTCGGCCTTCGTGGCTGTTTTTTTCATGTCCAGCTGTACGGCGTCTTTCTGTTCCAACCAAGATCAGGCGAACCAAATGTATGCCTATCTTGGCAATATCTATTCCGATTCCGTCGAAATCAAGGACTCCACCGACAGCGAATCGGAGGTAGAAACGCAAAACGAGAACAGGATTGCGCTGTTTACCGCCCTGCAAAATGCCGGCTATAGCCTTCCGACGAAAGCGTTCAACAGTTTCATGAACGCCAAGGCGGAGGAGGAAGCCGAGAAAACGGCTGTCTATTGGACGGATGGCACTTTGGGAGAATGGACGGAAGAACAGGCCCAGGAAATCGCACTTCATGTTGCCATCTATTCCGGCCTTACCACTTCCGAAGACGGAACGATAACCGTCGATGCTCTTTGGTCCAATTACAACGAATGGTATGACGAAGCCCTGAAGGACGAAAGCGTTGGTATCGCCTTGGCTCCCAGTTCTTCCTTCGTTTCCATCTTCCAGGCACAGGCACAGACGCTCATCGCCGGTCAGACGGCCTGTATCGCTCCTAGCGATCAGGTCTTCGAGCAGAACGGCTCTGTCATCTATGTTTCCGGAAAGACATGGGGTGAAGCCTTCGCAGACTATGGTTTCCTGGAAGGTCTCCTTGTCTATCCCTTCGCCTATATCATCCATGCCATCTCCACTGGCCTTGGATCGACCGGAGCGGCACAGTTCCTTGCCATTCTCGTCGTTACCCTCATCGCCCGTATCATCACCGTCCTTTCGACCCTCTTCCAATCCCGGACACAAGCCAAGCAACAGAAGATCCAGCCAATGCTCAACGCCCTCCAGGCCAAATATCCCAACGCTGCAAACGATAGGGAACAGAAGCAGGCCCTTGCCATGGAACAAGCCACCCTTATGCGCAAGGCAAAGGTCCATCCCTTCCTCCCGATAATCTTCCTCATCATTCAGTTCCCGGTATTCATCTGTGTCTGGTCTGCCCTTCAGGGCAGTGCCGCCCTTGCCAGCGGTTCCTTCCTCGGATTGGCCCTGACGACGCCAGTCAGCGAGTGCTTCACGAACTTCGGCAACACGCCTGGTGCCGTCGTCGGTATCATGATCTTCATCTTCATGGCCATTGCCAACATCCTTTCCTCTTCGACCGGCCTTCTCTTCTCGACGTGGCGGACAAAGAACTTCGGCAATCCGAATGCTGCCGCTTCTGCCCAGGGCATGGATCCCAACAAGACGATGAAGACCTTCACGATCATCATGATGATTGTCGTCCTCTTCATGGGCTTCTCCTTGCCTGCCGCCATGGGCATCTACTGGATTCTCGGTTCCCTTATCTCCATTCTTCAATCCCTTCTTACCGAAGCCATCCAGTCCCATTCCAGACATCGCCTTGCCAGAGAAACGGGCGATGGAACGACTCTTGCCGCCATTCGTCGCAGCGCCCATCACCAGCCCGGCGGAAAGAAGAACGGCAAGGACAAAAAGAACAAATCCGATAAACCACTTTGGAGGTGAGATATGAACAAGTTCGAAGGAAAGACCGAAGCCGAAGCCGTCAAGAAGGCATGTGAGGAATTCGGCATCGACGATCCGAAGAAACTCAACTACCAAGTCATCTCGGTCAAGAAATCCCTCTTTAGCACGACCGTCACGATCGGTATCTACACCGTGACGGACGTCATCGTCTTTGCCGATGACTATATCCGCCGCTGCCTTAAGGCTTTGGGCCTTGATGGCATCACCGAAGCCAAATACGATGATGGCGTCATCAAGCTCAACATCGTTTGCAGCCGGAACAAGAACGTCATCGGAAGAAACGGCGATACTCTCAGAAGCATCAACGAATTGACGCGCTCCGCTTGCTTCAACCGCTTCGGTGGCCATTATCGCATCCTCCTCAACTGCGACGGCTATAAGGAAAACAAGTACGACAAGTTCGTCGCCATTGCCAGGCGCTATGCCGACGAGGTCAGCAGGACCCATATCACGGTCGTCATGGATCCGATGACATCCGATGAAAGAAGGGTCATCCACCAGGCTCTGACGGATTATCCGAACATCGAGACGAAATCCCTCGGAACCGGACACAAGAGACATATCACCATCCAGTACACCGGTCCGGAAAACTAAAACGCAAGGCTGTCGCCCAGGCGATGGCCTTTTTTCTTTTCTTCCACATCCCTTTTCGATAGGATTGGGTTATCAAGTTTTTATACAAAGGTGTTTTTTTGTATTTATATTTCACGCTTTTTTATTTTTCGTCTCTTTTTGCTTCTTGTCTTGTTTTAAAATGAAGATGCTATTCTGACAAACAGAAAAAGGAGCTTCCAATGGCGACAATGAATCTCACTCTTTTTGCGGATTCGGATTGTGACATCACACCGGAAATCGCGGAAAAATATGGCTATCGTCTCATTTCGATGCCCTATACCATGGACGGAAAGGAAATCTTCCCCTACGAGACGGAGAAGACCTTCGATCCCCACGCTTTCTATGAAAGGCTGCGCCATGGCACCATTCCAAAGACGGCCGGGCTTTCCCCGGAAAAATACATTTCCTATTTCGAGCCGGAACTCCAAAAGGGGAACGATATCCTCTATATCCATTTCTCGAGCAAGCTTTCCGGAACGTTCAATGCCATGCACTTGGCTATCGAAATGCTCAAGGAGAAATATCCCGAAAGAACGATCCATACCTTCGACACGAAGGCCATCACCTCTCTCGCGTTGGTCATCCTCATCGAAGTCGGAAAACTCTACCAGCAGGGAAAGAGCCTTGATGAGCTTCTGACGGCTCTGGACGATCTCGTCCATCACTATGCCTTCTTCGCTTTCGCTGACGATCTCAAGTTCTTCAAGGCCTCCGGAAGGCTTACGGGCCTTTCGGCAACCCTTGGAACCCTCATCTCCGTCAAGCCCATCATCTCCATCGACGAAGAAGGAAAGATGGGAGCCATCGGAAAGGTCCTCGGTCGCTTCCAGGCCCTGAAGAAAATCATGGACTATATGGTCCGTCTTGGGGATGACGTCGCCAACCATCCCATCATCATCGTCCATTCCGACACGCCGGAACTTGTCGAGAAGATCTCGAAGATGATCCATGAAAAGTTCGGCGAGAATCTCGATCTCTCCGTTGCCGTCGTCAATCCGACAGCAGGCATCCATGCTGGACCGGACTGCCTTGGCGTTGCCTTCCACAGCAAAGGAAGAGTCCTATGATCGAAGTCCGAGAAGTCCGTTCCTATTGGGACAGAAGAGCCTTCCTGAACTTCCCGCTAAAACTCTACAGAAACAATCCCTATTTCGTTCCTCCACTTTACATCGATGAAAAGAAGATCTTCAGAAAGGATTACTTTTACAACAAGACATCCGAATCCGTTTTCTTCCTTGCATTCAAGGATGGGAAAGTATCAGGTCGAATATCCGGCATTCTTCAGAAAGCCGCTAACGAGAAATGGAATCAGAGACGTGTCCGCTTCACACGTTTTGATTGCATCGATGACGTGGAAGTCGCCAAAGCCCTTTTCGACGCCTTGGAGAATTGGGCAAGGGACAAAGGCATGAGGGAAGTCGTCGGCCCCTTGGGCTATTCCGACATGGAGAGGGAAGGCCTTCTGATTGAAGGTTTCGATGAACTCTCCACCTTCGAGGAACAATACAACCATCCATACTATCAGAAACTGATCGAAGCCCAGGGCTATCAAAAGGAAGTCGATTGGGTCGAAAGGAAAATCTATGCACCGAAGGAAATCGACCCCAGGATCGAACGCATCGTCCCGCTGATCATGAAGCGGGAAAAGCTCCGTTTGGTCCAATGCGACAGCACCCAGGAAATCCTCGACCGCTACGCCGACCAGTTCTTCGATCTTGTCGACGAAACCTACAAAGATCTCTATGGGACAGTCCCCTTCGTCGAAGGCCAGCGGGAAGACATCGTTTCCGGCTTCAAGCTTCTCCTTTCCCCCTATTACATACGCCTCATCGTCGACTCCGAAGATAGGCTTGCCGCCTTCGGCATTTGCTTCCCGTCCATTTCCAAGGCTGTCCAGAAGTCCAATGGCCATCTGACGATTCCGACGATCTTCCGCATCCTCAAGGCAAAGAAGAACCCCGAAATCATCGACCTCGGCTTGATTGGCGTGACGGAAAAGTACCGCAATTCCGGTGTCTCCTGGGCTATCCTGCTCGAGATCATGAAGATGCTCAAGTCCGGAAAGGTCGAATATTGCGAAACGAACCTCAATCTCAAGGATAATCTATCCATCCAGAACAACTGGGATCGATTCGAAAACAAGCTGCACAAGAGGCGTCGTGCCTTCATCAAGAAAATTGCCGATTGACCGCCCTTCTCTTGGAAGGGCTTTTCATTTTTCTCGTTGTCGATTAGAATAGTCGATAGGAACGAAAGATGAGAAAATCCCATTTCTTTTTGACGCTTCTCTCCTCCGTCATGCTGGTCGTCCCAACGTCCGAATCCCTCATTCGGGAAGTCCCGAGAGAAGATTTCGCGATTCAAAAGGTCGAAAAGGAAGAAGACAAGGAAGAAAAGAAAAAGAAAGCGAACGAACAGGAAAAGCAGGCCGAGGAAGAGAAAGAACGCGAGAACGAAAAGGAAAAGGAAAGCCGTCGGAACAGAAACCGCAAGGAACGGGAAAACGAAAAAGAGAAGGAAAAGGAATACCATAGCCATTTCGATGTCACCTTCGTCAATTACGATGGCACCATTCTCTATCATCAGATCGTGCCCGTCGGCGAGGATGCTTCCTATCATGGAAAGACACCGACTCGGAAATCCCGTTTCGGAAAAAGCTATCGTTTCGTCGGCTGGGACAAGCCGTTGGCAAACATCCAGTGCGACATGGTCTTTACTGCCCAATACGAAAGCTATCGGGACAGACAATAGACAAAATTTCAGTCTTCTTTCCGGACCGCCTCCCAATGTCCGGTCTTGTTGGAACCGATACGCATAATTCTTTTAATTATCGTAGTGTAGCGATACGGAAATGTTTGTGAACTTATAGGAATATCAAAATACCAGAAAACTAAATCAGCTTTTTATATAGAGCAAGAAAAAAAGAGTCCAATGTCCAGATAAATGTCCAGATAAATTCAAGTTGTAACGCTATCCGTGCCCGATGTTCGAATAAAAGTAATATAAACAAAAACCTATGATGCCGAAGCATCATAGGTGATTTTTCACGCTGGTGGATCATTAGGGACTCGAACCCTAGGCCCACTGATTAAGAGTCAGTTGCTCTACCATCTGAGCTAATGATCCATGAGAAGCTTAATGATTCTACTACTCAAGCTTTGGTAAAGCAAGTGTTTTTTCATCAACGTGAGAACATGACGTTTTCGTTGCGGAAAATCTTCGTGACAAGGAAGATGAACAGGCCGGAAAGCACAAGGTTCATGACGATGGTTACCGCGACGAAGGGAATGATCACGGAAGATACCGCGCCGGTGATAATGAGATTCATCGATACGACGAGATCAAGGATTGGGATGAAAGCGATGCCGATGTTCGACATATCAACAACGGCCGGGACGATGGCGAGAATCATGAACACGATCATGAGAGGCGAGAGATAGGCGTTTGCCTCCTTGATCGTCTTTGCAAAGGCAGAGACGAACAGGCCCATGGTCACGAACAGGAACAGCGCGGTTATGATAAGGAAGAACAGGACGACAACCGCTCCTGGCGTGAACACGGAAAAGAAATCGACTTCCCCTCCGAAAAGCTCTGGAAGGGAAAGAAGAATACCAAGGAAGGACACAGCTCCCGAGGCAATGGCCGTGACGGAAAGGGCAAGAATCTTTCCCAAGGCTATATGGCTTCTTTTGACCGGAGTGAGAAGAAGGCTCGCAATCGTTCCTCTTTCCTTTTCACCAGCAATGGATTCGGGACAGATAGTAAGGATAGTGGAAAAGAGAAGGGCAATGGTAATCATCGGAAACACAAAGGAGAGCATCTGGCTAAGGGCATAGCTTCCCTCGCTGAGATTCGGGTTCTGGTATTCGTTGTCGATGATGTTCACGAAGTAGTTGTTGTAACAGACGGAAATCAAGCTGGAAGCCAGGGAATAGACATAGGAAGAAACGGAATCCTCTGCGTTGTAAAACAAGGAGACACTGTTGTCCCCTGTCCCTTCCTGCTTGAGCTGATCCTCGAAACCATTGGAGTAGACGATGAGGAGATCGATTTCGTCGTTTCTTACCCTGTCTTTGTATTCGTCGATTTGTGAAGAGGCGATTTCTTCCTTTACGACCGTATTGCTTTCTTCGGCCAAAAGGATTCCTGCCTCAACCTGCATCACGAGGGATGGTTCCTCGTTCGATCCAAAGTTTTCCGTATAGGCAACGCGGATTTCCGTCTCCTTCGGAACGGCGTTGATGGACACGAGTTGATCGGAAATGAAATGCCCAAGGATGGTATAGAGAATGAAAATGGCGATTCCGGGAAGGAAAAGGGCGGCAAGCGTGCGTCGATCCGTAAAGAAGCGACGCATTTCCTTGGAGAATACCGTCAGGATGTCTTTCATTCTTCCCCTCCCTTATAAAGATCGAAGAAAATGGATTCCAGGCTTTTTTCCATCGTCAGCTCGGAGAGTTTCCCTTCCAGCGCCATCCGGCCGCGGATGATGATTCCGACACGGTCGCAGAGCTTCTCGACCAAAGAGAAGATATGGGTCGAGACAAGGATGATCTTGCCTTGACCTTTCAAAGCCTGAAGATAATCCTCGACTTCCTTCGAGGCAACGATGTCCAAGCCATTCGTCGGCTCGTCGAAGATGATGATTTCCGGATCATGGGCCAAGGAAACGGCCAGGCTTGCCTTCTGTTTCATTCCCGTGGACAAATCATGGATCTTCGTATCCTTGAATTCGAATATGCCGAACTGGCGGAAAAGCTTCTCTTTTCTCTCGCGGATTTTCTCTTCCGTCATGCCATAGAGCCTTCCCATATAGGAGAAGGTGTAGTCCGGGGAAAAGAAGTCATCAAGCTTGAGCTCGGAAGTCAGGAATCCGATTCGTCTCTTATAGTCATTGAGGTCTTCCTGGATATCCTTTTCGTCGGCAAGTATCTTTCCGCCGTCTGGCTGGAGAAGCGTCGCCATCATTCGGAGGGTCGTCGTTTTTCCGGCACCGTTGGGCCCGAGAAGACCATATATTTCACCGGCTTCCAAAGAAAGCGAAACATTGTCGACGGCAACGATACTGCGACTGCCATCCTTTCTTTCTTGCCTTTGCTTGGCATTGAGACGAAAGGTCTTTCGTAGTCCTTGTGCAATGAGTTTTTTCATGTCGACTTCGATTTTACCATATAAACACGCATGCCCAATCTATGCTAAGATATTTTACAAATAAGAGGTGATAATCCATGGACTACAGAAAGACACACGTCGATGATGCAGCCAGTTTCCTTTCCCTCTACCTCGAAAAGGACCATGTGTTGGAATCGATCGTATCCCCTTCGGCAATTCTGGAGGAACTGATACAGAAGGCCCGTGCCTTGGTCGAAAAGGAGGCTTCATCAAAGAACAGGCTCCTTCTTGCCTATCTCCTTCTCCAGAAGGAATCCGAGGAAGGAATCCTCATTCTGGACGACATGGCAAAAGGAAACGATCCCAAAGCCCTCTATCTCTTGGGCGAGTGCTATCTCAACGGATACGTCGTCCATAAGGAAATAGCAAAGGCCATTCATCTTTATGAACTGGCTTCCGAAATGAACGATCCCATGGCCCTGACGAGGCTTGGCATCAGCTATACCTATGGTTTCGGAACGGAACAGGACATCGAAAAAGCCGCCTCTTGTTTCAAAAAGGCCTGTGAACAAGAACATCCGGTCGCACTGTATTCCATGGGCGTTCTCTATTCCAATCCCCGGTACAAAGAGCATGATAGCGCAAAGGCCGTGTCCTGTTTCGAGAAAGCGGCCACTCTCGGTTCGACCGAAGCCGTCTCCCGCCTTGGAAGGGCGTACAAGTACGGCGAAGGCGTCAAGCAAGATTACAGGAAATCCTTCGAATACTTCGAAAAAGCCGCAAAGGAAGAGGATGCCTTCAGCATCAACAACGTCGGTCTCTACTACGAAAGAGGCCTTGGTGTCGAGAAAGATTTGCAGAAAGCCCTGGAACACTATCAAAAGGGAGCGGACCTCAACTATGCCCCGAGTCTCTATCACCTCGCTCTCTTCTATCTTCAGGGAACTCTTGTCGACAAAAACGACGTAAAGGCCTTCGAGCTTCTAAAGAAATCCGCCGACAAGAACTATCCGCTCTCCTATTACTATCTTGGCCAACTCTATCGGGACGGAAGGGGAACGATCAAGGATTCCGAAAAAGCCTTCTATTGCTTCCGTTTGGCAGCCGACAATCAGATTGCCCACGCAAAATACGAAATGGCCCTTCTCTATCTCAGTGGCGAAGGCGTCGAGAAAGATGTCCGTATTGCAGAAAAACTTCTCAATGAAGCATCCAAGATGGGTGTCGTCGAAGCCACGGACAAACTAAAGGAATTCTAAACAACGAAAAACCGTCGGATACTGAAGAATTCTCCGACGGTTTTTGTTTTGCCTTATTCGTTGTAAAGGTCGTAGGCGTGGGAGACGGAGGAATCGTTGCTGATTGCCGTCATGGCGCTTGCGATAAGCGGGGCAAGGGAGCAGACATGGATGTTCAGGCTCTTGTCCTCGGCGAACTTCTTGGGAAGAGGGATGGAATCCGTGACGAAGAACTTGTCGAAGAAATGTTCCTTCGTCAGTCTTTCGTAGGCCGGATCGGAGAGGACAGGGTGGGTGCAGACAAGAATGACGCTCTTGGCTCCGTTGTCCTTAAGGGCCTTAGCGGCCGCCGTGATGGAACCGGCAGTGTCGACCATGTCATCGACGACAAGACAATCCTTGCCACGGACATCGCCAATGATGTTCATGACCTCCGGCTGATAGGCAGCGTTCCTTCTCTTGTCGATGATGGCAATCGGCGTATTGAGCTTCTCGGCAATCCTTCTTGCCCTGTTGACGCCACCATGGTCCGGACTGACGGTGACCAGGTTTGTTTTATCGATGCTTTCATCGTGAAGAATGACATGGCCAAGGAAGGGAACGGCGCTAAGGTCATCCTCGATGCAGGAGAAGAATCCTTGGATCTGGGCGGCATGGAGATCGAAGGTGACGATTCTGTCGGCTCCGGCGGTGGCAAAGAGATCGGCGACAAGCTTGGCGGAAATGGGTTCGCGGGGCTTGGACTTTCTGTCCTGTCTCGCATAGCCAAAATAAGGGACGATGACGTTGATTTCCTTGGCGGAAGACCTTCTCAGCGCATCGATGAAGATAAGGACTTCCATGAGGTTGTCGTTGACGGGCGGACAAGTCGACTGGATGATGAAGACCTGCTTTCCCCGGACGGTTTCCTCCGGGCAGGCAATGACTTCTCCGGACGGAAAGTGGGAAAGACGGACCTTTCCGAGTTTGACGCCTAGGATGTCTGCTACCTTCTCGGCAAGTTCAGTGTTGGCGGAGAGCGCATAGACAACGGCGTTTTTCTTAAGCACGGCAATATCCCCCCTAGATTGATAACGGAAACTATTCTACACGATATTTGCCGTATCTTTACAGGTTTTCCGCTTTCTCTCGTTGTTTCCGAACTCCCCTTGCTTATTACCTTGAAAATGAGGCCCGAAAACTGCCTATCATTGCTCCCTGGATTTTTCGTTAAAGGTGATTCTTCCCTCGGAAACGGTGATAAACACCTGGTCATAAACAACTATCGTGGAATTTGCATCATCATATTCAACATATTTCTGTCGGCTTTACTGAACAAAAAACCTGAATGCCTTTGGCATCGATGGAAGCTACTGAGATGTGCTTCTCTGTCTGAATATAAGCTTGGCTGAGTTTCACGATGCCTAACTATAAAACGGCTACTG
The DNA here is from genome assembly GCA_949282275.1 of uncultured Bacillota bacterium. Classification (GTDB taxonomy): domain Bacteria; phylum Bacillota_I; class Bacilli_A; order RFN20; family CAG-288; genus Enterosoma. The sequence continues at coordinate 112,992 of CASDOO010000010.1, read as the reverse complement.
GATAAGGAAATAACAAAATGTCCACAAGAATGTCCTCGAATCTCGAAGAATGTAATACTAAATCCAAAAGCGCATGGCCGAGAAGAAAAACTTCCATTCTTTCTACAATAGATATGCTAATATAAAAACAACAATAAACCATAAAAATGTGGTTCATCTACTATATGTTGTTTTATTAATGGGAATAGAGAGATTCGATATGAAAAAAGACGGGAAAAGCAAGCCACTCGAATTTATCAATCTTTTTCTGGTATTTACGTCTCTGATTTTGTTAATTTCTATTATCTTTCCAACTTATAGTATTTTTGGCTACAAACACGAGGTCCTTTCCTCGTTCAATTCAAATTTATCTATAACAATCAGTGAGCAGCCTTTGTTTCATGTTCTATCTGATGACTATTATGCGATGTCATTAAAAATCGGCTACATATCTTTATTCGCGGTTGAGATACTTTCAGTATTATGCTGCTTAGTTTTGCTATTGTTTCTCGCCTTTAGAAAAAGACGACAAGCAATTTGGATGGTTACCATCTGCTATTTGCTTACATTGATGTTATGTGTGCTTGTCATCTCTCTCTTTTTTACCAATCCACTAATATTAGCAATATCGTCATTTTTGCTTTTTATCCTTATTGGAAATGTTGTTTTTCAAATGATCCTTAAGTTTAAAAGAAAAGAAAATTAAGAATATGTCTATCAGATGAAATTCGTTCTGTAATTTATGCTATTAAGAATTGGTTTTAGGCCTGCCCCTAGATAGCCTCTTGAATTTGTGCCAGGATACCGCACAAGTGGACTCACGAGAAAACAAAGCAGAAATTTTGGAATTATATTTTTCAAAAATAGCTTTTTTCGACTTATCGGCTTATTTTTCTAAGGGGGAAATGGCACTTTTCAAAAATTGAAGGACTTGACCATTGACATCCTCATATTTCTTTCCGTCCACGTTCGTCACGCTGGCAACATGTCCGAAGCTTTTATCCGAAACGCAATGATACACATACGGAAAATGGTGTCGGTCGAGATCCGCCATAAGATAGTCCGTCTCGTATTTCAGGAAGGTATCACCATCGGACGTCAAGACATACAAGGGCGGAAGGCTCGAGATATCCTCCGTCAGATCCGAAAAGTCGATATGGGAAAGAAGCCTTTTTTCCTTTCCGCAATACATCGAAAGAAATGTCTTTCTGGCTCCCTTGTCCATGAAGTCCGGCCATTGGACGAAGCGCATCCTCTTTGGGTAGCAGGCAGGGTGATAAAGCACGACGGCCTTGAAGAGAAAAGGAAGCCTATCAATGCCATAGATTTCCCTTAGTTTCGGACTGGAATCGATGGCAACCAGCTGCATGGCCAAAGAGGCTCCAGCGCTATCCCCGATAAGGACGGCATTGTCCAGATCCAAACGAAACTCCTGAGCCTTTTCTTTCAGAAGATGGAGTTGTTCGTGGAGCTCATGGATTATTTCCTTTATGTTTTTATCATAAATTAAGGAATAGTTCGGTAAGGCAACCTTGAATCCTCTTTGCGAGAACCATTTTCCAAAATCAAGATTGAGGTTTTCGTCGCCATACATCCATCCGCCACCATGGATGTCCACCAAAAGCGGTTGCTTCTCCTCTTTCCTTTCCTTGGAGAAAAGAAGATTCATCCGCAGGCCATCCTTCATGGAAAAAGACTGGACTTCGACATCCAGCCTCGGCGCATTTTTCTTGTGGGCTTTCCTATCCTTCAGTCCCGTGAAGAAGAAGACGGTCTTGAAGGCAGTCTTATAAAACCGGCTCATAGTGCAAACTGGGTAATGTAGGCCTTGTGCCCTTCCTTCTCGAAAACGTGGCCTGCCCTTTCAAGAAGCTTCTTGTCCTTGGAGAGGGCAAAGCAGGCCGATCCTGTTCCGGACATGCCGTTGAGGGTCAAGTTCATCATGTCCATCTCTTCCAGAAGATCCCCGATGAGAGGCAAGGCCTTGATGGCCGGGACGGAGAGGACGTTTGCCATGTTGCTGCGGATGCCTTCAACGTCATCCTTCTTCAAGGCATCGATCAGTGCCGGGATATTGGGACGGCAGATGTCTTCCTTGACTTGGTCGAAGGCCTCATAGACGCTCTTCGTGGAAAGGCCAAACTGTGGCTTGACGATCAGGACGTGATACGGATAGGCAATCTCGATCGGTTCCATTTTCTCGCCTTTTCCCAGGACTCTTGCCGGTTTGTCATAGAGGCAGAAGGGAACATCCGATCCAATGTGGATGGCGACGTCCTCGAGTCTTCTTTTCGTTTCCTCATCCTGGGGAAGGTAATGCGCGAAAGCCTTGATAATGGCGGCAGCATCGGCCGATCCGCCTCCCAATCCCGCTTCGACGGGAATCTTCTTGTAGATGAAAATCTTGAATTCCTTCTTGACGTCGAATTCCCGGCGCATCATGTCCAAGGCCTTGTAGGCAAGGTTGGATTCGTCGCAGACAATGGTGGGATCGTCACAGAACAGATAGGTCTCATAGGCCGAGGAAAGCGGCGTGATCTCGATGGAATCATGAAGCGTCAACGGAACCGTCAGCATGTCGATATCGTGATAGCCATCATCCCTTTTGTCCAGAACGTCAATGGCCAGATTGACTTTCGCCAAGGCCTTAATCACTGTCGTGTTCATTTTCTTTTTTGGGAATATTGTAAAGGCCTTAGGATAGTCTTTCAAGATAACCGAAAGGCATGCGAAGCGTTTTCCGAAAGTTCCCCATTCCACGCTTGCCAAATGTGTTTTTCCAAGCAAAAAGCCAGCGTGATAAACTATTGTCATGGAAAAAAGACTAACAAGGGAAGAGCTCCTCGAAAACCTCATCCATCAGCTCCAGGATCCTTTCTGCTCCCCCGAAAAATACAGCGATATCCGGAATATCCTTTTCCAATCCGATACCTTCAACGGACTCAACCATCTTTTCCTTGCCAAGCTTTTCCTGAACAACGATCATTCCCTTTTCCGAATCGACGAAAAGGAAGCGGAAAGACAGATTTCCCTTGCCCTCAAGGAAGGAAACAAGGCGGCCTATTATTTCCTTTATCTTTTCCATCGCCGGCTTGGAAACGCCACCAAGGCCAGGAACTACCTTCGAATCAGCTACGACCTTGCCCTTCCCGATGCCTTCATTGCCATGGGAAAGGAATCCATCGATGGAACGCTCTTTCCGAAGGATCTTTCCTTTGCCTATGCCTGTTTCAAGAAGGCCGTCCTTTCGGGAAAGAAGGAAGGCCATTACTATCTCGTCCTTGTCGACACGATGCTCGGCAACACGGAAAAAGCCGAGGAAGACTATCAAAAGGCAAAGGAAGACGGCTATGTCCTCCCGGGGGTGGTCGAATGAAAAGGGCAATCCTAGTCGGAGCCTCATCGCCCTTGGATACCTGTTTCCTGAAAAGGGAAAGAGGCTTCTTTGTCGCCTGCGACAGGGGCTATGAGGCCTTTCTTGAAGAGGCCATGGAACCGGATCTTCTCGTCGGGGACTTCGATACCTTGGACAGAAAGAAGATCAAGAACCCCGGAAAGACAATCGTCCTCAACCCCGTCAAGGACGACACGGATGTCTTCTTCGCCACGAAATGGCTGTTGGAGAAAGGCTATGACGATTTCCTCTTCTTCGGCTGTCTCGGCGGGAAAAGGATCGAGCATGCCATCGCCAACATCGAGATCCTCTCCTATCTTAGGGATCGAGACGCCACGGCAAGGATGTATACGAACGATCTCTTCCAAGTCCTCTTCGTCCTCAAGGATGAGGAAAGGACGTTCGAGAACGAATCCGGGTTCCTCTCCGTCTTCAGCCAGGAAAAGGGGACGATCGTAAGCGAATCCGGACTGAAATACGAGATTTCGGATTATAATCTAGACCCCTTCGTTCCCTTGGGCGTCTCAAACGAGTTCCTGCCCGGAAAAAAGGCAACGATCCGCGTCCATGGCGGAAAGATACTTATCGTGAAGGAGTGCCATGAATACCACTAATATCGAAGAAAAGGAAAAAGAGCCGGTCAGAACGGCAACCATCGTCGGCATCGTCTCCATCGTCCTCAACCTCGTCCTTGGCCTGTCCAAGATAACCATCGGACAGATCATGGGCTTCCATTCCGTCTTTTCCGATGGCGTGCACGGGACGGGCGATGTCCTGACCACCATCATCGCCGTCATCTCCATTTGGATCGCGGCAAGGAAGAAGAACGACAAATACAACTATGGCTACGAGCGTTGGTCCTCGATAGCCGGAATCGTCCTTGCCATCATCCTCTTCGTCACCTCGATAACGATCATCACCGAGGCCATCGGAAGCCTCATCCCATCCACGGAAATGACAAGGCATGGCCCGGACACGGAAGGCATCGTCGCCGGAACGCCGCTCTTCTGGGTCTCCATGGGCTTGTCCATCGCCTCGGTCGTCCTCAAGGAAATCATGTTCTACGTCACCTACTACGGCGCAAGGAAGGCCCATTCCACCGCCATGAAGGCCGATGCCTGGCATCAGAGGGTCGATGCCCTTTCCTCGATAGCCGCGATCATCGCCTTGAGCGGATACTATTGGCTGCCGGAAAACAACATCCTCGACCCGATTCTCTCCCTCCCGATTGCCATCATGGTCATCCTCATCGGCGTCAAGACCTTCGTCAAGTCCGCACGAGAGCTGACCGACCATGCCATCGATGCCGACAAGATGGAAAAGGTCCGCAAAAAGCTTGAGGAAATCCTGCCTCCGGAAAGGATCAAGCTAATTCGATCGCGCATCTATTCCGAGAAGTTCTATTTGGACATCTTTGTCCTTCTCGATCCGAAGACTTCCCTGAAGGAAGCCGACGACCTATCCGACAGCATCCGGAAGAACCTCTTCTCGAGCTTCGACGATCTCAAGGACGTCTACGTCATCATCGAGCCGGATGACGAGGTCCATCGAAGCCAAGAAGAGACGATACACTGATTCTCTCCATTTGAAAAAGGCCATCCTTCCGTTTGCGGGAGCGGTGGCCTTTTCTCTTGCCTTAGTTCTTTGCGCCGTACTTTACCAAAAGGTTCGAGGAGAAGAACCCGCCGACAAGCAGAGGCAGGCAAAGCACGATATCGGAAATCATCAACGGCTTGAGGGCAACGGTAAACTCCATTCCGAAGAAGCCGATTGTTCCCGTGCCGCCTTGGCTGAATCCGACCGCCCAGCTTTGATAGACGCTCAGCGTATCGGGATTGAGGAACATGGCAAGGATGGAACCGATGGACATGCCGACGATGACACGATAGACGGCATTCCTGTTCCAGGCGAAGAGTTTCGTCATCAGCTTGGACGTGAGAATGAAGCCGGCGATGAGCGAGATTCCCATGATGACGTAGAAGATGAAGATCTGCGGATACTGTGCCCAGAAATCGGGATCGACGGAATCGACAAGGGGCGTGAAGAAACCAATCAGCATCAGGAAGGCCGTCGCCGACAATCCGGGAATGACCTGGCTGAAGCCAAGGAAGAGGCCAATCGGAATGGCCACGACATAGATCCACCACGGGAAGTCCCCGAAGATTCCCGTATCGATCGTCCCATCCTGCGGCAGGTTCGAGGCAGAATCGGCAAGGATGCCATAGGTCAGGTCGACGCCATCGGCACTGAACCACGTCATCGTAACGGCAATGGCACCGACAATGAGAGGGACGACAATACCGATTCCCATAAGGACTTTCTTGACGGGCGTCACCTTGTCTTCCTTGACTTCGGCAAGGACCGTCGGCAGGGCACCGATCATCAGGCCGGCAAAGTAGCCGATGATGCCAAAGGGAATCAGTTCCAGAAGGACCTTGACGAGGATGAAGCCGACGGCAAAGCCGACAATGGCGCCGATGGCAATCGGAAGCAGGAAGAGAAAGCAGGCCTTGAAGCGCTTGAAAATATTGGCGAAGGCATAGATCAGCTTGTCATAGAGATGGAAGATGATGGCGACGGCCGATCCCGATATTCCCGGAACGACGATGGCAAGACCAAGGAAGGCTCCCAGGAACAAGCTCTTCATCCAGCTCTTGGAGTCGTATTTCTCAAGCGGGAAGACGGCTTCCTCAACGCTTTGGCTTTCGTTTTTTTCGACCTCTTCCTGAAGAGGTTCTTGTTCGTTGTTCATTTCTTTCTCCTTGAAAAGACAGGATGATTATATCCTTTTGACTTTTTCGCTTCTATAAGAAGAGACATGTAAGGGGTTATCCACAAAAACAAAAAAGGGTGCAGTTTTTGCTTTCTTGCCACTTTGATTTCCTTTTCGGGAGTCCCCTTTGTCCTTGTTGGTCGTTTGTTGAAAAAGAATTTTCGTTGTCGATAACTTTCTTGACTTATCCACTGGTTATCCACCAAAAAACAGGGTTATCAACCGATTGTGGATAGACGTTTCTTTTTCGGTGAATTTCTTGATATTTGTCCGAAATCATCGAAAAATTTCTCTGTTGATAACTTCTGCCATTGTGGATAGTTATCCACATATCCACAATTGAGTTATCCACGGGTGAGTTATACACAAGTTATCCACATTATATTGTTTGTGGATAACTCCCTTCTCACCTTATTTTATTGCCTTAATCGCCTCTTTTTCTTCGGTGGATAACTTTTCCGTTTCTTCTTTGGGCTCTTCTCAATCCAGCCTTATTGCCCTATAATCATCTACTGGCAAGAAAACAAAGAGATAGACATATACCATGCGCGAAACCCTAAACGACAGAAGAATCGCCGACATTTACCAGGAACTGCTGGAAAAGATCCGCGGGAACACGACCAGCAAGCTTTTCGATACCATGTTCTCGCAGGACAGCTTCGATCTTCGCTCCCTTGAAGACAACAGGGCAATCTTCGTTGCCGATTCCGCCTCCAACGCCACCATGATCAAAACCGCCTACCTGCCCCTGCTCCAAAAGGGACTCGAGGAAATCACCGGCCATCACTACGAAATCGAGATTACCGATCGCTCCTCCTTCCTCAAGAGAAAGGAAGCCGTCGAGGGCGCGACAACCTCCTTCTTCCGCAATTCCCGCCTCCTTCCGCAATATACCTTCGACAATTTCGTTGCCGGCCCTTCCAACAAGGATGCCTATCTGGCCTGCATGTTTGCCGTCCAGAATCCGGCAATGAACAATCCGGTCTTCCTCTATTCGAAATCCGGCCTTGGCAAGACGCACCTTCTTCAGGCGACGGGAAACGACTATCGCATCAAGCATCCCGAGGCCAAGGTCCTCTATATCACCAGCGAAGACTTCCTTTCCGAATTCGTCCGCTTCATCAAGGGGCGAAAGGACAGCGAAAACCTCAAGGACTTCTTCAATACGGTCGATCTCCTTCTCGTCGACGACATCCAGTTCCTTGCTGGCAAGGAAGACACGCAGATCATGTTCTTCAACGTCTTCAACCTTCTTGTCTCCCAAGGCAAGCAGATCGTCCTTACCTCCGATAGAAGCCCGTTTGAGCTCAAGGGACTCCAGGATAGGCTCGTCAGCCGCTTCTCGGGCGGTCTTTCCATCCATATCGTCAACCCGAACAAGGAAACGCTCATTGCCATCCTGAAGAAGAAAATGCAGATAAACTCGCTTCCGGAGAACTATTTCGACGACAAGGTGCTCGATTACCTCGCATTCAACTACGCCAAGAACGTCCGTGAGCTCGAAGGCGCCTTTACCCGCCTTCTCTTTGCCATCACGGTCGACAAGCCGCAGGGCAACATCACCCTTCCCTTCTGCAAGAAGGTCTTCGACGACGACGAACAGCGCCGTTCCAAGAAAGGGAAGATCGACATCGACCGCATCATTTCCGTCGTTGCCGACTACTATTCCCTGACGGAAATCCAGCTCAAGTCCAACGTCCGGACAAGCCAGATTGCCTTGGCAAGGCAAATCGCCATGTATCTCTCCCGTCAGATTCTCGGCCTTACCTTCCAGGTCATCGGAAGGACGTTCTCGAAGGACCATACGACCGTCCTCTCCAACGTCGTCAAGATCGAGAAGAACCTCAAGACGGATGCGGGGCTTAGAAAAGCCGTCGACAAGCTGACGGACATCATCAAGAGTGGCAGCTAGGAGGCAAGTGCCTCCTTTTTGCTTCGGTTGGTTTATAATGGACGCATGCCGGAAAAGCGACTGCCAAAAGCCTTTCTTCATCTGCTCCGAAAGGAATGGCCGTTTCTGATCGTCCTCTTCGTCATCCTCCTTGTCCTTATTTTCCCGCTTCTTGCCATTCTGATTCCCGTCCTGATACGGCTTCTTGGGCTTGCCAAAAAGGGAGATAGGATAGCTTCCGAAACCTTTGGAATCGAGAATCGGCGGGCCACTTTTCGGCTTTTCTCCTTCTCTTGGTTTAGGTTATCCACAATCGTTGCGGATAACTCGGGACTTATTTACAGCCCTTGTGGATAAAAATGAGGAAACAAACAAATTTTGCAATTGAGTTTTATTTTAAATATATTCGCTTAATATTCGTCATTTTCTCGTATATTGAATTTGTTTTGTCTTGAAAAACAAGTGACTTATCCACTTTTCCACCGCCCCTTATTATTATCATTATCCGTATACAAAAAATATAACGTAAGAATATCGCCTTTTCACGCTCTCGATAGATCGACACGCCTTTAAAAGAAAAGAGTAATAATTTATAATATAGAAGCTTAAATATACTTTTATAGGAGCCACGCAACATGAAGCTTACCATCAAGCGGCAGACGCTGCTTAAGATGCTTAACTATGCCAATCAAGCTATCCCGGCCAAGTCGGCAGAGAATCAGTTTCTGAACTTCCTTATCATCGTTTCCGCAGAGAAGGTCTCGATCGTCGCGAGCGATGGCACCCTCTCGACGAAGGTGGAACAGGAAGCCAAGGACGACAAGGGCAAGGACGTCATCCTCAACGAAGAGGATGGAATGATCCAGGTTCCGGCAAAATACCTCCTGGACATCGTTTCCAAGCTCGGTGGCGATGTCGTCACCCTCAACATGGTCGATACCAATTACCTCAACATTTCCGATGATGCCACGAACTTCAACCTCGTCACGAAGGACGGAAGGGAATATCCAGATATCGATCTCAACCTCCCCGAAGAGAGCCATGGCTTTACCGTTCCTCTCAAGGATATCCGCAAGCTCTACGAAACGACCGCCTATGCCGTCGCCACGAAAGGCCCCAAGGAAATCTACTATGGCATCAACGTCTCCGTCCGCAACGGGAAGCTCTACTTCCTGACGACCGATTCCTATCGCATGGCTCGCTACGCCGTCGAGGAGAAGGGCGAGGAGGAGAACATCGCCTTCACCTGCCCCGTCAAGGCCCTCTCCATGGTCAGCAACATCGATGTCGATTCCAGATGCACGATCTATCTCGATGATCAGAGAGCCCTCTTCTCCGCAGGCGGAATCCTCATTTCCACGCGTCTTCTTCGCGGCGATTTCCCGGATGCCGAAAGGCTCATCCCGCCCCAGTTCCCCTATTCCGTGACCGTCGACACGAGCGAGTTCCTTGCCGCCGCCGAGAGAGTCAAGATCATCTCCTCGGCAGAGGACAAGAACTCCCAGGTCCGTCTCACCCTTTCCAGGGAGAATGGCGTCGTCCTCTATGCCAAGAGCACCAACTACGGCAATTCCGAGGAAGTCCTCCGCAAGGCGACTTATATCCTTCCCGACGGCGAGGAAATCTTCGAAATCGGCTTCAACGTCGACTTTGCCATCGATGCCGTCAAGGCGCTTAAGAGCGACCGTTTCACCTTCATCTTCTCCGCCCCGACACGCATGTTCATGGTCAAGAACGATGACCCGGAGAACATCCAGATCATCACGCCTATCCGCATTTCGACCTTCTAGCCCGAGACGCGAAAAGAAAGATATCGGCCAGGGTGAAAATCCTGGCCTTTTCCTTTGAAAAAAGAGCGCACACTATCGCAAAACAAGCCCTTTCAAATGCTATAATTTAGACAATGTAAATTTAATAGGTGGCGGCTATGGAAAAAGAAATGGCAATGCGGCTCTGGGAGAGACTCTTCCCTGGCATGGTGGAAGCCTACGACTATGCTTCCCACAAGATAAGGAAGGACGACTTCCGAAACGAGGAATCCGAATTCGCGTGGGATGTCGACATGATCAAGCCGCGTTCTGCCGGCGGGACATATCAGATGGAGAATCTCCTTCCCGCAAGCCTGACGACGATTGCGCTCCGGAACGGCAGAAGCACGTTTGCCATCGGCAGTCTCCTTTACGAGGTGCGCCGCAGAAGACGCTATGGACAGTTTGCTATCTATGACACGACGGATAGAAACTGCCCCATCGACCTGACGCCAAACAAAACAACCCAGGATCCTTCCTTCAATCAGGCGCGGATGGAAAGAAGCCTTCGCATAACGCAGGGCGCAAAGGAAGAAAGCGCGGAAAAGCCACTGGATTTCGATGCTCCGCTAAGGAACACGCTTTTCAATGCGGACGTTGAAAAGGAAAAGGTCGAGGAAGAGGCCGTCGTACAGGAAAGGGAAGGCCTCCCGCAAGAAGAGAAGACGGAAATTCGGGAAGAGACGCTTCCCGAGGATATTCCCGTGATGGAAGCAAAGACCATCGAGGAAAAGGAAAGCGAGCCGATTGAGGGTGAGACGAAAGAAGAGGGAAAAAAGCAGGAGAGCATTCCTGAGGCGGTGGAAGAACAAAAGGACAACGCTGCCGAGGAGAGAGTGAATCAGCTTCTTGTCGAGAAAGAAGAGAGCGCCCAAAGGCTCGAGGAAGAGTCAAGAAGAAGGCAGGAACTCGAGGAGAGAATCCGCCTTCTCGAAGAACAAGAAAAGCAAAAGGAAGAAGAGCTCGAAAAAGCCATCGGGGAAAACGAAAAAAAGAGCGGAGAGATTGAAAGGATCGAAGGCGAGAAGGAAGGCATCCGTCTCTCCCTTTTGGCAAGGGAAGAGAGAATCCAAAAGCTCGAAAGCGAAATCGCCGAACTGACAAGAAGAAATGAAAGCGAAGATGACGCAAGAACTCAAGAGCTTCTACTGAAAGAGAAACTGCTTCAGGAAAAGGAAGCCCTTCAGGCACGAATCACGACTCTTGAAAACGAAAAAGCAGAACAGACACAAAAATTAGAAGCGTTCGAAAATCAAGTTCATGAGCTTCAGGTTTCTTATGCAAAGAAGGATGAAGAGATAAAGACGATTCTTTTCGACAAGAACGAGATTGAAGAAAAGACAAAAGAGATTGAAAGCTCCTATGAGACAAGATTGAAGACTCTCGAAGAAGAAAGAAATCAGCTTCTTGCCAAGGGCGAAGAAGAGAGAAGGCGCCTTGAGGAATATGAGGCGAGGGAAAGAAAACTTCTGGAAGAAAAGGAAAACGACGCGGCGCTTTTGGAAGGACAACGAAGAGAGAACGAGCAAATCACCCAGGACTTGAAGAGGCTTGTTGAGGAGAAGGAACACCTTTCCCGGGAAATCGAAAGCCTGCGCGGCGAGATCGCTTCCATCAATGAAAAAGGCATGGCAAACGAAGCCATTCTCAACGAGAAGGAGAAGGAACTTCAGAATCTTTCCATCACCTTGGAAGGACTGAAGGGCGAGAAGGAAAGACTTGTCCTCGAAAAAGAGACAATGGAAAAGGAACTCCAGGAGCGCCATCAGGAGAAAGAAGAGCTCGAGGAAAAGCTTCTTCTTTGCGAAATGGGCGGAAAAACGGAATGCTATCCTGCCATCAAGGAAAGGATCCGAGATTCCGGAAGCGACTTCGATAAGGAAAGCATCGAAAGGCTTCTGCTTGAGAATCCGGAGCTCGTCCGTCCGGACGACAGACGCCTTTATCGTGCGCCCGAGCCGACGACGGAGACGACGGAAAAGGTCGATTCCACGACAAAGGTTCCGTTCTCCTTCCAGGATGACGAAAGGGAGAGGAAAGCCTATCGCTACTATGAAGAGCTTATCGGCGAAGGGAAGCTGGATGCGACGGACTTTGCCTCCCGGGAAATCAAGGAGAGGCACTATCGCCGCGAGGACAGCCCCTTCGGTTGGGATTATGCGCTCTTCGATCCCACCGCCCCCGAGGAAGGCAATGTCTTCATCGCCAATCTCAAGACTATCGCCGAATATTCGCCAGACGGCAAGTTCTATGCCAACGGTCACGAATTCCGCGTCGAGGAAAAGGGGGGCAGGAAATGCTTCGTCTCCCAGGACACCATTGCCGACCCCTTCGATTTCGAGAATGCCATTGCCGTTTCCGAGGCCAACAGACAGAAGACGATGCCGCTTGTCTATATCTACGTAAAGGTCTGCGGTGTCTCTTCATCCATACCGGAAAGAAAGGAAGTGAGCGCTTTCTTCGATATCGTCGACCGCACCGTCAAACGTTGTGCGCCACAGTCTTTCGTGGCAATGCAGGCCCATAACGGATCCAATAGCGACTATATCTTCCTGACCTTCGACGGCACCCAGCCAAACGCCTACAAGGAAGCCTTCGACTACGCCATCCTGCTCAATTCCTATCGCTCCCAATTCAAGAAAAGAGGTGGGATGGATGCCATCGTGGTCCTGGATGAAGTCGAGATTCCTTTGGCACTTTGCCACTATTCCTTCGATCGCCTCTATTCCGAAACAAAGAATGTCGATCTCAATGCCATACGCTATGACCTGAACCTGACGACGGTCATCAATTCGACCATCAAAAGGACGGTCCATATCGGTCCGGAAATTCTCGATAAGGTCCCGATCGAAAAGGAACGTCTCAAGTCTTCCCGCCTCGGCATGGGGACCTTCTCCGATCTCTTCGGATTCGGAAAGAGCTACATGGAATGCAACTTCGTCTTCGATCTTTCCCGCAAGGCAGATGAAGCGGACAACGACTAGATACCGACAACAAAGGAGAAACAAGAATGACTGTCCTGGATCGTTTTCTGAAATACGTTTCCTATGAGACGACGGCTGGCGAGGAAAGGAGCGACCGCTGCTCGAACGAGAAGATGATGCTTCTTGCCGACGAGATGATGCGCGAGCTCTTTGGGCTTCATCCGGATGAAATCAGCATCAATCGCTTTGGCGTGATCGACTGCAAGTTTTACGGAAATCCCGAAAAGAAGAAAGTCGCCTTCCTTGCCCATATGGACACATCGCCCCAGGCTTCCGGAAAGGATGTCAAGGCACGGGTCGTCACCTATGAAGGAAAGGACATTCCTCTTTCCGAAGGAAGGGTGCTTTCCGAAAAGGATTTTCCGCATCTTGCCAATGCCCTGAACCATCCTATCGTCATTACCGACGGAACGACGCTTCTTGGTGGAGATGACAAAGCGGGAATGGCGATCATCATGACGGCTTTGACGGACGTTTTGAGCAACAAAGACCATCGTCCTCTTGAAATCATCTTTACGACAGACGAAGAAATCGGTGCTGATGCCGAGCATGTTTCCATGGAAATTGTCGATAGCGAATATGGCTATACGGTCGATGGCGGGGATTATCGCCTCATTGCCATCGAATCCTTTACGGCCTATGCCATGGATGTCGTGGTCAAGGGGAAGTCCATCCATCCCGGATCGGCAAAGGACAAGCTTGTCAATGCCAGCGAGGTGCTGATGGAATTCCACGATAGCCTGCCGCATGCCCTTCGTCCGGAGCACACGACCGGAAAAGAACCTTTCTATCACCTCTGTGCCATCAACGGAAGCGAGGATTCCGCCAAGGCGGAGTACATCGTCCGTTCCTTTGACGAGGAAGAGATTCAGAGAATGATTGCCTTGGCGCGCTTCACGGCCAGAAGGCTCAACGAGCGTCTTGGCTATGAGGCTATCTCCCTTTCCATCCATGAGCAGTATCACAACATGAAGAACGTTCTCGACAAGTATCCTTCCGTCTCCAAGGAGATGGAAGAGGTCTATTCCAGGCTTGCCATTCCCTATGCCTATGAGGCCATCCGTGGCGGAACGACCGGAAGCCAGCTCTCGTTCAAGGGACTTCCGTGTCCGAATCTCGGGACGGGGGACTACAATTGCCATGGCCAGTATGAATATGTTGATCTTTTCGAAATGGAGCGGATGGTCGATGTCGTCCGTGAGCTGATGATCGGATGAAAGGAAAAGTTTTTCCTGTCCTCCTTGCCGTCCTTCCTTCCCTTTCGTTGACCCTATTCGTCCTTTATGGCGTCCTTCCGGAAAGCCTTGATGAAACGGGGTATTGGCACTCCTTTTCCTTGGGGCTTGCCATCGCCTTTCTGATCGTCTTCCTCTTCCTTCTTTTCTATTCCTTCCTGACGCGCGAGAATCTTCCCGAGGTCCATCAGGGCGTCCGCTGTCCGCGGTGCGATACCCTCTATCCGAAAGAGGAGGACAGGTGTCCAAACTGCGGCGAAAAAAATCCGGAGTACCGAGAAAAAGAAGAAGGGCTGTGATACAATCCAAGGTGACAAAAAAGGAGCCATCCATATGAAAACGGTAAGCATTATCCTTCCGTGCTACAACGAAGAGACGGTCCTTCCCTACTACTTCGAGGCGGTCGACGAGGTCCTTCCGACCATCGAAGGCTTTTCCTTCGACTTTATCCTGGTAAACGACGGTTCGAAGGATGGCACGCTTCAGACGATGAAGAAAATCTACGAGGAACGGGATGACGTCAATATCGTCAACCTGTCCCGGAACTTTGGACAGAATCCGGCCCTGACTGCAGGTCTTGCCTCTTCGAAATCCGATTATGTCATCATGATGGATGCGGACCTTCAGGACCCCATTTCGATGATTGCCAAGATCTGCGCCAAGTTCGAGGAAGGCTATGATGTCGTCAATCCCCACCGCGCCTCGCGGCAGACGGATACGTACTTCAAGAGAAATTCGGCGGCCTTCTTCTATCGCTTCACCAATTCGCTTGAGGGAAAGGAAGTCCTCCCCTCCAATGTCAATTGCTTCCGCGGTCTTTCAAGGAGGGCGGTCGACCGGATCATGGCCCTTCCGGAGAAGGACAGGCTTCTTGTCAACGAGATTCCGCTTGTCGGATTCAAGACTTGCCAGATCGACTTCGAAAGGGAGAAGAGAAAGGCGGGAAAGAGCAAATACAACATCAAGAAGATGGTCAACTATGCCTTCGACATCATTTCCTCGGGAACGACGAAGCCGCTCTATCTTCCCATAAAGGCTGGAGCCATCGCCTCGGCATTCTTCGCTTTTGTGTTTGTCGTCCTTCTGCTTTTCTACTTCCTCGGCCATTTCCAGGTGCTGACCTTCGACTCGGGCCCCCTTGTCCTCTTCCTGATCCTCTCTGGCGTCTTCCTGGGGATCTCCGTCCTGCTCTTCTTCATCGGCATTCTCGCGCTCTATCTTCACAACGTCGTCATCAACACGAGGAACAGGCCGACATACTGCATAGACTACATCTTCCGCAAGGAAGACAAGAACGAATGAATCGAAGCGGCTTTCGGGCCGCTTTTTGGGAAAGGACAACAAAATGGAAAAAGTCGAAAAGGTCATGGAATATCTTGGAAGATCCCACTCGCCCTTCCATGTCGTCTCGCTGCTTGCAAAAAGGCTTGAAAGCGAGGGCTATGTGGAGTTACGCGAAGAGAGGACGTGGGAACTGGAAGAGGGCGGAAAATACTTCGTTACCCGCAACGGCTCGAGTCTTATCGCCTTCCGTCTGCCAATAGGAGCCAAAACGGGATTCCATCTTTCCCTTGTCCATACGGATTCGCCGACGTTCAAGGTCAAGCCCAATCCTGTCGTTTCCACCGATGACGGCTATGTCCTCAACGTCGAACCCTATGGCGGAATGATCGATTCGACCTGGATGGATAGGCCACTGACGCTTTCCGGACGCGTCCTTGTCGAAAGGGAAGGGAGGATAAAGAGCTTTCTTTTCTCCCCGGACAGGGACCTTCTCTTCATTCCGAATCTCTGTATCCACATGAATAGGACCGTGAACGAAGGGATGAAGTTCAATGCCGCCAAGGACATGCTTCCCTTGATCGGCACGGAGGACTTCGATTTCAAGGCCTTTCTTGCCAAGGAACTCGGCGTCGAAAAAGAGGAAGTCCTCTCCTTCGACCTTTTCCTGACGAATCGCGACAAGCCGAGGAAGGTCGGCCTTCACGAAGAATTTCTTTCCTCCCCGAAGCTGGATGACCTCGCCTCCTGCTACTCGGCTTTTCTGGCTTTCCTGGAAGCGGAAGGGGAAAAGGAAATCCCTGTCTTTGCCGCCTTCGACAACGAAGAGGTCGGCAGCCTGACAAAGCAAGGGGCAAATTCCACTTTCCTGAAGGACAGCCTTTCGAGAATCTGCCGGCATATGGCTTGGGAATACGAGAAGAGCATCGCCTCCTCGGTATCCCTGAGCATCGACAACGCCCATGCCAATCATCCTAATCATCCCGAAATCTCGGATTCGACGACCAAGGTCCTTTTGGGGAAGGGCGTCGTCATCAAGCATAGCGCCAGGCAATCCTATACGACCGATGCCCTCTCCTGTGCCATCGTGAAGATGATTGCCAGAAAGAACGGCATACCCTTCCAGGAATACACGGACAGAAGCGACCTTCGCGGAGGATCCACGCTCGGGAACATTTCCAATTCCGAGGTCTCCTTGATCAGCTGCGATATCGGCATCGCACAGCTTGCGATGCACTCATCCAATGAATTATGCGCCATAAAGGATATTGAACATATGATATCCTTCGTTAAGGCGTTCTATGAAACAGGAATCAAGATGGATGAAGATGGTATTGTTCTGGAGTAAAACCGAATCCTAAATAACAGAGCGAAAAGGACAAATTCGGAACCAAGCTTTTTGAATAAGATTCGCAAGAGGAAAGAATCGTAGCCATGAATGGTATCTTTTTTCCTGGCAAATGCCTAGCCAAAATTTTACGCGTCCGACACAATCTTCCTAAGAGGATGATTTATAATTAAGGTTCGGAGTACTTTGACTTATGACAGAAAACTATAAGGACTATATCGTCGTCAAGGGTGCCAGGGAGAACAACCTGAAGGACGTCGATGTCGAAATACCGAAAAACTCCCTCGTTGTCTTTTCCGGCGTTTCCGGATCGGGCAAGTCGACCCTTGCCTTTGACACGATCTTTGCCGAGGGGCAGCGAAGATATGTCGAATCCCTTTCCAGCTATGCCAGGCAGTTCCTTGGGGATTTCTCGAAGCCGGATGTCGATTCCATCGATGGTCTTTCACCAGCCATCTCCATCGATCAGAAGACGACGTCCCACAATCCCCGTTCGACAGTCGGCACCGTTACGGAAATCTATGATTATCTCCGTCTTCTCTACGCCCGTATCGGCGTTGCCTATTGTCCGGAACACAATCTTCCGATCCAAGCCTCTTCCCTTCAGCAGGTATTCAACGCCATCCGGAAGAATCCGGACGGAAGCCGGGTTACCGTCTATGCCCCAGTCGTCCAGAACGAGAAGGGAACACACATGCAGACCATGCGCAAATTCTTCGACGCCGGATTCACGCGCGCCAAGATCGATGGCGGAAACCTGACTCGCTATGAGGAAATCCCGTTGTTGGAGAAGAACAACAAGCACACGATTTCCTTTGCCATCGATCGTCTTCTTCTCAACAAGGAAAACGAAGGACGCCTTTTCGATTCCCTTAGAACCGCCCTGGATTTTGCCAACGGCTTCGTCCTGATCGACGTCAACGGACAGGAGAAGCTTTATTCCGAACATCAGTCCTGTCCTCTCTGTGGCTTTTCCGTCCCTGCGCTTGAGCCGAGACTCTTTTCCTTCAACAATCCGCTTGGGTGCTGTCCGGACTGCAATGGCCTTGGCGTCAAGATCGAAGCGGATCCTTCCCTCATGATTGCCGATCCTTCCCTTTCCATCGACGATGGGGCGATTGCCTGCCTTCCGAAAAGGAATCACGAGACGATCGAGTGGAACGATTTCTATGCCGTTCTCGACAAATACGGCATATCCACGAAGACGCCGTTCAACCGTCTTTCCGAAAGACAGCGGAATATCATCATCTATGGCCCGCCCGAGCCGGTGAACTATACCTATCGTTCCCAGAACGGTTCGATGATCCGGAAGACGGTCATCGAAGGCCTCAAGGCCAGGATCGATAGACTCTACATGACGACCAAGAGCGAATTCATGAAGGAGTATTACGGTTCCTTCATGTCGGAGAAGGAATGCCCGACCTGCCATGGCGCCAGACTGTCGAAGACGGTCCTTTCCGTTCGCGTCGGAGGACTCAACATCTTCGAACTTTGTTCGATGAGCCTGGAAAAGATCTATCGCTTCTTTGACAACCTTGTCCTATCGGATATGCAGAGGACGATTGCCACAATGATCATCAACGAAATCAAGAACAGGCTGAAGTTCCTCATCGATGTGGGCCTGGACTATCTTACCCTTTCCAGAACCGCCTCAACCCTTTCGGGCGGAGAAAGCCAGCGTATTCGTCTTGCGACCCAGATCGGTTCCAAGCTCACGGGGGTCCTCTATGTTCTCGACGAGCCATCCATCGGACTTCACCAAAGGGACAACGACAAGCTTATCGCCACGCTGAAGGAAATGCGTGACCTCGGCAATTCTCTTATCGTCGTCGAGCACGACGAAGATACCATCCTGGCTTCGGACTATGTCGTCGATATTGGAAGGGAAGCCGGCGAGCACGGCGGAACGATCGTGTATTCCGGAAAACCGGAAGGTCTGATCCAGTGCAAGGATTCCCTGACCGGTGACTATCTCTCCGGGCGGAAACTCATCGCCTCGCCGACAAGGAGAAGGTCCTATTCGAAGTGCTTGAGGATACATAATGCGCATTGTCACAATCTCAAGAATATCGACGTGGATATCCCGCTAGGAAATTTCGTTGTCGTCACGGGCGTTTCCGGATCGGGCAAGTCCTCTTTGATCGATGAGGTCCTCTATCGCAACGTTCGCCATGCCTTGGGCTTCAAGGAGACGGAAAAAGGAGAATGCGATGGCATCGATAATGTCAAACTCCTCTCGAAAGTCATAAATGTTTCCCAGGAACCAATCGGAAGGACGCCACGTTCCAACCCAGCGACATATATCAAGGTTTTCGATGATATCCGCGATGTTTTCGCTTCGACGCCGGAAGCCAAGATCAAAGGCATGGGAAAATCCATGTTCTCTTTCAATATGCCAGGTGGCCGTTGCGAAGCTTGCCAAGGGGCCGGGGTCAAGAGGATCTCGATGAACTTCCTTCCGGATGTCTATGTCACGTGCGATGTCTGCAACGGCAAAAGATATACGGACGATGTCCTGCAGATTCGATACAAGGGCAAGAACATTGCCGATGTTCTCGAGATGACGGCGGAAGAGGCGTTGGATTTCTTCAGTGCCCATCCCCAGATTCGGCGGAAACTGAAGACGCTTGTCGATGTCGGACTGGGCTATATGAAGCTTGGCCAATCTTCGACGACCATCTCCGGCGGCGAGGCGCAGAGAGTCAAGCTAGCCTTTGAGTTGGAAAAGGTCAGCGACGGAAGGACGCTCTATATCCTCGACGAGCCGACGACCGGCCTTCATCCCTACGACATCAGCAAGCTCATCGCCGTCCTGGACAGGCTTGTCGATTCGGGAAACTCCGTCGTCGTCATCGAACACAATCTCGACGTCATCAAATGCGCCGACTGGATTATCGACCTCGGCCCCGAAGGCGGCGATAGGGGCGGCACACTTATCTTCGAGGGACGTCCGGAAGACATCGTGGACTGCGAAAAGAGCTATACGGGCCATTATCTCCGCCGGGAGCTGGAGAAGGAGAAATATCGCCGTTAGTCCTATAAAGGAAAGAAGGGACGGAATTCGATATAATGGAAATGATTATTTGAGGTATACCTTATGCTTACCAGTCTGGATTTGGCAAATCACTTCGGCTTCCGGCTTCTTAACGGGGACCTGGAAAGCCTGAAGCGTCGTATCACCGTCGCCGAGCTGGATCGTCCCGGCGTCGAGCTTTTGGGAATCTTCCAGTTCCACGAGAAGGATAGGATCATGATCATCGGCCATAAGGAAATGGCCCTTATCAAGGATTCCGATCCGAATTTCGTCTATCTCAACGCACTCAAGATCTGTTCCAATGAGTGTCCGTGCATCATCGTCACCCATGGGGATAGCTGTCCGGAACCCATCATGAGGGCGGCAAGGGAAACGAATTGCCCCATTTTCTCTTCCGATGCCGATACCTCCCGTCTTTCTGCGGACATGTATGTCTATCTTGCGGAAGCCCTTGCCCCCAAGACGGCCGTCCATGCGGGACTCATGGAAATCTATGGCATTGGCGTCCTGATCCTTGGCGAGTCCGGCATCGGAAAGTCCGAAATCTCCCTGGACCTGATCAAGAAAGGCCATCGTCTCATCGCCGATGACAGGGTCGATATCCGGGATGTCCGCGGCAAGCTTATCGGAACCTGTCCGGAATCCATCTATGGCATGATGGAAGTCCGCGGCATCGGCATTATCGATGTCGCCAGGATGTTCGGCATCAATTCCCTCTCCAAGAGCGCGAAGATATCCTTTGTCGTCAATCTCGTCTCCTTCAATCGGAACGAACCGATGGAAAGGGTCGGGATGAAGACCGATCGCTATGAGATCCTCGGCGAGTTCGTTCCTATGGTCAAGCTTCCCGTTTCGGCGGCCCGCTCCATGTCCGACATCATCGAGGCGGCCGTCACGAACTTCAAGCTCAAGGATTTCGGTTACGACACGGGCTATGAGTTCCAAAGAAGGCTTGTCGAGCTTCAGGAAAAGAAGCAGATGGAGAAAAGGGAAGCCGAGATGCTTGTCTTCCATGGACAGGACGAAAGCTCTGCCTCAAAGGGGGATAAGGAAAGCATCCAGGTCGGTCTCATAAACCCGGAGTCGAACTATCCGGAAGAAGAGAAGAAGAGAATGATCGTCGACGAGAAGTTCATGAAGGAAGGCAAGTGAAATGGGTACGCTCGCTTACTGGCAGGGCATCCCGAAAGAGAATCCCGTTCTTCACTTCTATGCCGTCTTCATTCTTGTCGGTGCCTTGCTTGCCCTTTTCCTGTCAAGCTACAGGGCACACAAGAAAGGCTTTGAATGGTCCTTCTTCCTGACGATATTCGTCGTTGCCTTCCCGTGCGGAATCATCGGCGCGAGAATCTGGTATGTCATTGCCTCGTGGCCGGAGTTCCAGGACAATCCCATCAGCATGTTCTACATCTGGAATGGCGGTCTTGCCATCCAGGGAGGGGCGATTGCGGGTGTCCTTGCCGGTGGCCTTGTCGCCTTTTTCCGGAGAAAGGGGACACCGCTTCTCCAATGCACGGATTTCGCCGTTCCGACGATCATCGTCGCGCAAGCCGTCGGACGATGGGGGAATTTCTTCAATCAGGAGGTTTTCGGACAGGTCGTTTCGGAAGAGGCGTGGTCTTTCCTTCCGTCTTTCATTACGAACAACATGCAGAACGGAAACAGCCCGATGCTTGGCGGAAACGGCATTATCATACCGGAAGGATCGATAGCCGCTCCGCTCTTCCTTGTGGAAGGTGTCATCAATATCGCCTTCTACTTCCTGATGACGACGGGATTGGAGACCTTGGAGGGAAAGCATTATAAGAACGGCGATTCCACTTTTGCCTATTTCATTTCCTATGGCATCATCCGCTTTATCCTGGAACCTCTGCGGAATTCCCGATTCATCATGGGCGGGACGGACGACCCCCATTCCCAGGCAATGGCGATAGCCTTTATCGTCATCGGCGCCGTCTGCATTGTCCTGAACCATCTTCTTCGCTACCTTGACAACAGCCTGCATCTCTTCGACAGGATCCCATTCCTGCACAAGGCAATCCTTTATCTGAAGGAAAGAGCTGGAGATGTTCAGGAAGTGGCCGTCTCTGCCAAGGGGGATTCGCTCGACGGTCTGGATATGGGCCGCATAAGGGAACTCTCGAGGAAGAACGATGAAGAAGAGAAATGACGTCGATCTGATTATCTTCGACTTGGACGGAACCGTTCTGGACACGGCGCTCTACATCGTTCTTAACTATGTCCATCTGTTCGAGAAATATCATGTCCAATCCCCGTCCCTTACCGAATTCGTCTATTTTTCGGGGCCGCCTCTTGTCGAGATCTTCGACCGCTACCTTCCCGGAATCCCGAAAGAAAGCCTGCTTGCGGAATTCGAGGCGTTTTCCCTGAAGAATTCCAATCGCTTCTCTTCCCTCTACGAAGGCGAGCTCGATGTCCTTGCCAAGCTGAGGGAAGTCGGTTATCGTCTTGCCATTTTGACAAGCAAGAGAAGAAGGCCGACCATGGACAACCTTTCGCATTTCGGACTCGACAAGTATTTTGGTGATATACTTGCATTGGAAGATTATCCGCATCCGAAACCCCATCCCAGCGGTGTCGAGATCCTCCTGGAAAGAACCGGAATAGCTCGGGAAAGAGCTTTTATCATCGGGGATTCGCTTTCCGACATCGAATGTGGCAGGAACTCCCATATCCAAACAGGCTTGGTCACGTTCGGCCTGAAGAAGACGGACGATATCGTCGCGGACGAAAGGTATGCCAGTTATGCCGATATCGAAAGGAGCTTTGTACTATGAACGAAAAGGAAGTCTGCATCATCGGCTGTGGCCCTGCCGGTGCTTCCGCTGCCATCTATCTCAAGCGTTATGGAATGGAGCCAGTCGTTTTCGAAAAGGATCTGATTGGCGGAAAGACCAACTATACCGAGAAGATCGAGAACTATCCTGGCTACCTTGGCGTGAAAGGACCGGAGCTCGGACTCCAGATTGCGCAACAGCTCAAGAATCTGGATATCAAGCCCATCTATAGCGAAATCAACGGCGTCTATCAGAACGCCGATGGCACTTTCAGCGTGACCTATGGCAAGGAGGAGAGAACGTTCCCATACGTCCTCCTGGCAAACGGTCTTGCCGATAGGCCTTATCATGTTCCGGGCGAGGAAACCTTCAAGCGCAAGGGCATCAGCACCTGTGCCGTCTGCGACGGACCCTTCTACAAGGGAAAGGACGTCCTTGTCATCGGCTCGGGAAATGCTGCCTTCGAGGAAGCCTGCTATCTTTGCTCCATATGCCATTCCGTCACCCTCGTCGCCAGAAGGGAAGAGTTCCGTGCCCAGGAAGAAGCCGTCGAGAGATTCCGCGCCTTCGAAAACAGTCGGATTCTCGCTCCCTATCAGTGCATCGCCTGCCGCGGAACGGATTCCTTGGAGGCTGTCACCGTCAAGAATTCGAAGACCGGCGAGGAAATGGAGCTTGCTGTCCAAGGCATGTTCGTCTATGTCGGATCCATTCCGGTCACGGGATTCCTGCAGATTCCCGGCGTTGCCGACGAGAGAGGATTCCTCAAGGCCGATCCGACCACGATGAAGACCCAAGTACAAAATCTCTATGCCATCGGCGATTGTCGCAACACGCCGCTTCGCCAGATTACCATGGCCGTTGCCGACGGTTCCCTTGCCGCGACGCAGATTCATTACGACTATCTCCATTCCCGGAAGAAGTGAGACGATGGAAAAAAAGGAGAACTTCACCCGCAGCGTCAAGAACGAGCTTGCCTCCTATGCTTATGGAAAGGAAGAACTGAAATACATCCTTTCCGGCTTTGCTCGCAATGGGGGCGTGTTTTCCTTTGGAAAGAATCCGACCCTTCATCTTCGGACGGAGTTGGCAAAAGTCGCCAAGCTGCTCTTCCAGGCGCTCAAGGAATGCTATGGCCTTTCCCCGAGGATCGTCTATGAACAGGTGACCCGCTTCAGGAAGGGCATTGCCTATCAGGTCGTCGTTTCCTCTCCCGACCTCTACAAAATCATGGATGACCTGGAAGTCCTTCAGGACGGCATCGAGAGAATGGTTCCGAAAGAGGGACTGAGAAAGAACAATTTCCGTTTCCTTCTCATCGGCGTCTTTCTCTCCAGCGGCAGCGTCAACAATCCGACGACGAGCAAGACGTCCTATTTCCTTGAGATGTCCTTCAACAACAAGGACGACGCCTTGGCGATAAAGAGAAAGCTTCTTACCTTCAAGGAAGAGAAGACGATGAACTTCAAGACGATCAAGAGAAGGGAAAAACAGGTCCTCTATCTCAAGCGAAGCGATCAGATTTCCGTTTTTCTCTCCTTTATCGGGGCGACCTCCGCGATGTTTTCCTTCGAAAACGCCAGAATCCTCAAGGAGGACATCAACATCAACAACAGGCTCTCCATTTGCGATTCCGCCAATTACGGAAAGACGCTGTCGACGGCAAAAAAGGATATCGAGGGCATCAATAGGCTTTTGAAGGTCAAGCCTCTTCCCCTTTTCGACAAGAAGGCGCAGGAGGTCATCAAGGCTCGCCTGGAGCATGAGGATTTCAATTACCGGGAAATCGCCGAGTTCTTGAGCGCAAACGGGACGCCGATATCGAAATCCGGCGTCGTCCATATCATTTCGGCATTGAGAGAAGAAATCGAAAAGATTGATAAATAAAAGCAAAAGATAGTTGAAACAAGTTTTATTTATAAAAAGACTTGGTTCTATATTGTTAAACATAGTTTTGCGATGGACAAGAATGCTGTCGACTTCTCTACGGATCAAGGAAAGAAAAACAACCAAAAAGAACCGACAGAGAATAGGGAATCGTATTGAAAACCACCGCGTTTCGGCGGTAAAGAAAAAAGATTAAAACATTATATGTTTTACCTTTTTCGGTGCCACGAACAATGATTGAAATCCCTTTCCCTTTTCCATAAAATCATGCTGAAACATCGATAGGAAAAATGCTCAAGATAGCCATTGTCGAAGATGATGATAGCGACTTCGGGAACCTCGATTCTGTCCTGAAAAGGTATCAGGAAGAGGAGAAGATCCAATTTTGAATCACGCGTTTTCCCAATGGCAAGACATTCCTCGAAAATCTGGACGATAGTTTCGATATCGTCTTTCTGGACATCGATTTGAAGGATAGCAACGGTATCGATTTGGCCAAGGCGTTGCAGAACGTCGACAGAAAGGTCAGTATCATTTTTGTCACGAACCTCGCCCAGTTTGCCATTAACGGCTATGAAGTCGAGGCTTTGGATTTTGTCGTCAAGCCGGTCAAGTACTACGACTTCTTCTTCAAGATACAGAAAGCCATCGACAAAGCGATGACGAACAAGGACATGCCAATACGCATATCCAGCGGCAAGGAACTGGTGACGCTGAGGCAGGATGAAATCGCCTACGTCGAAGTCATGCACCATTCCCTTGTCATCCATACCGTCACGAAGAACATCAAATCCTATGGAACGCTCAAGGAAATCGAGGCGAAGGTCAATCCAGCCCTCTTTGCCCGATGCAACAACTGCTATCTTGTCAATCTTTCCCATGTCTCTTCCGTCAGCGGATATACGATCCGGATCGGGGATGAGGAACTCCTGATTTCCCATCCGAAGAAGAAAGAGTTCATGAGGGTGCTTAATCTCTATCTTAGCGGAGCAAGGAAATGATAGGCGGCCTTGCGGAATACAAATACCTGTTCACCACGGAGCTGATTTTTGCCGTCTTCCTTTTTTCCTTCAAGCTGAATCTCAGGGACAGGCCGTATTTTCGCATTCCCGTTTCCATTGCCGTCATCTACCTCATCACGTCCCTTTTTCCGATCGGCGAATTCTCCTACAACTTTTGGTATACGTCGATTCTCTTCTTCACGATCTTTGCGGCAACGATCGTTTCGTGCCTGTTCATCTTCGACGAGGATTTCAATGGCGTCGTCTTCGTTGCCCTTGCCGGTTATGCGACGCAGCATTTGGCCTATGAATGCTACAACCTCGCCTTGAACCTCTTCAACATCGGCTCCTTCAACTCCCTTGTCGGCTATGGACAGTCCAACGACAGCCAAGCCCTATTCAATCCCATCTCCATCCTTGTCTATCTTTTTGCCTATTTGGATATCTATTGGCTCTGCTATTTCCTTTTCGGTTACCGAATCCAGAAGCATGCCAAGATAAAGGTCAAGTATCCTTCGGTCCTGATTGGCCTTGTTGCCGTCATGGCCGTCGACATTGTCATCAATGCCGTCGTCACCTTCTATAGCTATACAGACTTCAATCGTTTCTACATGATTTTCAACGAAGTCTACAACATGATTTGTTCCCTGGGCATCCTCCTCATCATGTTCAACTTCCTTCAGGAAAGCGAACTCAAGGCGGAACCTGACGAATACCAGAACCTTCTCTACAAGCAGACCCAGCAATACGAGATGAGCAAGGCAAACATCGACCTTCTCAACATCAAGTGCCATGACCTCAAGCACCAGATCCGCGCCCTTGCCCAAGGCGGGAAGAGCCTCGACACCAATGAGCTGAAACAGATTTCGGAGGTCATTTCCGTCTATGATGCCGGCCTGAAGACAGGATGCGAGGCCTTGAACATCGTCCTGATGGAAAAGCAGATGGTCTGCAAGCAACAGAAGATAAATCTTTCCGTCATCGCCGACGGTGCCTCCCTTTCCTTCATTCGAGACAATGAAATCTATTCGCTCTTTGGAAACGCTATCGACAATGCCATCGAAGCTTCCATGAAGGTCCCCGAGGAGAAGAGTTTCATCTCCATCGTCATCGAAAGAAAGAAGGGCTTCGTCTCGATCGTCATCCGGAATTATTACGATGGTATCGTGAAAACGAAAGCAAAAAAGCTCATTACGACGAAAAAAGATCAGGAAAACCATGGTTTTGGCACAAAAAGCATTCAATTCATCGTTCAGAACTACAACGGGGATATCCAGATGATTCCCGGCGAAAACAATATTTTCACTCTCAACATCCTTCTTCCGATACCGGCATAGCGAAAGGTTAGGACGATGAAACAGCAAGGATAGGCTTGTTTCGTTGAACCGCTTTCATGACGCCTTTATAGTCTTGGCAAAGGGATGGCCATCCTGAAAGACAAGGAGTCAAAAAGCAACATGAGAAAAAGATTCTTGCCGGTACACATCGTCGGCATTGCCCTCATCGTCGGAACCATCATCACGCTGAATGCCGTTACGCTCAACTACAGGGATTTGATTACCCGTTATTTCAATCAGAGCGATTTCCGTGTCGAGAAGAACGAAGACAGCCAGGAAGATACCGAACGCTACAAGAACGACTTTGAGACCGAGGAAGAGCTGACCAAGCACAATGGCGATGTTGCCAAGCGTATCGCTGGCGAGGGTGCCGTCCTGCTCAAGAACGACGAATCCCTTCCGTTGAGCGCCAATGCGAAGATTTCCGTCTTCTCCGTCTCCTCCGTCGACATGGTCCTCGGCGGAACGGGTTCGGGCTCGGTCGACACTTCCACGGCAAAGACCTTCAAGCAGGCCCTCGAGGACGAAGGCTTTTCCGTCAATTCCACGCTGTGGGATTTCTATCAGAAGAAGCATGAGGAAGGCTATGTCCGCTCTGCCCCGAACTGGAGAGGCGGAAAGTTCTCCATCAACGAAGTCCCTTGGGCGGATGTCAGCCGGGAGTGCCAATCCTCCTTTGCCCAGTTTGGCGATGCTGCCGTTGTCGTCCTGTCCAGAAGCGGTGGCGAGGGAAGCGATCTGACCGCCCACAACTTCAAGGAGACGACGGGTCTTGAGGGAAACTCCGGATCCTACCTGGAGCTCTCCCAGCAGGAAAGGGACATGCTCGATGCCGTCAACAGGCAGTTTGACAATGTCGTCGTCCTCGTCAATGCCAACAACACCATGGAACTTGGCGACCTTGCGGATTATCAGAACGTCAAGTCCGTCCTTTGGTGCGGTGGTCTTGGCCAGACAGGCGTTTCCGCCATTGCCGAAATTCTCAGCGGAAAGACGAATCCCTCCGGAAAGCTTGTCGATACCTATGTCTTCGACAACAATTCCGCGCCGGCCGCACAGAACTCCGCTGCCAACTTCTGGATCGAGAACAAGCCGACCTCTGCCGGCTATGTCAACGAGGCGGATCAGTACACCGTCTACCAGGAAGGCATCTACGTCGGCTATCGCTACTATGAGACCCGTTACGAAGATGTCGTCATGAAGAGAAGCAATGTCGGCACCTACGATTATTCCAGCACCGTCCTCTATCCCTTCGGATACGGCCTCTCCTATACGGAGTTCGAGAAGTCCGGGTTCAGCGTCAAGGAGAATGACGACAGCTTCACCGTTTCCGTCAACGTCAAGAATACCGGCGATGTCGCCGGCAAGGATGTCGTCGAAATCTACATGCAGTCTCCCTATACCCAGTACGATATCGACAACGGCATCGAAAAGGCGTCCGTCGAGCTTGTCGGCTTTGCCAAGACCGATCTTCTGGATGCCGGCGAGGAAACGACCGTCACCATCGATGTCGACAAGAGCGAATTGACCTCCTATGACTACCAGAAGGATGAAACCTACATCCTCGATGATGGCACCTACTATCTGACCGTTGCCGATGATGCCCATGCCGCCGTCAACAACATTCTTTCCAAGAAGGGATATGACACGGGCGATGGCATGACGGCAAATGGCGATGTCAACTTCGTCTTCGAGTGGAAGCACAACGGTGTCGATACCTCGACCTATTCGAAGGATTCCGCCACTGGCGTCGAGATCAAGAATCACTTCGATTTCGCCTCCATTGACTACTATGACGAATATTCCGATTTCAAGTATCTGACCAGAAGCGACTGGACGGGAACCTATCCGGAGCCTTTCTGCGACAGGACGGACGAAAAGACAGGTGAGCACTACATCACCTTCCCGCAGGAGCTTATCGATGACTTGGCTCCTGTCTATGTCGAGGATTCCGAAAGCTACACGATGCCGACGACCGGAGCCGATTCGCCCTTCAACCTTGCTTCCCTTATCGGTCTCGAGTATGACGATCCCGCTTGGGAATCCTTGCTGGATTCCTTGACCGTCGATCAGCTTCAGTACATCGCCAGGAATGGCGGTTACGGAACGCCTGTCATCGAGGAAATCAACAAGCCCGCCACGACAGAAAAGGATGGCCCTGCCGGCATCTCCGCGACCCTTATCGGCGGAAGCAAGGGTATGGCCTATCCGACCGAAGTCGTCCTTGCCTCCACCTGGAACGTCGACCTTGCCTACGAGATGGGCGTTGCCGTCGGAAACGATGCGATGTTCGCCAATGTCCAAGGTTGGTATGCTCCGGCCATGAACATCCATCGCACGGCCTATGCCGGAAGAAACTTCGAATACTATTCCGAGGATGGCTTCATCTCCGGAAAGATGGGAGCCCAGACTGTCGCCGGTGCTGCCGAGAAGGGCCTCTACACCTTCGTCAAGCACTTCGCCTTCAACGATACGGAAGGCTACATCGATGAGGACAACGGCATCAAGGGATCCAAGGACGGCATTGCCACCTTCCTCAACGAACAGGCGGCCAGGGAAATCTACCTCAAGCCGTTCGAACTTGCCGTCAAGTCGGGTGGATCCTTCTGCATGATGAACGCCTTCAACCGTATCGGAACCAAGTGGTGCGGTGCCTCCAGCGAACTTCTTACCGATCTTCTTAGGGACGAGTGGGGATTCCGCGGCATGATCGAGACCGATATGGCCGGATTGGAGTCCTACATGGATATCCGCGCCGGGCTTCAGGCCGGAACCGATATGTGGATGAATACGGCTGCCAACAAGTTCCTCCTTACCGACTATCTTGATGATCCGCAGATCGTCACCTATCTGAGAAGGGCTGCCCACAATGTTCTCTACACCGTCTGCAATTCCGCTGCCATGAACGACATCGCCAGCGATTCCAGGATCATTCCCATCCTCCCGGGTTGGATCCAGTGGATGATCGCCTTGGATGTCGTTGTCGGCCTGGGCCTTGTTGCCTGGATTGGATGGCTGGTCTATGATCAGGCCTTCCGCGGAAAGAAGAAGAAGGAAGAAGAGAAGACCGTCGAGACGAAGGCCGAATAAAGGAACATTCGGCATCATGAAAAGGTCGTCGGGGCTAGCCGGCGGCCTTTTCTTTATATCGACAAGGAAAGACGGAAGGATCGAGTCTGCCGAAAACGCAAGGAATTATGCTGGTCTGACAAGAACTTCCCCACTATCGATGAGGAATCGGTAGGTATCATCATAGACGATGGTGTTTTCCTCGTCGTGATAGGCGATATTGGAGAAGTTGATTTTCGAGAAATAGGCCTTGAAGTCCGCATAGTCGTGATCAGTCGTATAGCGACACGTTTTGGAGAAAGGCTCTTGATAGACAAGATCAAGATCCTCCAACATGTTTCGGTATTCTTTGACGAGAAGGATCGGGCACTGGAAAGGGACGTTCTGAAGGGAGTAATTCGCGGCAGGAGAGGAAGAAGGTCCCGAAACAAAGAAGCAATAGTCGAAACCGTCGTGTCTGTACTGGACGACGAAGAAGTCGTCTGCCGGTTTCGTCAAGTTATATCCCGGTTCTTGCAGATCGGCGATGTAGTCGTTGAAAGTGGTATCGTCCAAGAGGGAAAAATAGGCCTGGCCCTCGTAATTGTCGTAGTCGATGTGCACGGTCATCTTTGATGTCAGCTTGAAATCGGAAGCCCCATCGTAGGATTCGACGGACACGGTCTTGCTATCGCGCGGTCCATTCGAGGCAGCTTCTATTGCGCCTATTGCAAGGATTGTTCCGCCTACTCCCAATAGGACGGCTCCGGAGATAAGGAAGAGCTTTAGGCCAGCAGCTTTCTCCATAACAATATCCTCCTTCCAAGATATTCATGCTGCAAATAGTTGAGTTGCCTTTTCCTTATTTATAAACATGTTAATACCTACAAACAAAAAAACAAATTGCGTTTATGACTCGATAAAAGCCTAACGTTTTGAAAAGGATATATTTGCACACTGCGTGCGCATTTGCCAAGGTGTCTTCGATGGCAATAGTAAAAAAGTTGCAAATCGTGAAATGAAAACGCTATTTTAACGAAAAAGCGAAGAAAAGTCTCTTTAAAATGCATATTGCGTTGGCTATAATACAAGACGTAACTAGGAGGACATAGAA
The DNA here is from genome assembly GCA_949282275.1 of uncultured Bacillota bacterium. Taxonomy (GTDB): domain Bacteria; phylum Bacillota_I; class Bacilli_A; order RFN20; family CAG-288; genus Enterosoma. Next base: position 82,080 of record CASDOO010000010.1, on the reverse strand, counting down.
TGTCTATTAAAGTTGCGATCAACGGATTCGGTCGTATCGGTCGTCTCGCTTTCAGAAGAGCGTATGATGATCCGGATTTCGAGATTGTTGCCATCAACGATCTCTCTTCCACTGCCAACCTTGCCTACCTTCTGAAGTACGATTCTGCCCATGGAACATGGGGTCATGCCGTCAGCCACGATGATTCCAGCATCATCGTCGACGGAACCAAGAAGATTCCTGTCTACAAGATCAAGACACCTTCCGATGAGTGCCTCTTCCCCTGGAAGGAACTCGGAGTCGATATCGTTCTCGAGTGCACCGGCCATTACCTGACCCAGGAAACGGCCCAGTGGCACATCAAGAGCGGAGCCAAGGGACTTGTCATGTCCGCTCCTGCCAAGGATGCCACCCCGACCTATGCCTATGGCGTCAACACCGACAAGCTCACCGCTGATGTCAAGATCATCTCCGGTGCTTCCTGCACCACCAACTGCCTCGGCCCTGTTCTCAAGGTCGTCGAGGACAACTGGGGAATCGACTGCGGCTTCATGACCACGGTCCATGCCTATACCAACGATCAGACCAACCTTGACCTCATCAAGGAAAAGGACTTCCGCAGAGGCCGTGCCGCCGCCCAGAACATCGTTCCGACCTCCACGGGTGCCGCCAAGGCCATCAACCTTGTCATTCCTTCCCTCAAGGGCAGAATGCAGGGTGGTGCCATCCGCGTCCCTGTCCTCGATGGTTCCTTGATCGATGTCACCCTTCACCTCAAGAAGGAAGTCAAGGATGCCGCTGAGATCAATGCTGCCATGAAGGAAGCTTCCGAGACCTACCTCAAGGATGTTCTCGGCTACACCGACGATCCGATCGTCAGCCGCGATATCCTCGGCAGAACCGAAGGTGGCATCTACAACGGCGACCAGACCAAGGTCTTCACCTCTCCTGAGGGAACCCAGCTTGTCAAGGTCTTCGCTTGGTATGACAACGAATACTCCTACACCTGCCAGTATGTTCGTCTTGCCAAGCTCTTCGGCCAGAAGCTTGCTGCCTAAGTCATCGGTAACCATGCAAATCACTGGCGGTAGGGTATGACCCTGCCGCCATTTGTCTAGTAAAGGAAAAAGGAGATTCAAAACATGAAAAAGTTAGTTTCCGATCTCTCCGTTGCCGGAAAGAAGGTCCTTGTCCGCGTTGACTTCAACGTTCCCCACAAGGGTGAGAAAGTCACCGACGACAATCGTATCAAGGCTGCCATCCCGACCATTGCCGACCTTCTCAAGAAGGGCGCCAGGGTCATCCTCATGTCCCACCTTGGCAAAATCAAGTGGGGCAAGGTCGATGATGCCGAAATCGAAAACGAGAAGAAGAAGAACGATCTCAAGATTGCCCTTCCTGCCCTTAAGGCCCATCTTGCCGAGGCTCTCGGCCATGAAGTTTCCGTCAGCTTCTCCGAGGATACCCGCGGCGAAGGCCTGAAGAACGCTGCCGAGGCTCTCAAGGACGGCGAAGTCCTCCTTGTCCAGAACACCCGTTACGAGAAGGGCGAGACGAAGAACAATCCCGAGCTTTCCGCCGAATGGGCTTCCCTTTGCGATGCCTATGTCATGGATGCCTTCGGTTCTGCCCACAGGGCCCACTCTTCCACCGTCGGTGTGCCGACCATCCTTGCCCAGGAAGGAAAAGAAACGGCCGTTGGCTATCTTGTCGAGAAGGAGATCAACAACCTCGGACGTTGCGTCAATTGCCCTGAGGATGGTCATCCCTATGTTGCCATCCTTGGCGGAAGCAAGGTTTCCGACAAGATCCAGGTCATCGACTCCCTTCTGAAGAAGTGCGACAAGATCCTCATCGGTGGCGGAATGGCCTATACCTTCCTTGCTGCCCAGGGGCACAAGATCGGCAACTCCCTCTTTGAGGCCGATCAGGTCGAATATGCCAAGAACTGCCTCGCCACGGGCAAGGTTGTCGTTCCTGTCGACAATGTCGTCGCGGATAGCTTCGACGATCCCAAGGACATCCAGACCGTCGGCGTCGAGATTCCCGATGGCTATCTTGGACTCGATATCGGTCCGAAGTCCGTCGAACTCTTCCACAACGAGATCCTTTCCGCCAAGACCATCTTCTGGAACGGCCCGATGGGCGTCTTCGAGAACGAAAAGTTCGCTGCCGGAACCAAGGCTGTCTGCGCTGCTTGCGCCGAAGCCACAAAGGCTGGTGCCTTCTCTGCCATCGGTGGTGGCGATTCCGCTTCTGCCGCCAAGCAGTTCGGCTATGCCGCGGACTTCAGCCACGTCTCGACCGGTGGCGGTGCCTCCCTTGAACTCATCCAGTTCGATGGACACCTCCCTGGCATCGACGACATCGAAGAGAAGTAATCAAGCATGGCCCGCAAAAAATTCTTGATGGGCAACTGGAAGATGAATCACACCATTGCGGAAGCCGTCCGCTTCTGCGAGGATGTGAAGAACGATTCCTTGCTCAAGATTGCCCGTTCCAAGGGCGTCATCCTTGGCGTTGCCCCGAGCTTCCTCTCCCTCCATCAGGTCAAGAGACATGCCCATGGCCTAATTGTCGCCAGCCAGGACTGCCACTATGAGGAAAGCGGAGCCTTTACGTCTTCGGTTTCCTGTGGCATGCTCGAGGAAATCGGTGTCAACTGGTCCATCATCGGCCATTCCGAGAGAAGGACCTACGACAGCGATACTTCCTTCGTCTGCAACCGCAAGATCCATACGCTTCTCAAGCATGACTTCCATGCCATCTATTGCGTTGGCGAGACCCTCAAGGAATATGAACAGGGTCTTACCAAGGATGTCGTCAAGGAACAGATCCTTGTCGGCCTCATGAACGTTTCCAAGGAAGATATCGGCAAGGTCGTCATTGCCTATGAGCCGGTTTGGTCCATCGGAACCGGAAAGAACGCTTCCGCCGAGATTGCCGAGGATGTCTGTGGATATATCCGCAGCCTTCTCGAAGAACTCTACGGAAAAGTCACGGCAAGCAAGATCCTCATCCTCTATGGTGGATCGGTCAAGCCCAACAACATCCACGACTATCTCCTTCAGCCTGATGTTGATGGCGCCCTTGTCGGTGGCGCTTCCCTGAAGAGCGAATCCTTCAAGGAACTTCTCGAAAACATCTAGAAGACTTGGGCTGTTCGGAACGCAATGCTTCCGAGCAGCCTTTTTTCAATGCATCTTCTTTCTGTTTTGCTTTTTGTTCTTCTATAATGTTTTCGAAACGAGGTAATTGAAAATGGCTACAATCACAAAGAAACTCGCCACACTTCTCAACGATCAAATCCGGGCCGAAATCGAAAGCGCCTATCTCTATCAGGACATTGCGAACTTCTATTTCGAGGAAAAGCTTGTCGGTTTCTCGAAGTGGTTCGACAAGCAGGCCGAGGAAGAGCTCGAGCACGCCAAGAAGATCATCGACTATCTCCGCGAGAATGGCGTCAAGGTTGTCCTCAAGGATATTGCGGCACCCAAGAGAACGCTCAAGGAACTCCGTGACGGACTTGTCCTTCAGGTCAAGCACGAGGAGCTTGTCACGTCCCTCATCTACAAGCTGATGGACCAGGCTATCGCCGACAAGGACTATCGTTCCCAGAGCTTCCTCAAGTGGTTCGTCGATGAGCAGACGGAAGAGGAAGGCCATTCCCATGAATTGCTCGAGAAGTTCGATCTCTACGGGAAGGATCTTTCTGTCCTCTACAAGTTGGACAGGGAATTCGGCGAAAGAAAGTAGACATCACGATTGAAAAGACTCCGGTCTTCGTTATGAGGGCCGGAGTTTTTGTATCCCTGTCCAAAAGAAAGTCACGGGACAAAAGGACAAGCAAAGAACGTTAGGCGTGCTTCAACCGAATCAAAAACGAAAAGGTCGGGTATTCGCTTGCCGCTCTTCTTTCATCGAGAAGACTTCGGCAATCAATGCTGCCCGGGCTCTTCCGACGAGGCTTCCTGGATTGCCGGCATGGTGAGTGTATTCCGCTGCTGTTCGCTATTTTCCTTTGTTTCCTCCTCTTTCTTCTCGCCCATGAGCTTTGGCAACAAGGGCTTGTTCAAGAGGATGGCGAAGAGCTTGAGAAGGACGTTGAGGAGACCTGTCGAGGTCGTTCCGTAGATGACAAGCATGAGCCACATCGTCTTGCTCATGTCGCGGAAGTCGATGCCGGTGAGCTGGATGGAAAGATTGCTGGATTCCGGATTGTCTGACACGGCCGGGATATAGGGAAGGGCAAAGACCATGATGCAGAAGAGGACAAGGACGCCGATGTAGAGACAGGTCCGGTAGAGATTGAATGGCGAGCAGCAATTGAAGACCATGGCAAGGGAAATGACGGACATCGTCAGCGAGCAGAAGGTGACGAAGCTCTTTTCCTCGATGCCCTTTACCGGTTCGAGGAAATCCTCTGCCTGGATATAGAGAATATAGTTGAGACCGATGGCCATGATGAGGATCAATGCCGCCGGTATGGCCCTGGAGAAGGTATTCCTCAGGAAGTGGCCGGTTATCAGTTGGTTGTTCTTCTGAAGGGCAAGGAAGAATGACGGCACGCCGATGCCGACGATTTCCATGACCATGATGTTGTTGGTCTCGAAGGGATACTTGATGCCATGTCCGCCGTTGAGGAAAGTAAGGAGGACGATGACGGTGAAGGCGATGGTGAAGATGGTCTTCATCAGGAAGAGGGAAGAGGAACGCTGGATGTTGTTGATGACGCGTCGGCCTTCTTCCACGACGGCAGGCATGGAGGCAAAGTTGGAATCCAGGAGGACGAGATGGGCGGCATTCCTGGCGGCGGAGGCGCCGTTTGCCATGGCGATGGAACAATCGGAATTCTTCATGGCGAGAATGTCGTTGACGCCATCGCCCGTCATGCCGACGCTGTTCTTCCTGTTCTTGAGTTCCTTGATGATGGCCGCCTTTTGTTCCGGGGAGACACGGCCAAAGACCGTGTACTGATCGACGATCTCGGCGACCTCACGCAGGGAAAGGCCTTCAAGGGAGACGCATTTTTCGGCGTTGGGAACGTTGCATTTCTTGGCGATTTCGGAAGCTGTCAACGGATTGTCGCCGGAAATGATCTTGATTTGGACACCATTTTCGGTGAACCACTTTATCGTATCCGGAGCCTCGGCCCGGATATGGTCTTCCAAGGTGAAGATGGCGACAGGAGACATTCTTCCCTTGATGTCGTTGTTTTCGATGTCCCGTTCGCAGCGGCAGAGCATGACGACGCGATAGCCACTGGCCTGCTTTTCGGAAATGTATTTGACGATGGTCCGATCCCTGTTGCGGGTGTAGACGTATTCCGGTGCGCCAAGGACATAGGTCCCCATGTCATAGAGGCTGACGGCCGAGAACTTCCTTACCGAGGAGAAGGGAATGCTGTTCTTGACCTTGTAGTCGTTGCGCAAAGGATAGCGCTGGGAAAGGGCAATCGACGTCTGGTTGGATTCCTTGAAGGCATTGAGATACGATCCCATCAGCTTGTAGAGCTCGACGTTGGAATCGACGACGAGGACCTCATCGACCTTCATCGTGCCATCGGTCAGGGTTCCCGTCTTGTCCAGGCAAAGGACATTGACGCGAGCCAGCATCTCGATGCAGTAGAGATCCTGGACCAGTGTTTTCTTCTTGGCGAGGTTGATGACGCCGGCTGCCAGGGCAACGGAAGTCAGAAGATACATGCCGGAAGGAATCATGCCGACGACGCTTCCCGCCGTATATCTCATCGCCTCGGAGGCGATTTCCCAATTGTTGGCGAAGTTCCCCGACTGGGACGCCTGAAGCCATTGGGTGCAGAAGGTTCCGATGCCAAGCGGGACGATGATGATCGAGATGACCTTGATGAGGAGATTGAGGGAGCGGAGAAGCTCGGATTTCGGCTTGGAATATTGTTTCGCCTTGGCTTGGATTCCGGAAGCGTAGTTGTAGTCGCCGATTTCCTCGGCCCGGACCGTACAGGATCCCGAGACGACGAAGGAACCGGCAAAGATCTTGTCGCCGACTTCTTTCTTGATGGGGAGGGACTCACCCGTGAGAAGGGATTCGTTGACTTCGATCATTCCTTCCAAAACGATGGAATCCGTCGGGATCTGATCGCCGTTGGAAAGATAATAGATGTCATCCAGGACGAGTTCTTCCGTGGGGATGGTATAGGTTTTCCTGTCGCGGCGCACGCGAACGGATTGGGACGTGACGAGGCGAAGCTTGTCGATGGTGTTCTTGGCCTTGATTTCCTGGACGATGCCGATGATGGTGTTGACGATCGCGACAAGCAGGAAATACGTCGAGGTGAAACGGCCGAAGATGATCAAGGCGATGGCGATGGCAAGAAGGAGCATGTTGAAGAAGGTGAAGACATTGGTTCCGATGATCTTGAGGACGGACTTTTCGGAGACGTTCTTTGCGATGTTCTGATAGCCTTGTTCCATCCTTTTTCCGACCTGGGCGGAACTCAGGCCGTCCGATGTCTTCGGATGGAACCGTTCGAGGTCATCGGGAATCGCCATCGGCTTCTCTTCCTTTTTCTTCTTTCCAAAGGAAAAAGGACTTTTCTTTTTCGGCACGGCGTCTTCCTTTTCCGTTTCCTCGGTGAGGGCCTGTCCTTTCCTTTGCTCGAGGAGCTTGTCCTCGGCTTCCTGTTCCACGGTTTTCTTTTTCTGGAATCCAAGCATTTTCATTTCCTCATGGGCTTGTTGGGAACGCAATGATGCTTCCGGCAGCGCGCCTGGTAGGATTCCTTCGCTCCGACCAGGATGACAGGATCGTCGTAGTTTGCCGGCTTTCCGTCGATAAGCCTTTGCGTCCTTGTCGCCGCGCATCCGCAGATCGTGCAGGCGGCGGAAAGCTTCGTGACGAACTCGGCCTTGCTAAGAAGTATGGGCATCGGTCCGAAAGGCTCTCCCCGGAAGTCGAGATCGAGTCCGGCGCAGATGACGCGGACGCCCTTGTCCGCCAGGCTTTCGATGACGTCAACGACTTCCACGCCGAAGAACTGGACTTCGTCGATGGCGACGACTTCCGTGTCTTCTTCCAGGAATTCGTAGACATCCTTGGCTTTCTTGATGGCGTAGGCTTCGAACATTCCGCCATCGTGACTGGCGATCTTGGTCTTGTCATAGCGATCGTCGATTGCCGGCTTGAAGGAGACGATTTTCTTATGGGCGTAGGAAAGGGTACGAAGACGACGGATCAGCTCCTCGCTCTTTCCGGCGAACATCGGCCCCGTGATGACTTCTATCCAGCCTTTCTGAAGTTCTTGATACATTTTTCTTTTCCCCTGTTCGTGATGGTCAGCAGCAATGCCTTGGCTTGAGTATCGAATCGCGATATTCCCGCATCAAGGGAAAGAGGCAGGCAAACATGAGAAGGATATTGGAGCCCTCGTTCATCAGGAAGAAACGCGGTTCGATATAGCAATGGATAAGCGTCAATACGGAAACAAGGAGGTGGGAAAAGGCGATTTTCTGGTTCTTCTGGCCGATAAGAAGGCGAAGGACCATGTAGGCGATATAAAGCGTAAGCAGGAGGGTGCATACGGCACCGATAAGGCCAAACTCGAGATAGGGCTGAAGGAAGCCGTTGTGGCTCGTGACGACGGAATATTCCCCACCGATGGCAATCTCGAATTGATGATAGAGATTGAGGAAGGGGAACTTCCCATAGCCGAAAAGCTGGAAGAAGCCGTTGTTCATCATTGCCAGTGCCGTTTCCCAATGTTCCATGCGCATGTTGATGGTTACGAGATCCGTCATGTTTTCCAGGAATCCGTCGAAGAACACGTGGATGGGATGGCCTTCCGGACGGGTGAAGGCATAGACGAGGAAAGCCAAAAGCGCCACATCGATCGCGATGAAGAAGAAAGAGGAAATCCTGTTCGTGCGGAAGGCAATGAAGGGGAAGAGGATGCAATAGGCGATGATGCCGGCGGAGCAGAGATAGATGGCGGTCCTGCTACCGCAGAGAAGGGTGTTGAAGAAACAGAAGAGAACGACAAGCGGGAGGACGGGATTGGGTTTCCTGGCAAAGAAGATGAAGCAGGCAAAGCAGGACAGGGTCATCAGAAAGCCATAGGTATTCTTATGTCCCGTGAAGCTTTCCAAGGCCCTCATGCTATAGCCTTCCTTTTCGAGGAGGGCATAGAAATTGTTGATGACAATGTCCCTTTCCATGACCATGGAATAGGCAAAGGCAAGAAAGGCGATGACGATGAGACAGAAAAGGGCAATGTCGACGAGAATCGTGAACTTCTTTCCGAGGGTATCGGTGTATCCGAAAAGAAGGACGAAATAGAAACCGAAGCAGAAATCCTCGATCAGGGAAATGATGCGGACTGTCATCGGGTAGTCGTAGGAAACGGTTGCCGTCATCCCATAGATGTCGGAAGTGAACGTGAAATCCGTTTCTCCTTTTGGAAAGAGCAGGGTCCCGGAAAGGCAGCTGAAAAAGAAGATGGCGAAAAGGATAAGGACAAAGTTTCTTTTCTTCGTCCTTTCAAGATAGGGAGTCCGTCGCCAAATGAAGAAGAAGGCAAGAAGAAGGAAGACGACAACAATGGGGATGATGATGGGAAGGTTCGTCGGCTGGAAGGGATCGATTCCGAAAGGAAGGTCCGGATTCTCGGATTCGATGAACTTTCCGATGCTGAAAAGAGGAAGCATAAGGGTAAGAACGGCAAAGACGAAACAGTCGAGGATTTCCCTGTTCTTACGTTCGCGTCCGTTTTCGAAAACGATCATCTCTTATTTGGCTCCCTCGTTTTGGAAGACCTTCAGTATCGTCCGGAAAAAGATCTTGGTGTCGAACCACAGGGAACGGTGCTTGATATAGTAAAGCTCCATGTTGATTCGCTCCGTGTAGTCGACATCGCTTCTTCCGTGGCATGCCCAATAGGAGGTGATGCCCGGTCTTACGGAAAGAAGGACCTTGCGTGTCAAACCATACTTGTCTGTCTCGATATCGATGATGGGCCGCGGCCCGACGACGGACATGTTTCCAAGGAAGACGTTCAAAACCTGGGGAAGCTCGTCCAAGGACGTCTTTCGCAGGAATTTGCCGATCTTGGTGACACGGGGATCGTTGTCGACCTTGAACTCGGTGTAGAACTGCTTGAGCTGTTCTGGTGTCAACTGCTCCTCAATCGGTCTCTTGTCGTCCTTCATCGTGCGGAACTTGTACATGTTGAAAGGCTTGCCATTCTTGCCGATGCGACGATGGCGATAAAAGACAGGTCCCTTGGACGTGCATTTGACGAGAATGGCGAGAATCAGGTAGAGCCAGCAGAAGACAAGGAGGAAAAGCCCAGAGACGAGAATGTCCAGGAAACGCTTGACGAAGGCATAAATGGGCTTTTTTCGGAAATAATATGCGCTATCGACGGTGGCCTCGATTTTCTGGATCTCCAGCGTGTTTTGGCCAAGGTCATGGGACGAATTCGGTTTGTTTGCCATTTCCTTATGCTCCTATGCTGTCCAGATAGGTGTCGATGATGCCACAGACGTCGGAAAGGGTCTTTAGGCTGAGGCGGAAATTGGTCTTGGATTCCAGGGAATGCGTGAAGGAAGGGAAAATATAGGCGTTAGGGAACTGGGCAAGCTTCTTTTTGGGATCGGTGAGGAAGCGATCATGCTCGCCAACGATGACGAGATCCTTCTTGTCGATGAAGGGCAGCGTCTCTTCCAATGGCGTGAGAAGGATCTGATGGACCCTTTCTCCATATTCGCCTATGAACTTCTTGATGTTGGCAGAGACGACGGTGCCGATGGACTTGGAAATGAATATGATCTGGTCGTATTTCTTCCAATCGATGTGGTCGGTGTGGTTGAGTGCGAAACTCGCGGCATCGCGAATGTTCTTTTCGAGCGGTTCTGTCTCGGCGACCTCGCGCGGAATGTCGTAGTGGAGGTTGATGACTTCAAAGCCTCGGGCCTCCAGCATTCTCGACGGGAAATATAGCAATGAGCGATCGGCACTGTAGCGACGCCCAGGAAACACAATGCAAAGTTTGTTTGCCATGCAGGACTCCTTATCTCAAGAATCATTAATAGAACTATGTAATAATATAAGCTAACATACTCTAAAAGTAATAGGTTTTCCGCATAAAAGGGGTTACCTTTTCATTTGCAAGTCCTTTGAAGCGCGTTTTGCTTGCTATCGTTTGGCAATGTATAATGGAGACACGAGGAGAAACAGCTATGATCAAAGGCACTGTGCTTATGACAAAGGGGGAGAAGCTTCTTCTTCTTGCTGACAATAGGTATTTCATTTCGAAAGGTTCGGCAAAATGCGGCGACACGATCGATTTCGACCCCAAGATGGCGCTGTCGATGCCTTCCTATATGTTCGCCGTTGCGGCAATGGAAGAAGAGAATCTTGATGAGACATTGGATTTCATCCAAGATAATTGGTTTTCGCATCGATAACGATGATAAAATGAGCCGACTTATGACCTGTAGAATAAAGTGCAGGTCATTTTTCAAGGAGGATTTATGAAATACAAACTCAAGGAACATATGATTCTTCTTTGCGTCGTTCTTGCCTATCTTCTTTTTGCTGCCTCTATCACGATGGCCCATTTCCTGGAATGGTCCGTCACGGGAATCGTGCTCGTCGTGCTTTCCGTCCTGGCGTGCGGTTTTTTGACGTATTCCTTTGTCTATGATTTGAAGACATTCCTCAAAAAGAAGAAGGAAGCAAAGGAGAAAGAGGAAAATGAGCTACGAGGAGAATAGGGCGAAGCTGACCTCCTTCCCGGAAGGCTGGAAGGATTTCTTCGAAGGCATCAAGGACAGCGAAGGTTTCCTTTCCGTGGTTGAAAAAGTCAGTCGCGAGGCGAGCGAGGAGACTGTCTATCCCCCGTTGGAAAACGTCTATCGTGCCTTTGCCTTGACGCCGGAAAAGGATGTCAAGGTTGTCATCATCGGACAAGATCCCTATTTCAATCCGAACCAGGCAAACGGCCTTGCCTTTTCCGTTGGAAAGGGCGTTGCGCTTCCGCCGTCCCTGGTCAATATCTACAAGGAGCTCTCCTATGAGTTCCACTATCCGATACCGAAGAGAAACGGCGATTTGACGCCTTGGGCCAAACAGGGAGTCCTTTTGCTCAATGCCTCGCTTACCGTGCGCAAGGGCGAAGCCAACAGCCACTCCCGGTATGGGTGGGACAAGATCACGGACATGGCTATCGAATACCTCGACAAAAAGGACCGGCCAATCGTCTATCTGCTTTGGGGAAGCTATGCCTTCAAGAAGGCATCCCTTATCCATGGCAAGGAGGCGAAGATCATCCATACGGCCCATCCTTCCCCGTTGTCTGCAAGCAAGGGCTTCTTCTGCTCGGATTGTTTCATCCGCTGCAATGACTATCTTCTTTCCAAACAATTGGATCCGATCGATTTCCGTATTTCCGACGATTGAGGATTCGAAGAGTAGAATTACTTTATCGAAGAAACTATAATTAAGGATGCTATCTCAAAGGAGACAATTATGGACAACAACGAATTGATGGCCAGGATTCAGGCGCTCGCCGACAAAACCGTCGCCGAGAACCATTTCGTCCGGACCGCCGAGCTGACCCTTATCCACATCGAGGACGAGAGCGATGGTGGCAAGACCGTTTACTGCTTGGGTTCCGACATGCCGCACCTTATCTTCCGTATCTTCCATGTCGATGCCGAGGGACAGATCACGGAAGAGAGAAACATCAAGGAAACGGCAAGGCTTACTTCCCACTTCAACAGGGATATCAAGCCGACCATGAGCCTTGTTCCTCCAGCAATCGAGGAGTCTGGCGAATACGAAATCGTCCTCGAGAACCGTCTTGAGAACAATGGCGTCGAAGTCAAGCTTCGTTCTTCCGTCGGAAGGGATGTCACGATGATCGAAGTCTATCGTTACTATGACTTCCGCTCCAAGGTCTTCTTCGTTTCCTGCATCGGTCTTTCCTTCCCTGGCCAGTATCTCTTCTCCGTCACGCCGGATTCCAAGCATCTCCGCCTTGTCATCAATCACACGCAGGAAATCCGCTCCAGGATCGACATGATCAATGAGCTTCTCATGAATCGTCTCCTTCCTTCCTACAGAACGATCGCCGATGCCGCCAGGGTCCTTACCGGCGATGCCAAGGCCCATGTGAGCCTCAACGACAAGGATGGCAACAAGGTCGAATTCACCTGCCAGTTCGTTTATGACGATCCGGAGACCCAGACCCGCTATGCCTTTTTCCAGAGAAACGATGATGCGAAGCAGGGCGTCATCCTTACCCAGGACATCTTCGAGAACAACAAGCTGACGCTTTCCAATGCATGGACGGAAGAGCAGAGACAGGCTGCCGAGAGAATCCGGGAACTCATGAAGAACAATCCCGAAGAGTTCCGGAAGAACGTCACGTCCTTCTTTGCCGATGACCTGGATTTCCGTTACAAGGCGTTCAAGGACGGAAAACTCAAGCCTTCCGCGCCTGCCCCGACTGCTGAACAAACACCGGCCGAAGGCGAGAACAAATAAAGAAGCAAGCCTTTCAGTTGGATAAGACTAGCTTACGAAATGACTAAGAAAAACAAGATTTCCTCAGGTTTCCTTACCATCGAGAATAACAAGGGCCTAAGAGCCGTTTTCAGTACGGTTGGAGCAGGAGTCTATTCCCTCTCCCTCCACGGGAAGAATCTCATCCTTCAGCCGAAGGACAAGGACGTCTACCTCTCCTCTCCGCAGTATTTCGGAAAGACGGTCGGTCGCGTCATCGGCCGTCTTCCCGGTCGCATAAGCATTCTTCACAAGGAATACGACCTTCTTTCGGGCGAGGATGGCTTGTGCCTCCATGGCGGTGGGGACAAAGGACTTGCCTATCGCGATTTCAGCGGAATCATTGTCTCCAAGGAGAATGCCATCGGCATCGAATTCACTTATGTCTCTCCGGACGGGGAATGCGGTTTCCCTGGTCAGCTGACGACAAAGGTCTCCTATTTCATCCCGAAAGATACCAACGAATTAATCATTCATCATGAGGCCACGACGACAAAGGAGACGATTGTTTCGATAAGCAATCATATGTACTGGAACATCTTCTCGGATGAAGACGTAAATGGCTATCGACTCACCGTTCATTCTTCCCGCGTCGGCGTTTTCAAGGACGGAACGAGACTTATTGTCGGCTCCAAGCCTGTTCCGGAATACCTCGATTTCAAGAATGGCCTTCTTCTGAAGGATTCCCTGGACCGAATCCAAAAGCAGAAAGGGGAAATCGACACCCTTGACCACGCCTTCCTCTTCGACCAGATCGAGAACGACCAGCCCAAAGTCCTACTGGAGTCCTCCAAGGCACGAATCGAATGCTATACCGATTACGATGGCGTCAATCTCTATGTCGATACGACGAATTCCCCGGTCCTGTTCGAAAACGGCCAACCCTACGGACGCCGGGCGATTGCCATCGAACCGCAATGCTTCCCGCTTGAGGATAGGATTCTTGTTCCCGGACAAGTCTATAGCCACGAGATACGCTATCGTATCATCGAGAAACAATAGAAAGGAAAGAACGCCATGGACATCAAGGAAATGATCCGCAATCTTCCTGACCTCTCCGACGAGCCGGCAGTCGCCTTGGAGACGACCGTCCTGACGCACGGGATGCCCTATCCCCAGAACGTCGAATGTGCCCTCGCCTGTGAAGAGGAAATCCGCAAGGCCGGCGCAAAGCCCTATACCATCGGCATCATCGACGGCGTCATCAAGATTGGCCTGACGGAAGACGAAATCAAGAATCTCGGCAAGAGCACGACGGCCATCAAGGTCTCGAGAAGGGATCTCCCTTATTGTCTTGCCAATGGACTGACCGGATCGACGACGGTTGCCGCGACGATGATCCTTGCCCACATGGCCGGCATCCGCATTTTCTCCACAGGCGGAATCGGTGGCGTTCATCGCGGATTCGAGGAAACGATGGATGTCTCCAGCGACCTCGAGGAGTTTTCCAAGACGCCGGTGAGTGTCATCTGTGCCGGACCGAAGGCGATATTGGACATACCGAGGACCATGGAATACCTTGAGACCAAGGGAATACCCGTCATCGGCTATCAGACAAAGACCCTTCCCCTTTTCTATACGAGAGAGTCCGACTTTCCTGTCGACATCGTTGCCAAGGACGCTTCCGATGCGGCAAGGCTTGTCCATATCAGCGATCTGCTTGGCCTTCGCCAGGGCTCCCTCTTCGTCAATCCCGTTCCGGAGGCGTATTCCCTGGACCCGAAGTTCGTCGAGGAGAAGATCCAGGAAGCGATTGCGATGATGGAAAGGGATGGCATCCATGGAAAGCGTGTCACGCCCTATCTTCTCGACAAGCTTGTCGGATTGACCGGCGGGAAGTCCCTCGAGACGAACATCGCCCTCATCCGGAACAACGCCAGGGTCGGTGGCGAGATCGCGCGGGAGCTCCAGAAGTTTAAGGACTAATGCTTGCCCTTGTCACGGGGGCCGGTTCCGGCCTTGGATTGGCCATTGCCGATGAACTGCTCGAACGTGGATACGACATCCTTGCCGTTTCCAGGACGGAAGGCGAACTTTCCTCTCTCCGAAAGAAATATCCGGACAAACGGATAGACTTCCTTTCCTTCGACCTTTCGAAAAAGGAACAATGCTATCTTCTTCTCGACCAGACGGAAACCATGCCCATTTCCCTTCTTGTGTGCAATGCCGGGTTTGGGGACATTGGATACTTGGACAAGACTTCCCTCGAAAAGGAAATCGCGATGGTGGAACTCAACGATATCGCCACCATGATCCTTGGGAAGTCTTTTCTTTTGCGTTTCATGAAACAGGGAAAGGGAAGAGTCCTGTTCCTCTCTTCGGCCGCTTCCTTCTCGCCGGCCCCCTATATGGCGACCTACCATGCCTCGAAGGCCTTTGTCTCCTATCTTGTGCATGGCTATCATCGGGAACTTCGAAACGGGAAGAGCGCTGTCACGGTATCCCAGCTTTGTCCGGGGCCTTTCCATAGCGGATTCGAGAAGACGGCGGGAATGCATTTCCTAAGAGAAACGATGCCGGTGGAAAGAATTGCAAGGGAGGCCATTTCGGGATGCCTGAAAGGAAAACTGACGATCGTCGTTGGCTTGAAGATGAAGCTCGCCCATCTTTTCGCGCATGTCCTTCCGAAGCGATTGCTGACCCTTTTCTTGGATAAAAGAAAGGAAATCGTCGAAAAAGAAGAAAAATGAGGCATTTTCGGCAGGGGCAAAAGACGACTTTGGAAAAGAATTAGCACTTCCAGCTTGAATTTGCTAACTTTGGGGTTATAATAACTTCGGTTCCCAAAAAAGGACTAACTGGGAGGATATAGAAATGATCAAACCCTTAAGAGACTACGTCGTATTGGAGAAGATTCCCGAAGAGAAAAAGATCGGTGGCATCATCATCGCCACGAGTCACGAGAATGAATCGGCCGTTGCCAACGTCATCGCCGTCGGTCCTGGCTACACCAACGAGGAAGGCCATGAGATCAAGGTCCAGGCCAAGGTTGGCGACAAGGTCATCTACAAGAAGTATTCCACGACCGATTACGAGGAAAACGGAAAGAAGTTCATGCTTATCCAGGACAAGGATATCCTGGCGATTGTCGACTAAGGAAAATTCATTAGAGGTATTGAAAAATGGCTAAGAAAATCACTTATGGAAAGTCTGCCAGGGACAACATGCTCCTTGGTGTCGATGCCCTTGCCAACACGGTCAAGCTGACCCTTGGTCCCAAGGGTAGGAACGTTGCCCTCGATAGAGGCTATGGCTCTCCTATCATCGTCAACGATGGCGTTACCATCGCCCGTGAAATCGAGCTCTCCGACAAGGAGCAGAACCTCGGTGCCAAGCTCGTCTATGAAGTCGCCAACAAGACCAACGATGTCGCTGGCGATGGAACGACCACGGCTACCTGCCTTGCCCAAGCCATGATCCACAAGGGATTCGAGGCTGTCGACAAGGGCGCCAATCCTGTCTTTGTCCGTACCGGCATCGAACAGGGAAGCAAGGCTGTCAGCGATGAGCTTCTCAAGATCTCCAAGAAGATCTCCACTTCCGATGAAATCGCCAACGTTGCCGCTATCTCCGCAGGCGACGAGGAAATCGGCAAGACCATTGCCGAGGCGATGGACAAGGTCGGCAAGGATGGCGTCATCACCGTCGATGAATCCAAGGGCTTCGACACGACCCTCGAAGTCGTCCAGGGCATGCAGTTCGACAAGGGCTACATCTCTCCCTACATGGTCACGGATTCCGAGAAGATGGTTGCCGAGCTCGAGAATGCGTATGTCATGGTCACCGACCAGAAGGTCAGCAACATCCAGGACATCCTTCCGATGCTCCAGGGCGTCGTCGAGAGCCATCGTCCTCTCCTCATCATTGCCGACGATGTCGACAACGATGTCGCTTCCACTTTGATCGTCAACAAGCTCAGAGGTACCTTCAACGTCGTTGCCGTCAAGGCTCCGGAATTCGGCGACAACCAGAAGAACATGCTTCAGGATATCGCCATCGTCACCGGTGCGAACTTCTACTCCAAGGATCTCTCCATGAACCTGAAGGACATCACGGTCAACGATCTTGGTTCTGCCAAGAAGGTCAAGGTCACCAAGGATAGCACGACCATCATCGGCGGAAACGGCGATGAGGCTGCCGTCAAGGATAGAGTCCGCGAACTCAAGGGCCAGATCGAGGAGACCAAGTCCGACTACGACAAGAAGAATCTCCAGAAGCGCGTTGCCAAGCTCGCTGGCGGCGTTGCCGTCATCCGCGTCGGTGCCACGACCGAGACCGAGCTCAAGGAAAAGAAGCTCCGTCTTGAGGATGCCATCAATGCCACGGCCGCGGCCGTCGACGAAGGCGTCGTTGCCGGTGGTGGAACGGCCCTCATGGAAGTCTACAGGGAACTCAAGGGCAAGTTGACAAGCGAGAACCCGGATATCCAGAAGGGTATCGATGTCGTTCTCTCCGCCCTTAGCGCTCCTATCAGCCAGATTGCCATCAACGCCGGATACGAGGGAGAGGACATCGTCGAGGAAATGAAGGCCGCCAAGGGCGACTATGGATTCGATGCCAAGACCGGCAAGTGGGTCAATATGATCGAGACCGGCATCATCGATCCGACCAAGGTCACCAGGACCGCTGTCCTCAACGCCGCTTCCATCACCGCCCTCTATGTCACGACCGAAGCTGTCGTTACCGATATCCCGAAGCCTGTCGCTCCTGCTGCAAATGGCGGAAACGAAGGCGGAATGGATTACTAATCCAAACCAAACATCGAAAGAGCCATCGCCCAGTTCGGGTGATGGCTTTTTTGTTGGAGGTGATGAAGAAGGCGCGCGATTCGTTATCGGGAAACGGAAATCAGGAAGCGAAATTCAGGATTCGTGCGGGGGGGGAAGGGACTGTTTTAGCCTTTCGGGCTGAACTTTTCCGGAAAGCCTCTCCTTTTGTCTGCTTTCGTCACGCAAGGCCTTGATGTAGAAATCGCGAAGATTGTTCGAACGAGTGACGTATTCCAGCTGGATGAAACGGTTATTCGGATTGGCTGTCGTCACATAGACATTGTGATTGTTCATGGCCTCCAATGCCTTGAGACTGCTTGCCGTGAAGAGGAATTGCCGCTTTCGTTTTTCTACAGGGAAACCATGGCTCACGGGTATGGAATACAGATACAGATTGTTTTATTTGCTTTTAAAATTGTGAGCTCATTTTAAACTATGCTGACTCTCAATAACCAACCTCAAATAATTTGTATGAAATTGACATTAAATCGGGGAGTTAGATTCTAAAGCTTTACGAAGAACTTATGGTTTCATATTTGAAGTATATCATTGCAATGATATACTATTGCCGTAGGAGAGATGACGAAAATGCTCAATCTTTATCATGGATCGCAAGCCATTATCGAGAAACCGTATTTTCATGGTGGTAAAGCCACCAATGATTTCGGGTATGGCTTTTACTGCACCGAAGACATTGAACTGGCCAAAGAATGGGCTTGTGGAAATCCGGATAACAATGGAATAGTCAATAAGTATTCTATTGATGTCGCAGGGATGATAATTCTTGATTTGACCGATGGAAGATATTCGATCTTGAACTGGATCGCGCTTCTCCTCAAATTCAGGACGTTTAATTTAAGCAGCGAAGTGTCGATCGAAGCGAAAGAATATTTATTGAACAAGTTTTCTATCGATATTGATGACTTTGATATCATCATTGGCCATCGGGCAGATGATTCTTATTTTACTTTTGCAAGGGATTTCCTGAACAACACTATTTCAATAAGGCAATTAAGCGAAGCTATGAAACTTGGCGGTTTGGGTAAGCAGACTGTCATCGTCAGCAAGAAGGCTTTCGATTCGCTTCAGTTCAAAGGCTTTGAAGTCGTCAATGGTTCGGAATATTATGCCAAAAGAAAGAACAGGGATGCGAAAGCGAGAAACGATTATGTCGACAAGACACGAAAAACATTGCTATCCAAAGAGGATATTTTCGTGATTGATATTATGCGAAGGGAATTGAAAGATGAAAGCCTATAGTGATTTCTATTTGCCATATGTTTCCGAAAGCTTAGGGGTGATGTTTGAACTTGCGGTTAAGCAAGGCGTTGACCCAATTTGCTTTTGGAATACCTTTATTGTTTCCTATGTCGCCAAACAGATTGAAGAGGGAAACCCTAAGTATCTTAGTCTTTCCGGCATTGATTACCTCGATGAAATTTACAAAGGCAAAAAGGAAAAATTCACCAACAAAAAAATCGAATTCAATCATTTTTATTGGTCTGGTTGGATTTTGGCTTGTTTCCAGCAAAGGACCGGGTATTCTTTCTTTAAAATAAATGAACATTTGCCGATCGAAGAGGTATTTAGGTTATATCCGGCTTTGCACGAAGCGGATGTCACGAAATTTTATGCGATTGCCTGTTCTTTCTTTAAGAAAGACAAAAAAACGAAACTAAGAAAGATGCGAGAGGCCAATGCCTTGTCGCAATCGCAATTGGCAAAACTGGCCGATGTCGATCTTCGCTCAATTCAAATGTATGAACAAAGAAGGAATGATATCAACAAGGCTCAGGCGATGACTTTGTTCAAGCTATCGAAAACATTGAATTGCAGAATCGAGGATTTATTGGAAGAGGACGAAAAGTGACGACATGAAAGCACTCAGCCAATTCGTGTCTGTCCAGAGAGGAATCCTGACCCTGATTGAGCCATTCTTTTGACCAAGATGTCCATGCTTTGTTGGTACGAAAGGGATTTATGAAAAAAACGGCCGGTTGTCCAGCCGTTTTGCAAGTGGTGTAATGCGATTTATTGTCCGCCCTCTTCTAAGATAAGCTTTTTGAAATCCTCTGAGAAAGAAGGAAGGATGTCATCTCCGTTTTGCGAAATGTAGGACGGCGAAAGCGAGATGGCCTTTCCGGAAGCCACAGTTAGGGGAACAAGACGATGTTTGAAGGAAAGGTCGTCTGTCTTTTCGATGCCGAGCATGAATCCGGATTGCGAAACGCTTTCTTTCACGGCCATCTTTCCGCAGAGATGGGCATCCCTTCTGTCGTAGTCGGACTTGAGATAGAAGGCAGCCCTTTGCGGGATGGAAAGCTCGATGGCCCTTGTCTTGTATCCGTCTTTCTGGAAGAGGGAGGAAAGATAGGCGGAAACGCCGCCAAGCTGAATGTTTCCGAAGCTGTCCTTCTGCTGGAAGGAGGCGATAGGTCTTCCTTCCTGGTCATGGATGCCTTCGGAGACGACGATGTTGCATCGGCCGTTCTTGTTGTAGCGTTCTTCGACCCTGCGGAGGCAGGATTCCAAGTCAAACGGGATCTCGGGGACAAAGATGAAGTCCGGCCGTATTCCGGGTTGCAATTCGATGCTGGACGAAGCAGCAAGGCTTCCGTTGTCCCTCCCCATCGCTTCGATGACGTTGATCCTTCCCTTTCGATAGGAGAGATCGTCGATGAGGATAGAGGAAACGGCATGGATGACGTATTTCGCGGCGGAAAGGAATCCCGGGCAACGGTCGGTTCCGGCGATGTCGTTGTCGATGGTCTTGGGGATGCCAAGGACATGGCAAGGAAGGCCTTCTTCTTCGACGGCCCTGGCAATCCTGTCGGCACTGTCCATGGTGTCGTTTCCGCCGTTAAGCAGAAGGGCATCGATCCTGTTTTCCTTCAATGTCCTTAGAATCGGTTCAAGATGTTCCGGATTCTTCTTGAGGCTAATCCGCGCCGAACCAAAGTAGGCGCCAGGGTAATTGTCCAGAAAGGCATAGTCCTTGTCTTCCGGGATTTCCTCCAGCTGTCCGGCAATCAGGCCTTCCAGTCCATGGCGGGAACAGAAGAGACCTGCCTTTTCCTCGCGTGCCCCTTCAAGGACGCCGAGGAAGGAGTTGTTGATGACGGCAGTCGGGCCGCCTCCCTGCAGATAGACGATTTTTCTCATGGTTATCGATCTTCGCAATCATCGTAGAAGAATTCCAGGCGACGCAATTCCTTCTCACGGATCATGTGCATCCTTCGAAGCTCTTCCTGACGGAACTTTTCCTTCTTGGCAAGGATTCCGAAGCCGTGGAGGGAAAGAAGGGTCGCCAGGAGTCCGATCGTCGTGAAGAGGAGTCCGATCCGGAACCACGGCGATTCGTATTCCAGGATATAGTCGTGCTCTCCGGAGGCAGCCTCGAAACCGATGAAGCCGCCTTGGGCCATGTAGGTCGGGACTTCTTCCTGGATTGTCTCGCCTTCCTCGTCCTTCGAGACTTCGTAAAGCGTCCAGCCATCGGCCCGAGGATAGTTGAGGACGACGAACTTGTTCTCGGAGTAGTCCGTGGAGAAATGGACGGCATTGTCGTTGCGGAAGGTGATTTCGACGGGTTCTTCCTTCAGCCTGTCGATGGCTTCCTGGTAGTCCTTGTTGCGGATGATGTAGATGTCCGGCCGGTCAATGACGCAGGGGTCATCCTTGTTTCCTTCCAGGATGACGCCGACGATGGTCTTGACCGGACGATCGACATAGTATCCATGCGCTCTTTGATAGTCGGAATAGGAGTGCTGGGCAATGGTGATGAGCTGGTCGTTCTCGTCATAGAAGCGCCAGGAGATGTTGTTGGTGGAGTCGATGGAGATATAGGCGCCAGTCGTCGGATCGCTCGGATCGGCTTCGGGAACAAGGACGGTCGGCTTTCCGCCCTTCTTGAAAGTCAGGTATAGCTTGGAATTGTAAAGAACCTTGTTGGTATAGAGTTCGCTTGTCTGACCTTGGTCGTCTTCCAAGGTGTCGTAGTTGTATTTGGTGTCGGCCTTTCCGATGCCGTTCTCGGCATAGAGGGGGTGGCTCTTGTCCCATTCCTCCCGCCCTTCGTTGTCGTAGGGATCAAGAGGGTCCATGTAGGCATATTCGCCGCTTGGGACAGCTGCCGTCGCGGGCCAGTTGGCGGAGAAGACATCGACATTGATGCGGGAAGAGAAGACGCGTTCGATTGGGGCGGACCTTCCTTCTTCGTAGTCCGTCGTGACCAAACCATTGTAGAAGTTCGTTCCGGGATTGGGATTCGTCGCGGAAATGGTGTTCTCGTGGCCATTGACCCAATAGGTGCCAGCATTGTACTTTCCCTGTTCCTGGAATTCCTGGAAGTCCTCGTCCTCGAGCATGGCAAAACGGAGGAGCGGGTATTCGTTGACGTCTTCATAGCGACCCCAGGCATAGCTGCCATCGCTATAGGTTCCCGTGGACAGCCAGCGCGTGGAGATGACGGTATCATAGGCAAAGGCGAAATCGACGAAGTTGGTATTGACGTAGAGCGATTTGTTGCAGGAATCGCTGGCAAGATAGTCCAAGAGTTCCTGGGAATAGTCGACACCGATTTCCTTTCGCTCCTCTTCGCTCAGATCCAGGATGTCCACATAGCCATAGGGAATATCGTAGTCCGAGAACGGAATCGTCTTTCCGGGAGTGTAGCTATCCCAGTCGACCTTCGGAAGCAGGTAGTATTTCGTTCCCAGGAATGTCTCCATGTTCTCGCGACGGTTGTGGACGCCCATGGACCAGTTTCCGCTTGTATAGGGGATACGGCTCCTGTCGAGGAAATCCTGGGCGGAGAAGGCATAGACGGAATGGAAGGCACCGAGGCCGTTGTAGCCGATGCGCATGGAAATGTTGATGTTGTTCCGGTCGGCTGTAGGCGAGAAAATCCGATAGAAATCGTTGCCCTCGCTTTCTTCGAGGAGGCTGACGATACGGGTTTCTTCCGCAATGTTTGCCGGACCGCCTGCCATGGTGTCGATGTTTGCCGTGCCTTGGAAGATGATCGTCACGTTTCCCATGACGGCGATATCCAGGGAGCAGAGGGCGACCATGGCCCGGGAAAGTCTCGACTTGTGGAAGAGGGGACGCATGACAAGATAGCAGACGAGGACCCAAGCCATCGAAAGCGGGATGAGGATCATGCGGGTATCCCACATGGTGGAATCCGGGAAGTTTCCGGGATTCTGGTTGACGCCATAGACGACAAGGAAGGCCGCGACGACGTCCAGGATCATCACGAAGGCAAAGGCGAGGTCCAGATGGGATCGCGGCAAGTCACGACGCTTTTCAAGCGTCAGGATGTCGAAGACGATCATCCAGCTTGTCGGAATGATGAAGTAGCGGGCATAGGCGACGGTGAACCCGGAGAAGAGATAGAAGCCAATCGGGGTGAAAAGCAGGAACAGCGTGAAAGCCATGCCGAATAGGTAGGAGAACTTTTTCTGCCGGAAGGCATCGATGAGGCCGACGAAGAAAAGGAGAAGGAGAGGCGTCGTGGCATAGAGGGAAGAGGCGAGGTTGTCGTACCAGGAGACATTGAGAAGATTGGAATAATAGCAGCCATCCGGCATGAAGAGGAAATTGAGGAGAGGCGTGATTTGGTTATGCTGAGTCGTCGAAGAGAAGGTAAAGAGATTGTCGAGAAGCTCCGAAAGAGAATTGCTCTCAAGAACGTTCGTCAGCCAAGAGTCGCCGTTTGCAACGCGGGGCATCGATATCGCCGTGTACATTCCAGGAAGCAGGGTGAATCCCCCCAGGAAGATCCCGAAAATGAAGGCGAACATGCCGATGCCGAGAACGGACCACTGCTCATAGGCATCCCTGTCCTTGATGGTCTGGAAGAAACGGAAGATGGCATAGAGGAAGGCACCGATGGTGAAGACCACGAAGAAGAAATAGCTCGCCATGGCGTTGAGGAAGAAACCGACGAGGAAAATCCTCGGGTCCTTTCGCTGGATGATTCTTTCGATGCCAAGGAAGGTAAGGGGGAGGAAGACGACCGAATCGATGAAGTGGAACCAAAGGTAACCGAAGCAATAGCCACAGAAACCGAAGCATAAAGCGCCGATTCTTCTGTTTTTGTCCGAAATGGCAAACGATCCAAGATACCAATAGAAGAACATTCCGGAAAGAACGAGTTTCGGGACAAACATAAAGCCTTGCACATAGATGAGCCAATCCCTAGGGAAGAGCAGATAGATCAGGAAGAAAGGATCGAAGAGATAGTAGAAGGAGTTTCCGCCGATGTTGTCTATTCCAAGGAAGACCGAGCGATCCCAGAACGGGAATTGGCCGGTCTCGAAGAAGGTATGCCAATCATCGTACCCGTTGTAGAGGAAGGTCATTTCCTGAAGGGTATAGTCGCCGCCAAGGGGGACGGTCAATGAGTTGACAATCCAGCTGTGGATGAAGCAGGCGATGCCGACGACAATCAAAAGCAGACAGGTTTTCGTCCTTTCGGATGGATGACGGAAAAAGTCGACAATGCGTGTCGTCAAGGAGGCGATGGCATGGTCGGCCCTCAGATAGAGCGTTGTTCCGATATATCGTGCTTTGTCCATGTTTTTTACCTAACGTATATTTAACCATTATTGGCCTTTCTTTTCTATCTTTGGCCGGAAACAAGGAAACGCGTATTTGCTATACTAATCCCATGCAGCTTATTGCCCTTGACCGTCGGCTCAAAGAATTCACAAGCTCCAGCTTTTTCCAGATCGCGATTGCCGTCCTGGCTGTCCTGATTTGGATGATGCCCGGAAATCTCGTGTGGATCTTCGTTTCCTTCTATATCGTCCTGACGTTCTTCCCTCTCTTTTCCTCCGATGGCCGCGGCTACATCCCTTTGATTTTCTTCGTCACGATCACGGTCAGTTCCGCCGTCAGTTTCCAAGGCCTCCCGACCTATCTCTATGCCATCGGCGGCACGACACTCGTGTCGATCATCCTTTTCCTTGTCATCAAGAAGCTTCCTTTCCGAAAAGGCGAACTTGCCCTTCCCATGACGCTTCTTTTCCTGACTTTCCTGGTTTCCTATCTCATCAACCTCGTCCGGGTTGAGACGTTCGATACGACGGGAATCCTTTTCATTGTCTCCCTTTTCGTCATCCTGTTGACCTATATCCTATTCAACACCTGTCTCAAGAGGGAAGACACGATTCTCTATTTTGCCAGGACGGCTTCCATCCTTGCCCTTGCCGTCTCGGCCGAGATCCTTCTCTATCAGCTGCGCTATGGCTTCCGCATCGGGGATCCGGATATCAATCTCGGCTGGGCCTATACGAACCAAAGCGCATCGACCATCCTTTGTCTTTCCCTTCCTTTCTTTTCGATGCTGATTGCCAGGAAAAAGCCGCTGTGGGGCATCCTCGAACTGTTCGTCATCTACGGGATCATCTCCCTTTCCGCCGATTCCGGGCTTATTGTCCTCATTCTTGCCAGCATCCCGCTTGTTCTCCTTTCCTTCCGCCCCTATGGGAAAGCCTATCCCTATATCGTCATCACGATCCTTGCGCTTCTTGGCCTTTTCCTTCTTGTCCTGATGCTTGTCGAGGATTCCTTCCGCGACAGGGTCATCAATGCCCTTGCAAGCCTTAATCTTGTCAGTGACCAGAACCCGGAGAGAAGCGGTCTTTTCAGGAAGGGTATTGATGCTTTCCTTGCCTTCCCGGCATTCGGTTCCTCGATTTCGGTCATGAGCGACATGACAAAAGGGACGGTCACGTTCTGCTCCAACACGGTCATCACGACAATGACGATGGGCGGTGTCGTCGGGCTTGTCTTCTTCGCGCTCTACGAAGTCCGGCTTTATTCTTCCGTGCTGCGGAAGAAAAACAAGGAAAAATGGCTCTTCCTCCTTTTCCTTCTTGTCCTGGAACTGATTGGGCTGATGGACAATACCATCTACAATCTCTTTGTCCTTCTCTTTTCCCTTCTTGCCTATTCCTGCTATCAAATCTCCGATCGTCCGGATGATTTCGTCGTTCATGATGCCTTCTACCGCGACTATGCCTTCGGAGAAGCTCTTCCCTCGAGCGAATATTGAACATCCGACAAAAATAGTCTTGAAAAAGGGAAGAGAAGGCGTATAGTAGTTAATGATTGTTAACAAGGAGGCTGAAGCATGCTTCTTACCCAAGCCTGCGAACGGGAGGATCTCAGGATCGTCTCGGTCAATACCGATTACCGGCACAAGCGGCATCTCGAGAATCTCTCCATACTGAAAGGCGAGACAATTACCTGTCTTTGCAACAGGACGGGCGATATCGTCATCAAGGTCAAGGACGGCCGGATCGCGATCAATCGGGAATTCGCCTGTCAAATCGAAGTGGAATCCCTGAATCCCGAGGATTTCGAAACCTATTCGAAAGACGTTGGATTCGGAAAGAAGAGGCATTCCCTCACATTGCGCCGTCCAACGGAAGATGCCAGGAGGCGCTTTAAGGAAGAGGATTCCAGGATGATCGCCGAGGAAAAGAAGAACAAGGCGAAACTCAAGGAAATCCGGGAAGGCCGGAAGGCCAAGGAGGAAGAACATGCTTAAGGTAGCCTTGTGCGGAAACCCGAACTGCGGAAAGACGACGCTGTTCAACAACCTGACAGGATCCCAGGCCCATGTCGGCAACTGGCCGGGCGTCACCGTCGAGAGAAGGGAAGGCATCTATCGCAAGAAGAAGGATTTTCCGGAAGAAATAAAGATCGTGGATCTGCCTGGAATCTATTCCCTCTCCCCCTATACGCCGGAGGAAGTCGTCTCCAGGAACTATATTCTCGATGGGGATCCCGACGTTGTCGTCAATCTTGTGGATGCCACCAACCTTTCCCGAAACCTGTTCCTGACAAGCCAGCTTCTGGAAATGGATGTTCCCGTCGTCGTCGCGCTCAACCTGATGGACGTCATCGAGAAGAGGGGCGATGCCATCGACATCGAGGGCCTTTCCAGGACTCTTGGTGTCCCGGTCGTTCCTGTCTCCGCCCTGAAGGGGACGGGAATGAAGGAACTCATGAGGATTGTCTACGAGCAGAAAGGCAAGGTTCGCATCGGACAAAGCCAGCTCCAGGATCCCGAATTGAGAAAGGCGGAAGAGGATCTTGCAAAGATTGCTGCCGAAAACGCGATTCCTTCCCCGGTCTTCGTTGCCGGAAAGCTGTTGGAAAACGATTCTCTTATTCAAGCAAAATATCCAGAACTTGTCGACCAAACAAAGAAACTGCTTTCTGAAAAAGATACAAGACTGAGCGAGGAAAATATCGAAGAAAGGATTGCGGATGATCGTTATGAATTCATCGATAGGACGCTCTATCCCTTCTATAAGCGGGGCATCCTGTCGCCGAAGATTTCCTTTTCCGATCGCGTTGATAGGATTCTGACCAACCGCTGGCTTGGCCTTCCGATATTTGCCGTCATTATGTTCCTCGTCTTCTGCATCGTCTTCAATTCCGACTTTCTTTTCATGGGGGCGATGGGACTGGGGCCTGTCCGGCCCTTCTTCGAGGATCCTGAGCCAGGTATGCCTTCCCTCGGCATCTTCCTTCAGGATTTCCTGGATTGGTTCCTCAACACTTTGATACTTGGAAACCTTGCCCAAGGCTTGGAGAGCATAAACTGTCCGGCATGGCTGAATTCGCTTTTGTGCGATGGCATCCTGGCTTCCGTCTTTGCAGTCCTTACCTTCCTTCCGCTTATCGTCCTTTTGACTCTTTTCATCCAGATCCTCGAGAATTCCGGCTATATGGCCCGTGTCGCCTTTGTCTTCGACAGGCTTCTTAGAAGGTTTGGCATTTCCGGAAAGTGCGTCGTCCCCCTTATCTCCTGCTTTGGATGTGCTGTTCCCGGAATCATGGGCGCGAGGACGATTGACAGCCAGCGGGAAAGGGTCTTGACCATCTCCCTTACGCCGTTCTTTGCCTGCGGGGCCAAGCTTCCTATCTTCATGGGCATCGGCACGGAGATTATCCAGGGGCTTACCGGTGGCGCCCTTCAAGGCGGCATCGTCGCCTTCATCATGTATGCCGTCGGCATCGTCGGTGCCATCATCGCCGGTTTCTTCTCCAATGAGTTCATCATCCAGGGGAAGAGCTCTCCCTTCATCATGGAATTCCCGCCCTACATGGTTCCCCAGGCCAAGGCGACAGGCATTGCGCTTTGGGAAGAGACGAAACGCTTCATCAAGAGGGCCGGAACGGTCATCGCCGTCATGTCCGCCTTGCTCTGGTTCCTTCAGACTTTCTCCTGGGATTGGACGATGCCGACCATCGTCGATGCGAATGGCGAGAGCGTCAGCGATCTTAGCCAATCCATCCTTGCCTCGATCGGCGCCTTCATCCAACCTATTTTCTATCCGCTTGGCTTTGCCCATGGCGCGGATGGATGGAAATACGTCGTTTCCGCCATCACCGGTCTTGTTGCCAAGGAGCAGGTCGTCGGAACGATGGAATCCCTGAACATCTATACGATGGAGACTGCCGGCATCAATATCCCGGGTGCCTTCTCCTTCCTTGTCTTCAATTTGTTCACTCTTCCCTGCGTCGCGGCCATGTCGGCGGCAAAGGCGGAACTCAAGAGCAAGAAGAACTTCCGTTTCGTCTTGGTCTTCTGGGTCTTGACCTCCTACGTCCTCTCTCTTGTCACTTATGGCCTTGGTTCCTTCTCCCTTGTCGGCACGCCGTCCTATGGCACGCTTGAGCTTGTCGACGGGATCATCGCCACTGTCTTCATCTGCGGTCTTGTCGGGCTGGTCATCGGCAACTACTTCTACGTCAAGAAGAACCATCATCCCATCCACCTTGTCCCCTTCGTCGTCGAGGATAGGAATGCGCAGTTCATCGAGAACAGGATCGATGTCTCCACGGCCGGCGTCTCCTCTTCCTGCCGTGAAAGGAAATCCTTCTTCCATAAGGACGGCGGAAGCTGCTGCCATTAGGTAAACCGCTTTCAAGAAGACGCTTAGTTGACATTCTGTCCGCAATCCCTTATAGTTATTATTGCTTAAGAGGCACGGCTTTCTTGGGCAACGATAACGATAATAAATTCCAACATAAAAATTCCTTTTGCTCTCTCCCCTCTGCAATACAGAGGGGAGTTTTAGTTTCTGGAAAAGACCTTGTTATCGGAAAGGAGAAGGCATGAGACAAGAATATAGCTATGGTGCCGTCGTTTATCGAAAGGATGGCGAAAAGAGGCTCTATCTCATCGAAAAGATGCGTCTTGGCCATGTCTCCCTTCCCAAGGGACATATCGAAAAGGGAGAGACGCCCAGGGAATGCGCGATGCGCGAGATTCTCGAGGAAACGGGATTGACGGTCGATCTGGATTCGACCTATGGCCATACGATTTCCTACTCTCCGAAGGAAGGCATCCAGAAGGACGTGACCTTCTATCTTGCCGAGGTCGTCTCCGGGGAGGTCCATCCGCAGGAGGAGGAAGTCGAGGAAATCCTTTTCCTTCCTCTGGAGGAAGCCTTGTCACTCCTTACCTATCCTTCCGACAAGGAGACCCTTTCCTTGGCGGACAGCTATCTGGAACGGCTTGAAAGACGCCGGAAGCACGACTGAGAAATGAAAAGGGACTCTTCCAAGACGAGCACGATGATGGCCAGTATCCATGGAAAGGATACCTCCATTGAGCTTGTCCTGAGGAAGGCCCTCTACCACGAAGGCTATCGCTATCGCAAGAACGTCAGCACCCTGCCAGGACATCCGGACATCGTCCTGAGGAAGTATCGGGTCTGCATCTTCTGCGATGGCGATTTTTTTCATGGCTACGACTTGGCCAGGATCGAAGGACAGCTAAAGACGAACAAGGCCTTCTGGAGCGCCAAGATAAGACGCAATCGGGAACGGGACAGGAAGGTGGACAGACAGCTTGTCGAGATGGGATATGTCGTCCTGCGCTTTTGGGAACACGAAATAAAAGAGGACCTGAAGAAGGTCCTCGATGAGATAGAATTGGTTACGGAAAAGATGGAAAGAAGGAAGCAGGAACGTTTGGAAAGATAAAACTTCCTTTTCCTTACTTGCAGTGCTTGTTTTCGTAGTCCTGGATGATCTCGACTCTTCTCTGGTGGCGGCCTTCATGGGGAACGGAATGGAAGAAGATGTCGATACGTCTCAGGATGTCGTCCATGGTCATGTAGGCACCGCCGAAGGCGATCATGTTGGCGTGGTTGTGGGTGACGATGAGGTGGCTGACGTCATCGTTGTAGCCGATGCCGCAGATGACGCCCTTTACCTTGTTGGCGCAGATGGCGACGCCCTCGCCGGAAGTGCAGATGAGGATACCGGCCTGGGCCTTTCCTTCCGAAACGGCGGTCGCGGCCTTGAGGGCGGGATCGGGATAGTTGCAGCTCTCCTTGGAATAGGTGCCGCAGTCAAGGACTTCGAATCCCATCTCCTTGAGATGGTTGATGATTTCCTCCTTGAAGGGATAGCCGCCGTGGTCGCAGCCGAAGCTGACAGTCTTAATGTTGTCCATGATAGACCTCCTTGATTGAATCCAATCGTATTTCGCCTTGCCGGATCAAGACGGGTTCGTCTCCGGTCAAATCGACGACGGTCGTCGGGATGTCGCTTTCGCAGCTTCCCTGGACAAGGGTGGGGATGTTTTCGTCGGATCGGAACTGATCGTAGACTTTCTGCCATTGATAGAGAGGCGGCGTGCCGGAGAGATTCGCGCTTGTGACCTGGAGGGGCTTCTTCACTTTCCTGAGGAAGGAAAGAAGGTCTTTCTTTCCGGGAACGCGGATGCCGCAGACGTTTGTTCCGAGATGGCTTTGGAATGGGGCACTTTCCTTTGCCCGCACCAGAATGGTCAACGGGCCAGGAAGGAATCTTTTCATCACCCTCTCAGTCCTATCGTCGATCTGGAAGTATGTCCGGAATTCGAAGTCCTCGCTGCACATGCAGGCAATGGCCTTGTCGGGCCTTCTTCTCTTGCTTGAGACAAGCCTTTCGTAGGCAAGCGGATCGTCCCAGTAGACGGCAAGGCCGTAGACGGTCTCCGTCGGGATGGCCAGGACCTTGTGCTCGGCAAGGGTCTTGACGGCCCTTTCGTCGTCGAAGAGGATGATATCCATCTAGAACTCCATTCGGACGTCCTTGGCTTTTCCTTCCTCGACCCGGAAGAGATCCCGCTTTTGGCAATGGGAGAAGGAGGCGATGAGGGAGGAAGGGAAGACGACGATTTCCTGGTTGTAGATCGAGACGTTGGAATTGTAGAGCCTTCTTGACGCCTCGAGGTGTTCTTCGACTTCCCGGCAGGAATCCATCAGGTGAAGGAAGACTTGGTCGCTCTTGAGCGTCGGATATTGCTCCATCGTGACTTGGATGGCGTTCTGCAGGCGGTCGAGCCCGGCGTTGATCTTCGAAAGCCTGTCGATGTCCGTTTTCTTCGTCGTATCGGCAAGGCCACGCAGACGCGTGACTTCCTGAAGGACATTGCTTTCCTGCTTGGCAAAGCCTTTGCAGATTTCGTATTCCTTCGTCAGAAGGTCGAAACGCCTGTTGAGGGCAACGTCGATGTCGCTTGCTGATTCATCGATCTTGACTTCCATCCGTCGGAAGGCATTGTGCTTGGCGATTGCCCAGAAGACAAACGTCAGGATACCGATGAGGACGATGCCGCCGATGACGAGGCCGATGATGCCTCCTATGGCAATCAGAAACATTTTTCCGCTTCCTTATCTCTTCCGATGGGGATTGAGGATATTGACGAAGGTGTCCTCGTTGGGACGGAGCGAGGTAAGATAGCCGTAGTATTTGGAGTAGGGATAGCCATAATGGGCGCAAAGATCCTTGACGACGACCGGCTGGTCGGAATCGAAGACCTTCTTGATGGCGGCAAAGCGGATGGTGTCGATGTCCGTCTCGGGAGTCAGGCCAAGGGAGGACGGATCGGCAATATAGGAATCGCACAGGACGATAGCCTCGCGAAGGTTCCGTTCCTTTCTTTCCTTGGCGGTCTCGACATGCGGCTTCGGCTTGACGGGCGGCTTTCTCCTGGGAAGGTTCTCAAGATTGTACTTGGACTTCCAAAGGCCGATGACACCGTTGACGCGGCTCTTTCCGAGAACACGAAGCGAAAGCCCATTGTCGGTGAAGACCTTGTAGGGATCCTCGCCTTGCTTGAGTGCCTCGCAGACCTTCAAGGCGAATTCTTCCTTGAAGATGATCTTGGCGACGGTGCATTTGACGACGTTCGGATTTTTGTTGAGCACGCGCTGGGCATGCTTCGTGAAGGGTTTGGACGACATGTTTAATTTCCTCCTTGCTGTGAGTCGTTATTCGAATCCGGTTTTTCCGGAGTCTCATCGGAATCGGTCTTCTCTTCTTCCTTCCTGTCGCTAGGCAGGATCTCGTTGACGACGCCTGGCCTTTCTTCGTTGGCCTTGGGCGTATCTTCGCCATTCGTCGGCTTTTCTTCTTCCTTTGCGGGAGGAACCGTCGTTGCCTTGGGCTCGTAGATGGCCTTCAATGCCTTGACGGAATTGTCGTCCGTCTTGATGAGGAGGACGTTCGTTCCGACATAGGACTCGATGTGACTGGCAAACGTCTCCAGGGAGAGGGAGATCTGCATGGACTGGCTGTAATCCAGGAACATCATTCCGATACGGGAAGGATCGCTTGCCCCACGGACGCAGACGGACTTGAACTCGTTGTTGTCGATGGGGTTGCCGTCGCCTCTGGCAACGACGAGGACGAAGCGGGAAGGATTGCCTTCCATGATCCTGTCGGCCGTGATGTAGTAGTTCTCATATCCAGGGTAGAGGATGATGTTGTTCGGATTCTTCGGATGGAGGCCTTCCTGGGACTGGAGCTTATGCTCGTCGACGGGAGGAAGCCTCCTGTTCTTGAGCAGGTACTGGATCTGGTCGGCGGTGATCGTCTCATGTTCGATCAGGGTTTCGGCAATCAAGGTGACATCGTCCTTGTGCTCGGTGAGGAGCGTCTTGGCCTGCTCATGGCATTGGTCGATGATGTCGCGGACGGCCTTGTCGATTTCATAGGCGATTTGGGTGGAATAGTTTGCCTGGGTCGAGTTGTAGTCCCTTCCCAGGAAGACGGAACCGCCTGGCCTTTCGTATTGGATGGGACCGAGGTCCGACATGCCATATTGCGTGACCATCGAACGGGCGATTTGCGTGGCGACCTCGATATCGTTGGAGGCGCCGGTGGAGACATCGCCGAAGAAGATTTCCTCGGAAGTCCTTCCGCCGAGATAGCCCGTGATCCTTGCCATAAGCTGATTCTTCGTCAGGAGGAAGTGATCCTGGGCAGGCGTCATGAGGACATGGCCTCCTGTACGGCCTCTCGGAACGATCGTGATTTTCTGGACGACATCGGAGTAGGGAAGGAAGATGCCGATGACGGCATGGCCGGATTCGTGGTAGGCGACCTGTTTCTTTTCGTTGGGTTCCAAGTGGGATTTCTTTGCCGGTCCGGAGATGGCCCTGTCGATTGCCTCGTCGATATCCGCCGTCGTGATGGCATTTCTGTTGGCACGGACGGCAAGGATGGCGGCATCGTTCATGATGTTGGCAAGGTCGGCGCCGGAGAAACCGACGGTACGACTTGCGATTTCGCCAAGATCGACATCGGATGCCAGTTTTTTGTTGCGGGAATGGACCTTGAGGATGGCAGCCCTTCCGTTCTTGTCCGGGAGGTCGACCGTGATGGTTCTATCGAATCTTCCGGGTCTTGTCAGGGCCGGGTCGAGAACGTCGGAACGGTTGGTCGCTGCCATGACGATGATTCCGGAGTTGTCCGCGAAGCCATCCATTTCGACGAGAAGCTCGTTCAGGGTCTGTTCCCTTTCGTCGTTTCCGCCGCCCAAGCCGGCACCTCTTTGACGACCCACGGCATCGATTTCATCGATGAAGATGAGGCAGGGAGCATTGGCCTTGGCCGTCTTGAAGAGGGAACGGACACGGGAAGCACCGACACCGACGTACATCTCGACGAAGTCGGAACCGGAGATGGAGTAGAAGGGGACGCTCGCCTCGCCGGCAACGGCCTTTGCAAGCAACGTCTTACCGGTACCCGGAGGGCCGACAAGGAGAACGCCATGGGGCAGTTTCGCACCCAAACGGGTATATTTGTCCGTCGAATGGAAGTAGTCGACAAGCTCAACCAATTCCGCTTTGGCTTCATCGCATCCGGCGACATCGGAGAAGCGGACCTTGGATGTGGATTCCTTGCGGGCGATGTTGTTGACGAAGCCAGACATCGGACCGCCGGAACCGCCACCCATCGAACGGCTCATGCGATTGTAGAAGAAAACGATGATGCCGATGAAGAGGATGAACATGAGGAGAGGGACAAGCCAGGAACCGATGGAGGACGTGGATTCCAATCCTTCCTGATAATGGCTGGCCGTGTAGTAGGGCATATCCTTGATCGTCTCGCCCGTTTCGGGGTTGGTATAGTCGTAGGTGACATACATCGTGATGGGGCGCAGATATTTGTCCCATGTCACTTGGTCGATGGTCAGGCTGAAAGTGGCCGTTCTCGGCTTGTCGTTGACGAGAATCGTGAACTGTCCCTGGACATAGATGACATTGGCGTTGATGTTGGAATTGATGACCTGAAGGAGCACGCCACCATACTCGGCCGGCGAGGTGAGAAGGTCAATCAGGTTCGGCTTGCTGGAATCGACGTCCTTGGGGATGATGATGCCTTCGGGGTTTTCGACGGGGTCATAGATGGAAACGTCCATCGTGGCATCGTCGTATCCCGAAAAATCCGGGTAGCCTTCCGAAGTGGCATCCGGCTTGTCGTCCCTATCGACATCGACCTGATAGTTAAGATCTGTTGCCGTATAGTTGAAATGGATGCTGTCGCTGCGGAAGACGAAGAAGTAGAGCATCAGGCTGATGATGAGGGTCAGGACGACGGCTAGAAGAATGACGGAAATATAGCCGCGACCATTGTTCCCGTGGCCGGCCTTGTTCTGCCTGTTCTGTGGCTGTTGGTTTTTCGGGCTGTTATCGTCGGAGAAGGCCATCTCATATTGGGAGGAGATGGGCAAAGAGTCTTCACCCTTCTTGTGGGTTTGGTTCATTCAATTACCTCCATAATGTAGGCGGATGCATGGCACAACTACATTAAATATATGGAAAGGAAAAATAATTTTCAAGAAGAATACTCAATTCCAAAAGAGCAGAAATAATTAATGAGAAAATTTACCAATTTTGCGCAAAATTCTCGTAAAGTATTATTGATTTGAAAGAAAAAATAAGGCGTTTTGATTGTTTTGGGCAAACAAAAATATCACACATTGTGTGTGAAAACGCTTACCAAGCGAGACGCCTTCGATGTTTTGCCTTCGATAAGGCCTTTGGAAGATGCCCGAGAAAGATAGATATAGTACTTGGTTCGAGCATAAAAAAAGCTATGGGACCTTTCGATCCCATAGCCGTTCTTCTTTCGTTTTTTAGAACTGATGCTTCTTGAAAGCCTTGAGGCCGAGGTAGATGGCTTCGTCGCCGAGCTCTTCCTCGATGCGGAGGAGCTGGTTGTACTTGGCCATACGATCGGTTCTGGAAGCAGAGCCCGTCTTGATCTGGCCGGCGTTGACGGCAACGGCAAGATCGGCGATGGTGGCGTCCTCGGTCTCGCCGGAGCGGTGGCTGACCATGGTGGTATAGCCATTGGTGTGGGCAAGACGGATGGCATCGAGGGTTTCGGTCAAAGTTCCGATCTGGTTGACCTTGATGAGAATGGAGTTGGCAACATCATTCTGGATGCCCTTGGTGAGGAAGGAAGAGTTGGTGACGAAGAGATCGTCGCCGACGAGCTGGATCTTGTCGCCGAGTTCCTTCGTGAGCTTCTTCCAGCCTTCCCAGTCGCTTTCGGCAAGGCCATCTTCAATGGTGATGATCTCGGGATGGTCCGTGACGAGCTTCTCGAGGTACTTGATCATGTCGTCGGAAGTCCAGCCCTTGCCTTCGCCGGAACGGGAGAGGGTATAGGTCTTGGTCTCGGGATCATAGAATTCGGAGGAAGCGACGTCCATACCGAGGAAGATCTGCTCGCCAAGCTTGTAGCCAGCAGCCTTGACGGCCTCTTCGATGAGCTCAAGGGGCTCTTCGTTGCCCTTCTTGCAGGAAGGAGCGAAGCCGCCTTCGTCGCCGACACCGGTCTCATAGCCGTGGCTCTTGACGACCTTCTTCAGGGCGTGGAAGCACTCGACACCGGCGCGAAGAGCCTCATGGAAGGTCTCGAAGCCGGCAGGAATGATGAAGTATTCCTGGAAGTCAACGGTGGATTCGGCATGGGCACCGCCGTTGATGACGTTCATGCAAGGAGTCGGAAGGACCTTGGCATTGGTTCCGCCGATGTATCTGTAAAGAGGAAGGTGGAGGCTCTGGCTGGCGGCGTGGGCAACGGCAAGGGAAACGCCGAGGATGGCGTTGGCACCGAGGTTCTTCTTGAAGGGGGTTCCGTCAAGGGCGAGCATCGCCTTGTCGAGACCGACCTGATCGTAGGCATCCCTGCCGATGACGGCCGGGGCAATGATCTTGTTGACGTTTTCGACAGCCTTCAAGACACCCTTTCCCAAATATCTCGTCTTGTCGCCGTCCCTGAGCTCAAGGGCTTCGTTCTCGCCAGTGGAAGCACCGGAAGGAACGATGGCACGGGCGCGGACGCCATCATCGAGATGGACTTCGACTTCGACAGTCGGATTTCCGCGGGAATCCAGAACTTCACGACCATGGACATACTCAATCTTAGCCATTTGTTATATCTCCTATAATGACGCACCTATTCTATCAAAAATAGAAGGACAAGTTAATTTTTTTGGAAGTCCGTATTTGGACAGGTTTTTCTCGATAGCAAAAGACTGCCAGATGGATTTTCGTTCGAAGAAACAAAAAACGATGGCAAGGGCTATTTTTCGGTTTTCCTGATTGCCCTTGCTGGCACGCCGGCGACGACAGTAAATGGTGGAACATCCTTCGTGACGACTGCCCCGGCGGCAACGACGCTCCCTTCTCCGATCGTCACTCCTGGAAGGATGGTGGCATGGGCTCCGATCCAGACGTTTCTGCCTATGACGATTTTCCTCATTTCCATGTCTCCTCTTTTTTCGGGATCGAGATCATGGTTTATCGTTGCCAGGACACATTGATGTCCGATTAGGGTATTGTCTCCGATTTCGATGCCGCCCTGGTCCTGGAAGCAACACCCGGAATTGATGAAGACGTTTCTTCCAAGATGGATGTTCCTTCCGAAATCGGTATAGAAAGGAGGGAAGAGTCTGAAGCCATCGTCGACTTTTTCTCCTATTAGTTTTGAAAACAGTTCACGCAATTCCGGGACCTCGTGGTATTCTCCGTTGATTGCGCTTGTTATTTTTCTTGCTTCCAAGGCTTGGAAATGCATCACTTCATGCATTTCTGAATCAGCCTTTACTTTGCCATCTTTTTCTATCGCTTCTATATATTCCTCGACCGTCATGGTGGCCTCCTGATATGTTACCTGTCTATTTTGAAGGGAAAGAAAGCGGATTTCAAATGCCGTGACTATATGGCTGAAGATGCTCTATCGGAATGGCGAGAAAGATGTACCAGGAGAAGAAACGGAAGGAAATTGATATAATGAAAACATGCTTGTTTTTGATACTATTTGTGCCCTAGCGACACCTCCTTATCGAAGCGCTTTGGCCTTGGTTCGCCTTTCGGGCCCGAAGGCTTTCGAGGTCCTTTCCAAAATGACAAGGAGGGATGTCTCCAAACTTTCGATGGATCATGCCTATCTGACAAAGATCTATGCCGATAGGAATGATGAAAAAACCTATATCGACGAATGCATAATGGTTCTCTATAAGGGGCCTAGATCCTATACAGGGTTTGATTCCGTCGATTTATCGATCCACGGCTCTCCCTTGATTGCGGAAACCCTTCTGTCTGCCTTGGCAAGAAACGGTGCAAGAAGGGCTGAAAAGGGCGAGTTTTCCGCCCAGGCTTATTTCAACGGAAAGATGGATTTGCTTAAGGCCCAAGGAATCAATGATTTGATCCATGCGACGTCGACACGGGCAATGCAGATTGCCAACAATACGGTCAGTGGCGAAAACACGAGAGCCGTAAAGGCACTGAAAGAGAGGCTTCTGGAAGATATCGCCAAACTGGAATATTTCGTTGAGGATCAGTACACGGACGAGAAGGAAGACTACGACGAAGAGCTCGAAGAGGTCGCCTCCCTACTCGATGAGGATGTTCTTGCCTGGTCCAGGACGCTGGAGAGGACAAGGCGGAACAACAGGGAATACGAAGGCATTCGTGTTGCCATTGCCGGGGAACCCAATGTCGGTAAGTCGACCTTGCTCAATGCCCTCATCCAGGAAGACAAGGCAATCGTTTCCTCCGTTCCGGGAACGACCCGCGATGTCGTTGAAGGGGAAAGGGAAATCGGAGGAATCCGATTCCAATTCAAGGATACGGCCGGAATTAGAAAGACGACGGATGAAATTGAGAATATCGGAATTGCCAAATCCTTCAAGACAATCAAGGATAGCGATATCGTCATCCTCGCTTCCGACTGCGGCTTCTCTTTCCTTGAGAACGAAAAAGATCTTTTGGAAGCCATAGGCGACAAACCCCTTGTCAAGGCCGCCACGAAAAAGGATCTTGGCGGAGATGGCAAGGACGCCGATATTTTTCTCTCTTCGCTGACGGATGATCTCAATCCGTTGATCCGGATTCTTTTCGAGAAGCTGGACTTGGATACGAAGGAGGAATCTTCCTTCCTTGGGAAGAGGGAAGAACAGTTCCTTTCCGATATCCTGGAAAAGCTGATGGAGACAAGGAAGGCCATTCGGGAAATCCATCAGATCGATATTGCTTCCGATACTCTCCGACAGGCCATCGATCTTCTCAATGCTTTGATGGGGGAGAACGTCTCCCAGACGATGGAAGATATCTATCAGACTTTGTTTTCGCGTTTTTGCCTGGGGAAATAGAATATGAGAATCATCGATACGCATTGCCATCTCAATGATGTCTCCTATACAGAGGATTTGGATTCCGTTATCGAAAAATGCAGGGACACTGGCGTCAGGGCCTGTTTCAATACGGCGGATTCCCTTCCCTCTTTCGAAAAGATCCTCTCCCTAGCCAAACGATATCCTGGATTCTTCTATTCCGTCATTGGCATCCATCCGGAATTTGCGATGGAGAAGGACGACTATTTCGATGAGGCTTTTTCTTTCATACGGGAGCATAAAAGCGAGATCCAGGCAATTGGGGAAATTGGATTGGACTATCATTACGACAAGAGCCCAAAGACAAAGGAAAGACAGAAGGAGATCTTCATCCGTCAGATTCGTCTTGCCAAGGAACTTTCCCTGCCTGTCGTCATCCATAGCCGGGATGCGGATCAGGACACGTATGAAATTGTCCGGCAGGAGAAACCGCCGGTTTTTGATCTTCATTGCTATTCCGGATCGTATGAGATGATGGAAAACTATCTCCGATTGGGATTGGATTTCCATATAGGAGTTGGTGGCGTCCTGACCTTCAAGAATGCCCGGGTCCTCAAGGAAGTCGTATCCAAGGCCCCTCTCTCCATTCTGCTGACCGAAACGGATTCCCCATACTTGACGCCGACGCCGTATCGCGGAAAAAGAAACGATCCTTCCTATCTTCCCCTTGTCATTCGCGAGATAGCCGCTATCCATGGCATGGACGATGAAGCATGCGCCGAAATTCTTATTGAAAACGCGGAGAAATTCTATGGAATCGAAATTTGAAGGCCAACATCCGGACAAGAGATATCTCTATGTCTGCGAAGGCATCCATGACGAGGACAAGCTGAAGAAGCTTGGCTGCCTTTTCGTCGTTCCGACGGAAGGCGTTTTCATCCGTCGGGAAATCACGGACTTCCTTAAAAAATGCAAGGAAGTGCGGGACGTCGTTCTTGTGGTGGATCCGGATGGGCCAGGAAGAAGGATTGCTTCCATGGTAGAGGAACGAATCGGTCCCTGCATCCACTTGAATGTTCCCAAGAAGAAGGCCATCCGGAAAGGAAAGGTCGGAGTTGCCGAAATGGACATTCAGGTTCTGAAGGATTATCTCCGCGTCTTTGTCTCCCACGACCTCTTTACGGATGAGAGGCTGTCCCTTGAAGAAGAGGACTTCTATGACCTGGGACTCATCGGCCAGGGGAGCAAGGTGAAAAGGATGAAACTCGTTGACCATTATTCCATCCCCTATACGTCGGCAAAAAAGGTCGAGGATTGCCTTCTGATGCTTTCTGTCGGAAAGAATGAAATCGAGGAGATATTGACGGATGACTGAACGAGAGAGAACGAAAGAACTATTGCGTGAATATGGCTTTGCGGCGAAGAAGTCCTTCGGCCAGAATTTTCTCGTGGATGATGGCATTATCCGGCGCATCGTAGACGGCATGGATGTTTCCTCTTTCGACACGGTCATCGAAATCGGACCGGGATTAGGGGCACTTTCCGTTCCTCTTTCAAAATCGGCAAAAAAATTGATTCTTGTTGATGCCGACAGGGACATGATCAAGGTTCTCAATGATATTTTCATGGATAATGGCGATATTCAAATTGTCCAGTCGGATTTCCTGCGCTTCGATCCGGACGCTGTCAGCCATAAGGATAGCCGTCTTTTCATAGGTAACCTTCCCTATAACATCACCTCAAGGCTTTTGGAATATATGCTCGATAAGGGTTTTTCCTCTGCCGGATTCATGGTTCAGAAGGAAGTCTTTGAAAAGCTGGACTACAAGAAGGGCAGGAAGGAGAACAGTCCTCTGGGGGCTTTGATCAAGGCCAGCGGCACATTGAACCTTGTTACCTTTGTCGATCGTTCTTGCTTCGACCCTTCCCCGAAGGTTGATTCCGCCTTTCTCCGTATTAACCTGACGCATCCCATTCCCTTCTCTCTCTATCCTGTCTTCAAGGCTTTGTTTAAGGATCCCAACAAGACCATCTCAAACTGCCTTAGGCAATTCGATTGCTATGGAAAGGCGCTGGAAAAACTCAAGGAAGAAGAGGATTCACGACTTTCCCTAAGGGCAAGGCAGATGGAACCGGAAGAGATCGCGAAACTGTCAGTGGACATCGCCTCTGTTTCGAGATAAGGTGAGCATGCTTCATTTTTAAAAGTAAGCAAAAGACAATCGGATATTTTGAAACAGATTCCGATTTGCTTTATCAAGATGAAATCCACGGATCTGTTCTTGAACAAATCGATAAAGTCGTCGAACTTGTGTATTTCAAAGACATGAGGGCAAAAATAATCTATGAGGGGATGCAGCGACTTGAGCGTTACTTTGTCCCCGAGGAAGCCCTGCGAGAGGCTTTGCTCAATGCATTATGTCATAAATGATATCAGTCTGGTGTTTGGATTCGAATTTAGCGTTTATGAGGATGAAATGTATATTGCCAATTGTGGATACTTGCCAGAAAAATCGGACAATTGATAACCTAATGAGTAAACATGCATTGAGTTCGTATAATCCTAATCTCGCTCTTTTTTATCTTGCCGGCTTTATTGAGAGCTAGGGGAGGGGCGTTGAGAAAATATTCTCTGTATGTAAGAAGGAAGGAATTGTTACAACCGAAATATGTAATTAACCCGGGTGATATTATGATCGAATTTACTGCTCAAGATAATCGCTTTGTACAGGTGACTGATAGGGTGATTGATAAGGTGACTGATGGGGAGAAAGAAATTCTGATATTGTTGGAAGAAGATCCTGGATATACCATGTCGCAATTAGCCAATACGCTGTCTGTTAGTCGTAAAACAGTTGCATTGCGCCTGAAAAAACTTGAGGAAAAAGGATTGATTGAACGAATCGGTTCTGATCATAGAGGCTATTGGAAAGTGATGAAGTAAACAATTTTGGCATGGACAACGGATGAAGTTTTTTTAGGAAATGGATGTGATGAGTTTTCATGTTTGAAAATTATAAGGTTTGACAGCACGGCTTTTCTTCATTTGGCCTCGTTGCTTTTGTGTCCCCAGTCACCATGGGGACAATCGGACTCTTTTTTCTAACCAAGATAAAGAAATCAGATATCTCGGCCTAAAGCTTTTTAGGAAGGATTATAAAAATTCCCTCTGATTTCAAAAGAATGGGTTTAGTGCTATTGAAAAAGAGGTTGTCCGCAAAAACGGACAACCTCTTTTTGTTAATGGAAATTATTAGTCGAAATTGAGTTCGTTGTAGATGGTATTGCCTTCGCCATCGGTGATGGAGAGGACGCAACAGGCATAGGGAGTCCTGCTGTTCCACTGGCATGGGGCAAGCGTGACATCGATGGTCTTGTCGATATAGTCCTTGAGCCAACCATACTGCGACTTTGCGTTGCTGCAATACAGGCGGAGGCTGTCTTCGCCCTGCGTCAGATAGTAGTTGTCAGAGTACTGCGTGGATTCGCCCGTGACCGTGACGTCCTCGATGACATAGACTTCCGTCGTATGCTTGCTATCGTTAGTATCGAGGGCCAAGACATCCGCAATCGTCTTTCCGGTGATGAAGGCATTCGTGGGATAGGGGACGTTTCCGAACTCATTGTATTCGATCGTGGCGTTGCGGATATTGATCTGACCACCGACGTTTTCGCCTTCGTCTTTCTTGAGATCGCGTGTCCCGGAAAGGGTGACTGTCTGTCCAATGGCAAGACCATCCAGTTCCGTCTCGCTGGCGACCTGGACGGCGATGGTTCCCGTATCGTCAATGAGATAGAAGCCGGTCTTGTTGACAAGGGAAGGGCCGACGATGCCATCGACGACGACTTCCGTTCCCACTTCGGATTCGATAGCCTGCTTGACGGTGATGAGGTTCTCGAATACCGGCTTTGCCTGGGCGGTAATCTTCACCGTGGCGGTAGCGCTCTTGTGATTGCCGTTGTTTGCCGTGATGGTAATCGTGGCTTCCTTGGTTACGCTGGCATCGATGTGGAAAATGGTCTTTCCTTCCTCGGACGTGAACCAGGCGACCTTTTCATCGGAGGAAGCATAGGAAAGGGTAACGCCGGAGAGGTCGATCAGGTTGTTCTCGGGGGCGCTGGTCAGGACTTCCATCTTTGGGTCGGCCTGGTAGACCGTGTCGAATTGGGAGACGGCATAGTAGTCCAGGACGAACTGTGCGGCATCGTCTTGGGCGAAGGCGAAGTCCTTGTCTTCCTCGACCTGGACGGGAAGGAAGCGCCAGACGGTTCCGGTGTCCGTGGACTTGGCGTTGAGGGCGGTGTAGTAGACGGTGCAGATCTTGCCATCATAGGGATCGAGCCATTCGAAGTCGGCGCCATTGGCCTGGGTGTAGACATAGCTGCCGGTGCTGTTGTCGAGATCGTTGATGTAGTAGTTGACATAGCCAGGCTTGCTATCCTTGTGGATGACTGCCGTGGACTTGTAGACCAATCCGGTGATGTCTTCGCTTGCCGGTGTCTCGACCAAATCCTTGACGGAGATTTCCTCTGCCCAGGAAAGATCGAGAGCCTTTTCTTCTTTGTCGTTGCTGAGGAGGTGGATATCCGTGAGCTGATTGGATCCGATATATCCCCATTTCTCGGCATTGGAAGATTCGTTTTGCGCGATATAGTAATCTTTCGTTCCGCAGATTTCGACCGTATTGCCGACCTTGACGGAACTGGCAAAGGCATCATCGTAAACATACATGGAGGCATTGTCGTCCACGAGCAGGACGCCATTGGGAACGATCCCCGATGCATTCGTAATGGCGGCAACGGTTCCTGTCGTCTTGATAAGGGCATCCTTCTTGGCGGAGCGAGCCTCCTTGAGGGTCATTTCCTCATAGTCGGAGGGATCGAAAGGCTCGGCATTGCTTTGGAAGTCGATGATCCAGCCGGAATAGATTTCCGGAGTGTCCTTGTACATCTGAATCGTTCCATAAAGCAGGACATAGTCACCCGCGACAGGCTTTTCCTCAAGAGTCGGATAACGATCCACGCCATCGGCGCCATAAGTTCCGTAAACGAGAAGTTCGCCCGTGGAATCCTTGATGGTCATCTGGCCATAAGTGGGGTTGCTGACCTCGACGATCTCGGCTTTGACATAATACCGATCCTTGGATGCCGTGGAAGTCATCATGTCGATAAGCTCTTCGATGGTATACGTATCGTAGTCCGTCCAAAGAGCAGCGAGAGGATCTTCGGGAACCGATGGTGTCGAGGGTGTTGTCGTTGCTGGCGGCGTGGTTGTCGTCGTTGAAGAAGTACCGTTATTGCAACCGACAAGGCTGAATGTGGAGGCCAAAAGCAAAACACCCAAAAAACTTTTCTTTTTCATTGTCTGTATCCTTTCAATGTGTTCCCATGGCTATAGCCACGGTGAAGGTTCAGGAGAGGGTCAGAAAGCTTTTTCTGTTTTTTTGTCGCTAAAACTTCTGAAAAAGAAGGTTCTGTTTTTTGATGTGCCTATCAAGGCACAGGGGTGTCGACCTTCACATCTCAGCAGGCGCTTGCCGCATCAAGTATAGGAAAGGCAGTATGCCAATGCAAACGAAAGCTGTTAAGAAATCGAAAAAAATCGCTTTCTTTGTCTAAAGAAGTGAATTCTCTTTAAAGGGTTGCCTTCAATTCCAGGAGCTGGTCCCTAAGCTGGGCCGCCTTCTCGAAATCGAGCTCCTTGGCGGCTTGGTTCATTTCCTTCGTCAGCTTCTTGATGAGCTGCTCGGTTTCCTTCCTGGTGAGCTTTCCTTCCTGTCTCTTCTTGATCTTGCTCTCGTCGTCGATCATCTTCAGCGGTGCCTGTATCGGCTTGACGATGGTCCTTGGCGTGATGCCGTGCTCGGCGTTGTAGTTTTCCTGGATGGAACGTCTTCTCTTGGTTTCCTTGATGGTCTCCGCCATTGCATCGGAAATCCGGTCGCAATACATGATGACATGA
Organism: uncultured Bacillota bacterium; assembly: GCA_949282275.1. Classification (GTDB taxonomy): domain Bacteria; phylum Bacillota_I; class Bacilli_A; order RFN20; family CAG-288; genus Enterosoma. The sequence goes on along the minus strand of CASDOO010000010.1, from coordinate 37,889 downwards.
CCGTTGCTGTTTCTTGCGGCACGGCCGACGATCTGCGTCAGGGAACGGGTCGATCTTAGGAACCCTTCCCTGTCGGCATCCAGGATGGCGATGAGGGAGACTTCCGGAATATCCAAGCCTTCCCTGAGCAAGTTGATTCCGACGACGACCTGATAGATTCCCTTGCGAAGCTTGTAGATGATTTCGCTTCTCTGGAGGGTGAGGATCTCGTGCTGGAGATAGGCAACCTTGAAATCATGTTCCTTGAGGAAGTCCGTGAGGTTTTCGGCATCCTTGACCGTCAAGGTGACGACGAGGACGCGCTCGTCCTTTGCCACTCTCTTTTTGATTTCCTCGATCAAGTCATAGATGGGGTTGTTGGTATTGTAGCGGACTTCGATAAGAGGATCGAGGAGTCCTGTCGGTCGGATGATCTGTTCCACGACCTTGTTGTCGGACTTCTTGAGCTCGTAGTCTCCGGGAGTTGCCGATGTGCAGATGACGTTGTTTATCTTCTTTTCGAATTCCTCGAACCGAAGCGGCCTGTTGTCAAGGGCAGAAGGGAGACGGAAACCATAATCGACAAGGGTCTGTTTGCGGGAACGGTCGCCATTGTACATGCCTCCGATCTGCGGAATCGTGACATGGCTTTCGTCGATGAAAAGAAGGAAATCCTTCGGGAAATAGTCAAAGAGGGTATAGGGGGTCTCGCCTTCCTTCCGACCGTCGAAATGCCGGGCATAGTTCTCGATTCCGGCGCACATCCCGAATTCCTCGAGGGCATCGAGATCGTGTTCCGTGCGCATTTTCAATCTCTCCGACTCAAGGAATTTGCCTTGGTCGTCGAAGAACTTGAGACGTGGAATAAGTTCTTCGCGGATGGTCTTGCATGCCCTTTGTATCCTGGCCGTGCCAGAGGCGTGCTCATGGGCCGGGAAGATGGGAAAGTAGTCGAGCGTGTGGAGAACCTCCCCGGTAATGGGATTGATTTGGTCGATTTCGGCAATCTCGTCGAAATTCGAAAAGATACGGATGAAGAATTTGTCTCCGGAAGGGGGATAGATATCCATGACTTCACCCCGGATGCGGAAGGTTCCCGGCGAAAGGTCGATGTCGTTTCGCTTGTACTGCGAGATGACAAGCTTCTTGGCGACAGCCTGCGGATTGAAAGGCTCTCCGACATGGAGCGTGAAGGCGAGATCCCGATATTCGTCCGGGTCGGAAAGACCATAGATGGAAGCCACGGAACAAACGACGATCGTATCTTTCCTCTCCAAGAGCGAGTTGACTGCGCTTGCTCGCATCATTTCGATTTCTTCATTCATGACAACTTCTTTATCGATATAGGTATCGGTTTTCGGGATATAGGCCTCCGGCTGATAGAAATCGAAATTGGAAATGAAATATTCGACCCGGTTGTGTGGAAAGAGTTCTTTGAATTCGCCATAGAGCTGTGCGGCCAAGGTCTTGTTATGGACCAGGACCATCGTTGTTCTTTGGGCATGGGCAATGATGTTTGCCATGGTGAAGGTCTTTCCGGTTCCGGTTGCTCCCAAAAGGACTTGCCACTTCTTGTTTTCGTCGAGTCCCCGGCAGAGCTTTTCGATGGCTTGTGGCTGGTCGCCTGTCGGCTTATATGGCGATACCAGTTCGAAAGGATGGTCTTTATCGGTCATTGAGCGTGTCCTCCAGAAGCTTTTTGCCATAAGCCAAGTAGCGATCGTAGCTTTCTTTCGTCATCTTATTGAAAAGAGCGAGGGAAACGGTGCCATCTTCATCGAAAGGCTCGACGGAAATTCCGTTTGTGGAGAGATAAAACGAAAAATCCTCAATGGCATCGACGAAATGGTAATCCTGTCCATATTCGTCCGGATACGAATCATCATCGATTTCATTCAGTAGTCGTAATACATATTCTTGACTGACTTGCGAAACGCCGATGCTTTCCGTCAAGGCCGGGACACGGCTCAACCAGAGATAATCCGTAGCGAAGGGAACATCCGGAAGGATGCCTTTTCCTTGGATGCAGAGGATATCGTCATCATCCTCCCCTTCGTCATAAAGCGTTTCGTCCTCTCTTTCAGGGCCATAGACGTAGGCAAAGGTATAACGAAGGACGGAATTGTCGGGGAAGTAGTGGAACTTCTGGGCGATTCCCTTTCCGTAGGAAGGGAGGCCATGTATCGTGCAATCTGTTCCTGCACGCATTGCCAAGGCAAATGTTTCCGAGGCGGAAGCCGAGTTGCCATCAAGGATAATGTCATAGGAAGGGATTCTGTAGGTGGGGTCGGAATATTGGATGCAGCGTTCCAAGACAGCGTCGTCCTTTCCGTGGAGCTCGTAGATCAACGTTCCCTTCTTGACGAAAAGCTTTGCCAGGTCCTCGCATTCGTTGAGGGCACCGCCGCCATTTCCACGAAGATCGATGATCAGACGGTCGATGGTTTTTTCCTGGAGAGCGTATTTTCGGAGAAGATTGTTTACGGACTTGGAGACGGTATCCAAAAAGGAAGGAATGCGGATCGCCAGCGTGTTTTTGTTTTCGAGAGAAGGTTCCTGAAGAATCTCGACGATATTTTCTCGGTATGTCCCCTTCTTCATCGATACTTGTCCAGAGAGACCATTCCGGACATAGTCAAAGACAAATGTGTCGTTATCATGGCCTTCTTCCCCAAGGTAGGCGTTGACTTCCGCGTTGGTGTGAGTCGTGAAATCGAAGTAGGCTTCGTTCCCCCTTTTCACGCCATAGAGGACGTCTCCTTTTTCCAATCCTGCTTTCTGCGCTTCGCCATTGTGGACATCGACAAGATAGAGCCCGCCGTCATAGGTGTGGGAGGTAAATCCGAATCCAAGATGGGAGGTCGATAGGTTCTGTTCTTCCGCCGTAGGCGTGTAGAAAGTGAAGCTATCCCCGTTTGAAGCAGCGATGGCCTGGGCGATTCCTTCCATGGCGGCATCCGAAAGGCCAATGTCCTGATCGGCAAAGACCCACTCGTCCATCAGGATGCGATATTCGTCCACGAGTTTCTGCTCTTCTGCGGAAAGGCCATTGAAGACCCGCGCGATGGCATAGCCGCCAAAGCCTCCGATGGCAAGGGAGAGGATGCCGATGACGATTGGCAGGGCGACATGTCGGAAACGATGCTCTTTTTCGGGCTGAATATCCTTGGACATGCAAAACCTCCTGAAAGGGAAGCAATATCTCTTTATTCTACCACTTGAAGACAAAGGCACGATGGCATCGCCATGAAAGAGCGAAGGCGCCAACAGCAAAAACATGTGAGTCCGCTATGTCCGTTGCGAAAGATTGTCTTGAAGGTATATTACGCCGGATATCTTTTGATATCTCCTGCATAGGGGCTTTTTGATAAAATGGAGAGTATCATGAAAGAACGCTTCTGCCTGAACTGCGGTCATCGTCTTAAGAACGGAGAGCATGTCTGTCCAAAATGCTCTTTCGACAACGACGAAGAAAAAGTGGAAAAGATGGAAATCCATGCCTTCAAGCGTCTTTGCTACGCAGAGGTCACACGCAGTCGCGAGAGGAAAGACAAGGCCCTTGCTTTCTATGTTATTGCTGGAATTCTTTTGGTCTTGGGCATTGTCTTTTTTGTCCTGAGTTTCCGCTACGATGTTCTTCGACAGAGGCATTTCACCCCGGCCTCGACGGAATTCGTTTTCTCCGTCCTTTCCTTTGCAGGTTTCCTTGTTTTTGGCGTTATTGCCTCGGTTTGGCTGATTCCAAGTCTCCGACGCAAGAAGTATTTCGAAAACCAGATCAGGAAAAGGAAGTGAAGGAACGCAAGGAAAGCCGCTATCGAAATGCCGTTCTTCTTTCCAGGCCGAAGAAATTTTTGGCCAGGTTTCTTGATGGCCTGTCGGTCTTGATTCTTTCTCTTGTCTTCTTTGCGATTTCCGATGGCATTCTCTCTGCTTTGCCGGTATATCGCGACGTTCAGGAAAGGATCATGGATGTCCGAAGCGAACTCTATTCCATCGTCGAGGAATCGGGATTGAGCCGGAGAGAGGATGGCACGCTCCTATCTTCGTCGGATATGGCGGAGGAATATCTCAAAAGAAGTGTCCTATGCACCCTCGAAGAGGTCAAGGCACCGGAAGAAATCAGTCAACGGATATATAAGGATGTCGAGCCAATCACGCCGGAAGAAGACGGCCTTTTCCAATATTATGTTTCCTTCAAAGTGGAAAAAAGGGACCGATTCGAAGCGAGTTCAATGGAAAAGTCGGGATTGGATTATTACCAAAAAGAAATCATCGACGATAATGCTTATTTTGAATATTCGGATGGATATCCCTATTTGAATTCGGAAAGCGCCTTGGCCATCGATGAATATTTCGTTTCCGGTACCGCCAGAGGAAAAGAGGTATATGATGCGGTTCTTGAACTTTTCGACAAGGCTTATTTTGATGCAAGCGAGGACCTTATGGAGTCCTATGAACCCTATGTTCTTGCCGAAAGGACTTTCCTGGATTGTCGTGATTCTCTGCTTTCCATGCGGGGGATAGCGCTTCTGTTTTCCTATCTTCTTGGCATCCTGATGGTTTATCTTCTATTCCCCGTTCTTTTCCAGGACGGAAGGACTCTGTCGGACAAGGCATTGGACATCGCTTATACCGACATCACGGGCAAGGCAATCGGAGGCTGGAATATAATGTTGAGGATTATTTTGTCTTTGATAGCCAACCTTTATGTGCCATTTGTCATTGCCATCCTTCTCTTTGGAGGAGAGGGTGTCTATTTCATGGACATTTCCATTCTTGGTTTCTTCAATATCTTGGTTGGTTTCTTCGTTTCCTTCCTCTATCTTCTTGTTTCGGGGCTATTTGATTTCGTTTCCAGAAAGGGAATGCATCAGACGGTGACGGAGATTCTATCCCAGATCGTGGCGAAAAACGGAAAAGAATTCATGCTTGAGGACAAGGAACATGGAAAAGAAGCAGACGCATGAGCTTTTCTACGAAAGGGCAAGCAGCGGAAAGCGTCTTTCCGCCCTTCTTTTCGACGCCTTTGTAGCCTTTCTCCTTGGCTTTGTTCTGCTTGTTCCTGTCCTTTTCCTTCTTTCTTCCTCTCCTTTTGTCCAGGAACGGATAGAGGAAAGGGAAAGGCTCTCTGTACAGTCGGGCCTTTATGTATCCAGGGAGGGCGAAGTCCTTCGTTTTCCGGAATCCCTTTCCGAGGATCTTTCGACGGATTCCATTTCCGATGCAATCGATGATGTCCTTACTTCCTTTTATGCGATGGAAGAGTTCTTTCCCGATGGGGACGGAAGCGACCTTTATCTCGGATATAAGGATGAAGCCTGCCTACCTTCTGGCGAGAAGCTTTTCGTGGATGGTGAGCGAAACTTGAAGAATGATGACTACGACAAAGACTATCAGGGATTCTATGAAGAAAGCTATGAAGTGGCATTGGGCTATCTTATGAACAATCCGGCTTATGCCAAAGCCACTCGGGAAACGATTTGGATCTATACCTTTTCCGCAATCGGAACGTTTTTGGTTCCTTTCCCGATTTTCTTTCTTGTGATTCCCTTGGCATTTGGCAAGACGAAGCAGACTTTGGGAATGAAGATGACGCGACTTGCCCTTCTCTCTGCCGATGGCCTGTCCGTTCCGGCTGGAAAGTTCATCGGTCGTTTCCTTTTCCTTTTCCTGGTTGAGGTCGTCCTTTCCTTGGCTACCTTTCTTATTCCCCTTGCCGTCAGTCTGGGCATGATGCTTTTATCGAAAAGCCATCAATCCCTTCATGATTATGTTTTCAATACTTATTGCATATATCTCGATAAGGGAACAATCTATCGGGATAAGGCGGAATATCGTCTTTCATTGAAAGAAAAAGAGGGTGGAATCACCCTCGAGGATAGTCGCTATAAACCGGTTTCCGGTGTCGATCACGATATCCAATCGTAACCACTTTTCTTGTAGAAGAGTTTGCGCTGGATTTCGGAAAGCTTCCTCATGTCATCCGCCCTTTCGCCATAGACGGTCGCGATATGGGTCTTCCCGCTGTAGATTTGGAGAGGTTCACTGTTGGAGAGCTTCAGGTATTCCTTCAGATTCTTACGAAAATTGCTGACAGATACTTTCACGTGCGTGCCCCCTGATCTTTCTAGCAGCGTTGCCTTTTGCCTCTGGACAAACGACAAACGGGAACATTTTAGTTCCCGTACCAATTTCTTTCAATGCTTCGCTTTGTTCCATTATAATAGAAAACGCCGTAGAATTCGGCAAAATCAGGACAGGTAAATTGACATGGAAATACGACTTGTCAAATTGACGAAAACTTTTCCAGGAGACGAAAAAAAGAACGTTTCGGAAACAAAAGCTGTCGATTCTTTAACGCTAAATATTGAAAATGGTACACTTTTAGGCTTGCTTGGGCCTTCCGGGTGCGGAAAGTCCACGACTTTGTATATGCTGGCCGGTCTCAAGGACCCGACATCGGGCGAAATCTGGTTCGATGACGAGGAGGTGACAAACCTTGAAGCCGAAAAGAGAGGTATTGGACTTGTTTTCCAGAATTATGCCCTCTATCCGCATATGACCGTGTACAAAAATATCGCCTTTCCGTTGACAAATCTAAAAGTGTACACGGAAAAAAGGTGCGAAAAAGCCGTTCGCATCCAAAAGGCAATCGCGATTCTGGAGGAACCGGAAAGGCTTCGGAAAGCCGTTCTGGAAAGCCAGTGCGACGGCAAGATCAAGAAGGAAAATGCCGTTCTTTATGTCGCAAAGGAGTTCCATGTCTCCCGATTCATCGCTGCGGATGTCCTGAAGGAAATTGGTGGAATAGCAAAAAATGAAGAAAGCGCTTACAAAGATGCAAAAAGCAAGTTCGCTGCACATCTTGAGAGCCTCAAAAAGCGCCTTTCTGCCTCCAAGGACCCTATTGATGAGGCCTTCTACTACTTGAATGAGAAGGGGGAGAGAAGGATGGACACGCGCCGTTTGACAAGGGATGAAATCGACTCCCTTGTTCGGGATGTGTCACGTCTTGTACAGATTGAAGAATTGCTGGAAAGAAAGCCCAGCGAGCTTTCCGGCGGGCAACAGCAGCGTGTTGCCATTGCAAGGGCTCTTGTCAAGAAGCCGAAGCTTCTTCTTCTCGACGAACCGCTCTCCAATCTCGACGCCAGACTACGCCTGAAGACCCGTGAGGAAATCCGCCGTATTCAGCGGGAAACGGGAATCACGACCGTCTTCGTCACGCACGACCAGGACGAGGCAATGGCCATTTGCGACAGGATCGTCCTCATGAAGGACGGGAAAAGCCGTCAGGTTGGCAAACCACAGGATGTCTATCGCGATCCCAACGATCTTTTCGTCGCCAAGTTCCTTGGGAACCCACCGATCAACGTCTTCGAGGGAATCGTCGATGATGGCTATGTCCATATCGGGGGCGAAAAGGTTCTTCCCGTTCCGATCGAAGGCTATCGCGAAGTCTTTGTCGGCATTCGTCCGGAAGCCTTCCTTTTGGAAGATGCGGAAAAAGATGGGAAGGGAACATTCCTTCAGGGCATCGATCCCACCGTTTGCGGTCATCTTACCGTGGATATCGAACAGATCCAGGCCAGCGGAAAGGACATTGCCCTTATCGGCAATCATCCCAGTTTCGTCGGCGATCAGCTGAAGATCACGATCGATTCCGAAGCCCAGGTTTCTCCGGGTGTCCACAGTTTCCTTCTCAGACCGTCGAAAATCTATCTTTTCGACAGGAAGACCGAGGAAAGGATACGTTTCTAGGATGGAAAGGAAGACGAACTGGAAGGCCTGGCTCTATCTGGCCCCGGCCTTGATCCTCATCATGCTGTTTACCATCTTCCCCATCATCAATACCTTCGTGATTTCCTTCATGAGGGACTACAACTACGCGACGGGGACAAGCAGCGGATTCACTTTCGACAACTATGGCATCGTCCTTGGAATCGTGGAGAGAGTTCCCGGTGACCCCAATTCGGTCATGACGGAATTCATCCGCTATGCCCTGCCCAATACGCTTATCATCACCTTCGTCACGGTTCCGATCTCCGTTATCATTGCCTTGCTTATTGCCATCGGCCTTAATCACATCAAGGCCGTGAGAAGCTTCTTCCAGACGATCTTCTTCTTGCCTTATGTCACGAACACGATTGCCGTCGGCATGGTCTTTGCCCTGATTTTCTCAAACACGGGTCTTTTCAACCGCCTCTTCGGAATCGAGGGGACGCAATGGATTCAACTCGGGACATCGTGGGGAAGAAGCATGTTCGTCATCTGTCTCTATGTCATCTGGACGGCCCTTCCCTTCAAGATCCTCATCTTTGCTTCCGGTTTGCAGAACGTGGATCAGCAATACTACGATGCCGCCAGGATCGACGCCACGCCCAAGTGGAAGACGGACCTCAAGATCGTCCTCCCGATGATTTCGCCGCAGATTCTGTATGTCTCCGTGACCTCCTTCATTTCCGGATTCAAGGAATACAACGCTATCGTTGGCCTTTTCAACAGAGGCTATACGACAGATGGCAACCTGCATGATCTCTATACGGTTGTCTATTATATCTACGACCAGATCCAAGGTGTCGGTGGCGGAAGACAGAGGCTGGAATACGCCGCCGCGGGTGCCGTCGTTCTTTTCGTCATCATCTTCGCGTTCACGCTTGTCCAGATGCAGGTCGCAAAGAAAAGGGTCCATTACTGAACATGGAAAACGAAATCCAGACGCATTTGACGCTTATCATTCCCGGGCGGAGGAAAAACATCCGTTCGACCGAAAAGAGGGACAAGGTTCTCCATGTCCTTGGCCTTTGCCTCGTCTATGTCCTTCTAGCCTTTGCCGCCCTTGTCATCCTCCTCCCTTTCTATTACATGATTGCCGCGTCCTTCATGACGGAAGACGAACTGACTGCCGGGGCCTTTTTTCCCATGGCCGGCAATATCCTTGAGAATATCGCCTTCAACTATGGCAACACGATCAACAACGAAGGCTTTCCCTATGCCTCCCTTGTCGTCAATACCCTGGTCGTCGGATTGTGCACGACATGCGGAAGCCTTGTCGTGACCATCCTTTCCGCCTTTGCCTTCTCCAGGCTCAATTTCAAGGGAAGGGAAATCCTCTTTACCATCTTCCTGTCGACGATGATGATTCCGGGCGAGATGATGGTCATCACCAACTACATCACCATGTCCAATCTCGGCCTTGCCTATGCCGGACAGAACCGCTTTCAGATCTACCTTACCCTCATCCTCCCCTTCCTCTGCAACGTCTTCTACATCTATCTCCTCCGGCAGAACTTCAAACAGATTCCCAATGAGCTCTATCTCGCCGCAAAGGTCGATGGAAAGAGCGATTGGCAATACCTGTGGAAAGTCATGGTTCCGCTTGCCAGCCCGACGCTGATCACGATTTTCATACTCAATCTCATCGAATCGTGGAATTCCTATGTCTGGCCAAATACCATCATCATGAATCTCGACTCCAACCTCTCCGTCCTCTCCGTCGCCCTTCGCGGAACATCCTTCCAGTATTATTCCCATGAGGTCTATCGTCCGATGTATACCTGGCAGATGGCAGCCACGGTTTTGACAACGGTTCCTTTACTTGTTCTTTTCATAATCTTTAGAAAGTATATTATGCGCGGTATTGCCCGGGCTGGCATTAAAGGGTAAACTTATGTGTTGCCAGAATAGTCCATATCTGGCACAGCAATGAACAAGGAGCATTCCGAAATGAAAAAAACCGTTTGTTCCCTCTTCCTTCTTTCTGTGCTGTCGCTAGGCCTTGCCGGATGCAATCCGACGGACAACAGGCTGACGATTACCTGGTGGAACGACTATGCGCAGACCGGCGATGAGGCGACGACGCAAAGATATGACTATGTCCAAGGCGTCATCGAGGAATTCGAGAAGCTCAATCCCGACATCCATGTCGTCCAGGAGAACCACCAAAGCTATGGCACGATTGCCAGCGATGTCACTACCGGCCTCAACGGCGGCAACATCCCCAATCTTGCCTCGGTCTATCCCGACAACGTCGTCATCTGGGACCAGACCCCGAATGCCATTCTGCATCCCGAACAGTATTTCGAGGATGCGGAAGTCGGATTCGGAAAGCAGACGACCTATTCCATCGTCAAGGACGAGGAAACGGACGAAGAGAAGCTCGTCGCCAATACCGTCGAGGACAGCAGCTCTTCCTATGATGACATCAAGAATTCCATCGCCTCCGAGAAGTCCGGCTATGGCGATGGCGACCTTTTGACCCTTCCCTATTCCCGCTCTTCCGAGGCGCTCTTCATCAACCAGACGGTCTTCGACAAGGTCGGTGCCGGTCTCTGCGGCGTCGATTCGGACGAGGAAGTCATGACCGATGACAATGGCAAGCTTCTTGAGACCTACAAAGCCCCGACTGCCGCCGACACGAAGGAAAAGTACGAGGTCCCGACCGACTGGACGGAAATGATCGCCCTTGCCAGGCAGATGAAAATGGACTTCCCCAGCCTCTTTGCCGACCAGCGCGATTCCGATGGTTGGTTCAAGGCCCTTCCGATCTGCTATGATTCCGGAGACAACATGTTCATCAGTTTCTGCAAGATGATGAACATCCCCTATACCGACAACACGAACGTCCTCTTCAACAATGCGGACGCCAAGGCCATGATGGTCCAGCTCAAGAAGTGGAACAACGAGGGCCTCATCGGAACGGCCGACCAACTTCTGGTCACCGATCCCGTCAAGAACTACCATGAGTACTCCACCTCCAAAGTGAACTATGGCCAGTGCTTCCTTCTTGTCTCTTCCACGACTTCCGGCATGTACATGGGTGTCGATGGCTATCGCATCGGCGTCTATCAGACTCCGACCATCGGCGGCAAGGACATGCCCGACGTCGAGTTCTCCTCCGCGGTCGACATGGAAGGCGAGCACTACGCCATTTCCCAGGGTCCTTCCCTCGTTCTCTTCCGCAACGCCAACGAAAGAGTCCAGAAGGCGACGTTCGACTTCTACAAGTTCCTGACCAACAGCGAAAACGGTGCCGGGCTCTCCGCCACGACGGGATACTTCGCCGTCCGTCCTTCTTCCAACAAGAGGGAGGAGCTCAAGGACATCATCGATTCCGCCGACAAGGAAATCACGGACAAGTCCACCAAGGAAAACCTTGCCGACAAGTCCGCCAAGTACAAGGGACTGAGCTACCAGATCAACGAGCAGTACATCCAGCAGGGAGACTACTTCATCGCCAACATCAACGACAAGTCCGCCGCTGCCAGAACGGCCGTCGGCAACCTCGTCAACACGGTCTTCAACTCTAAGGCGGAGACGGATGCCGAAATCGAGAAGCTTGTCGAAGACGCCTTCAAGACCGCTTCCGGAAGCATCAACTAAGCAAAACGAAAAGAAAAAGGCCAGTTGTCACAAGACTGGCCTTTTTGCATGCCCATGAAGTCAAAGGAAAAGGACCATCTTTCGATGGCCCATAGGATTTTTTGCTGTTTCTACTTGATGATGTCGCAGCCCATGTAGGGACGGAGGACTTCCGGAACGGTGATGGAACCATCCTCGTTCTGGTAATTCTCGATGACGGCGGCGACGGTCCTGCCGACGGCAAGGCCGGAACCGTTGAGCATGTGGACATACTCCGTCTTGCTGTCCTTCGTTCTCTTGAAGCGGATGTTCATGCGCCTTGCCTGGTAGTCGGTATCGTTGGAGCAGGAGGAGATTTCCTTGTAGTTCCTTGTCGTTGGGACGAACTTTCCGTCCTTCTCCTCATATTCATTGTAGGAAGGCATCCAGACCTCGAGGTCGAATGTCTTGGCGGAAGAGAATCCGACATCGCCCGTGGAGAGGCAGACGCGGCGATAGGGAAGCTTAAGAAGCTCGAGGATCTTCTCCGCTTCTTGTGTCAGCGATTCCAGTTCCTCGAAGGAGTGCTCGGGCAGGCAGTACTTGACAAGCTCGACCTTCTGGAACTGATGCTGGCGGATGATGCCACGGGTATCCCTTCCGGCAGCCCCGGCCTCGGCGCGGAAGCAGGAGGAGTAGGCGCAGAACCACTTGGGAAGGTCCTCGGCGGAAAGGATCTCGTCGCGGTAGTAGTTGGTGACGGGAACCTCTGCCGTCGGGATCAGCCAGAAATCGCCGGGCGTGGTGTTGTAGGCCTGATCGGCGAATTTCGGAAGCTGGCCCGATCCCGTCAGGGAAGCGGTATTGACCATGTAGGGAGGAAGGACTTCGGTGTAGCCGGCCTTGGCGTGGGTATCCAGCATCAGAGAAGCCAGGGCGCGTTCCAGCCTTGCCAAGGCACCGAGATAGAAAGTGAAGCGGGGTCCGGAGACCTTGGCGGCGCGGTCGAAGTCGAAGAGTCCGAGCCTCTGTCCGATGTCCCAGTGGGCCTTGGGCTTGAAGGTGAAGACGGTGGGCTCGCCCCAGTACTTTTCCGGCCTGTTGAAGCTGTCGTCCGTTCCGATGGGAAGGGAGGCGTCGGGAAGGTTCGGGGTTTTGAGCATGATTTCGTGGATCTTTTCCTCGACCTCGCCCCTTTCCTTGTCGAAGCGGGCGATCTCGTCCTTGTCGAAGTTGATCTTGGCCATCAGTGCCTTGGCCTCTTCTTCCTTCTTCTGGGCCTTGAGCTTTCCGATTTCCTTGGACTGGCTGTTCCTTTCGGCTTTGAGCCTATCGGCCTTGAGAATGAGATCCTTTCTCTTTTCCTCGAGGGCAGGAAGCTCGCGAAGATAGGTATAGTCGCCGTTGCGGGTGGCAAGCCTATCGATGACCTCGTCGAGATGGTCGATTACGTATTTGACATCGAGCATGGTTATTATCTCCTTGATTTGGAATCAAACTATTATAGCAACTAGACTAGAGCATGTAGGGGAGAAGATGCGCTTTTGCGCTTTTCGCCTTGTTCTCTTCCTGGATATGGCGCAAGGCCTGGTAAAGCTCGTTGAAGTCCTTTGGAAGAAGGGCGGTCTTTTCGTTGACGAGTTCCGGAAGGTCGATTGCCCTGTAGGCGACAAGAGGGACTTCATGGGCGATGAAATCGAGGATAATGGTCGGATAGGTGAGGAAGACCTGTGGGAAGAAGACGGCATCGACGCTGACAAGGGCAGAATGGTAGAGCTCCTCGGGGAGGGTCGAGACGTAACGGATGTTTGTCTGGTGGGAGAGTCTCTCCTGCATCTTCTGGCGGAGGAACTCCTTTTCCTGCTCGCCGAAGTAGAGGAATTCGCAATTCGGAAAAACCCTTGAAAGGCTATCGAGGATGGCAATGCTCTCCATGTCGCGCCTGAAGCCGAACGAGACGATCACCTTCTTGTCCTTCGGAATGCGGTAATAGGAACGGAAGGCATCCCTTTCCGCCTGCAAGATGTCATCGCCATGGAAGGTGGGCCTAGGCGGGAAGAGACGGATTTCCTTGCGGATTCCCATGCGCAGCAGGGCGCGCATCTGCGATTCGAAGAAGGTCAGAAGGAAGTCGGCCTGATTGGCGGAATTGATGCTGATGTCGGAGAGGAACTTGTTGGCCGTCGGGTCGTCGTTGAAATCGTCGACGTCGAATCCGGCAAGGAGGCATTTGCGGACACGCTTGCCCTTGATTTTCGGAAGCTGGGAAAGCATATCTTCCGATGACGCGAAGAGGGCAAGGTCGAAGTCGGCATCGGGATCGAAGGTATAGGCAATACTGGCATGGCGCAGGTTCTGGACGATGTTTTCGCGCACGGCATAGGAGAAAGTCCTCTGCAGGCGATAGCGATCGAAACCGAGATAGACCTTCTGGACTTCCATGGCTATTCTTCTTCGCTTCCGGAACCTTCGTCCGTTCCGTCGTCATCCTGTTCCTTCTCGGCACGGCGGAGGAGTTCCTGGAGGGCGGGATCGTTTTCGGCCGTCTCCTTGGAAGGCTCCTGGGCTTCTTCCGGCGCTTCTTCCTGGGCCTCGTATTCGGATTCGCTCGGCTCGATGGAGCAGGAGCTGATGCTTTCCTTGTCGCGGAGGGTGATGATCTTGACGCCGATGGTGTTCCGGGACATGTTGCTGACCTGGGTCAAGGTCGTCCGGATGGTCGTGCCATGGTCGGTGATGATGATGATGTCCTCGTCGCCCTTGACCGTCTTGATGGCAATCAGGGCTCCGTTCTTGTCTTCCACGCGCATCGTCTTGACGCCCTTGGAGCCTCTGGAAGTGATGCGGTATTCGCTTGTCGGCGTGATCTTTCCATAGCCGTTGGCGGACAGGGAGAAGATCTTGTCGCCTTCCAGGGAGGTGATCATGCCGACGATCTTCACGCCTTCGGGGATGTCCATGCCCTTGACGCCGGTTGCCGTGCGTCCCATGCAGCGTACTTCGTCCTCACGGAAGGTGCAGACCTTGCCTTCGCTCGAACCAAGGGAAATCAAAGCCGTTCCGTCCGTGTGCTTGACATCGATGAGCTTGTCGCCCTCGCGCAACAGGATGGCAATCTTGCCGTTGGAATTGATGTTCTCGAAGTCGGTCGCCTTGCATCTCTTGACGACGCCCTGTTCCGTTCCGAAGAAGAGGAAGCTGTCCTCGGAATAGTCGTCCATGGAGATGATGGACGTGACTTTCTCGCCGGGAGCAAGGCGGAGGAAGTTGACGATGGGAAGACCCTTGCTCGTCCGGCTTCCTTCCTGGATTTGGTATCCGCGGCAACGATAGACCTTGCCGAAATCGGTAAAGAAGAGAACGTCCGTCTTGGTACGGGTGTGACGGAGGATATCGACATCGTCGTCATCCTTCGTCTTCATGCCCTGGACGCCGACGCCACCCCTGTTCTGGACCTTGAATTCGGTCGGGTCGATCCTCTTGATGTATCCGGCCTTTGTCAGGATGACAAGGACTTCCTTGTTGGGGATGAGGTCCTCGTCGCTCTCGTCGTAGTCGAAGTCCGTGATAAGGGTCCTTCTGTCATCGCCATAGGTCTTCTTGATCTCTTCCAGTTCGCCGATGAGGGTCGCTTCCAGGACTTCCTTGTTGGAAAGGATGTCGTTGTAATGGCGGCAGTCGGCCTCGAGCGCGGCCTTTTCGTCGGCATACTTTCTCTGGTCGAGCTTCTTGAGACGCTTGAGCTGGAGTTCGAGGATGCTTCTGGATTGCGTTTCGTCAAGGCCGAAGCGGTCGAAGAGCTTGCCGATGACCTCGTCATCCGTCTCGGAAGAGCGGATGATGTGGATGGTTTCGTCGATGGCATCGGCGACAAGGAGGAAGGCATCGAGGATATGGATTCTGTCCTGAGCCTTCTTGAGATTGAACTTCGTCCTGTTGGTGATGATTTCTTCCTGGAAATGGATGTAGATGTCCAAGGCCTGCCGCATCGAGAGGACCTTGGGCGTTCCGTTGTCCAAAGCAAGCATGTTGACGGCAAAGGAAGATTGGAGCGACGTGTAGCGGAAGAGGTGGTTGAGGACGAGTTCGGCATTGGCGTTCTTCTTCAAGGCAACGACGAAATAGGTTCCCATCTTCTTGGAAGAATAGTCGGCAACAGAGGCGATTCCCTCGATTGTCTTGGAATCGGCAAGGTCGACGATCTTCTTTGCCAGGTCACGCTTGTTGACCATGTACGGCAATTCCGAGAAGATGATTTCCTGATGTCCGTTCTTTTCCTCGATGTCGTATTTGGCACGGACCTTGACGGAGCCGCGGCCAGTCTCGAAGTATTTCTTGATGCCGCTTCTTCCCATGATGATGCCGCCGCCGGGGAAGTCCGGACCCTTGATGATATCCATCAATTGTTCCGTCGTGATATCCGGGTTGCGGATGACTTCCTGGATGCCGGAGATGGTCTCGCGGAGATTGTGCGGCGGGATGGAAGTCGCCATACCGACGGCGATACCGGAAGACTCATTGCAGAGAAGGTTGGGGAAGCGGGACGGAAGGACGGTCGGCTCCCTTCCCTCGCCATCGTAGGTATCCATGAAGCTGACGGTATTCTTCTCGATGTCCCTTGTCATCTCCAGGGCAATCTTGCTCAGTCTGGCTTCCGTGTAACGTTCCGCAGCCGGTTCGTCGCCATCGGGAGAGCCGAAGTTTCCGTGGCCCTGGACGAGGGTATAGCGCATGGCGAAATCCTGGGCAAGACGGCACATGGCCAAATAGATGGCGGAGTTTCCGTGCGGATGGTATTTACCCATGACGTCACCGACGACACGGGCGGATTTCTTGAAGGGCTTGTCCGGCGTGACGCCCATGTCCCACATGTCGTAGATGATACGCCTTTGGACAGGCTTGAGTCCGTCCCGGGCGTCGGGAATGGCACGGCTCGTCAATGTCGAGACGGCATAGTCGAGGAAGGAGTTCTTGATCTCGGTGGCGAATTCGTCTGACGAGATGCCGGGGACGATACCTTCCTGGAGGCCTTCGATGCCCTTGTCGGCAGGCTTTCCGGCTTCTTCGATTTTCTTCTCTTCGTTTTCGTTGTCAGCCATTGTCTGTTGCCTCCATTAGATGTCCAGGTTCTTGACGAACTTGGCGTTGGCGGTGATGTAGTCCTTTCTCGGCTCGACGTTCTCGCCCATCAGGTCGATGAGGGCGTCGTTCGCGGCTTGGGCATCGTCGATGGTGACCCGATACATCCTTCTGTGGTTCTTGTCCATCGTCGTGCTATCCAGCTGATCCGGGTCCATTTCACCAAGACCTTTGTAGCGCTGGAGACCGAAGCGGGCGTTCTTGGGAAGCTTGCTCTTGATGTTCTCGAGCTCCTCGTCGTTGAAGGCGTAGTAGTAATGGCCCTGGTAGGCAACGCGGTAGAGAGGCGGCTGGGCGATATAGAGATGTCCGGTTTCGACAAGCGGACGCATGAAGCGATAGAAGAACGTCATCAGCAGGATACGGATGTGGCTTCCATCGACATCGGCATCGGTCATGATGATGACCTTGTCGTAGCGGATCTTGCTGACGTCGAAGTTCTCGCCCTGTCCGGCACCGATCGCGGTGACCATGTTGTAGATTTCGGCATTCTTTTCGATGCGCATCGCCGGGGCTTTCTCGACGTTGAGGATCTTTCCTCTTAGCGGAAGGATGGCCTGAGTCCTGGCATCCCTTCCCTGGATGGCGGAACCGCCTGCGGAGTTACCCTCGACGATGAAGAGCTCCCTTTCGGCAGGATCCTTGGAGATGCAGTCCGTGAGCTTGTCGGGCATGCCGGCACCGGCGGAGAGCTTTCCCTGGGCCTTTGCACGGGCGTTTTCGGCAGCGCGGCGGCTCTTGAAGGCAAGGACGACTCTTTCATACCAAAGGCGTCCTTCCTTGGGATTTTCCATCAGCCATTCCTTGAGGTAGTCGCCGACGATGGAGGAGACGACCTTGCGGACCTCGTCGTTTCCGAGCTTGTCCTTGACCTGGCCTTCGTATTGCGGATTGGAATGCTTGATGGAGAGAATGACGGTCAATCCCTCTAGGCAGTCCTCGGACTTGAAGTTCTGGTCGCTGTCCTTAAGCCATTCCTTGGCACGGAAGTAGTTGTTGAGTTCTCTGCCGATGGCAAGACGGAAACCTTCCTCGTGGGTTCCTCCGCCAGTGGTGCGGATGTTGTTGCAGAAGGAATTCATGGAGAGGATGCCGCCCCTTGTCGGCTGGAGCGCGCATTCGACGATGATGGTCGTCGTGCTTTCGCCGACGGGAACCTTCGAGCCACCGACGATATAGGGAATGGCCTCGAAGATTTTCTCCTTTTCCTGGTTGATGTAGGCGACGTATTCCTTGATTCCGCCTTCGAAGCAATAGTGGGAGTGGAGAGGATTCTCGGGATTGCGGACATCGTCAAGCGTCAGGTCGAGACCCTTGGTCAGATAGGCCGTCTGACGGAGATAGGTGTTGATCGTGTTGAAATCGAAAGTGACGGTTTCCTTGAAGATTGTCGGATCGGGCGTGAATTCGACAGTCGTGCCTGTCTTGTCGGCAGGGCAATCGCCGATGACTTCCAGTCCGGGGGCAACGGTCTTGCCTCCGTTCTCGAAGCGGATACGGTGGATCTTGCCGTCCCTATAGATCGTGACCTCGACATTCGTCGAAAGGGCATTGACGGCCTTGACGCCGACGCCGTGGAGACCGCCGGAAATCTTGTATCCGGTCTTGTCGTTGAACTTTCCGCCGGCATGAAGGACGGTATAGACGGTTTCGACGGTGGAAAGACCGGTCTGGGCATTGATGTCGCAGGGGATGCCGCGGCCATCGTCCTCGATGCGGACGCGGTTGACGGGGTTGTCCTTCGTTCCTGGAAGCAAGGTGACGTGGATATGCTTGCAGTAGCCTGCCAAGGCTTCGTCGATGCCGTTGTCGACGGCCTCGCGGACAAGGTGATGGAGACCTCTGGCCGATGTCGTGCCGATATACATGCCCGGCCTTTGGCGGACGGCCTCCAGTCCCTGAAGAATCTCGATGTCCTTGCCGGTATATTCTTCCTTGGCCTTGAGGGCTTTCTCCTCCTGGGCTTCGGAAAGCTCGTTGTGCTCGACGTGTTCTTCCTCGAAGTTTTCCTCTGGCACTTCCTCGGCCTTGTGCTGTTCGACGGGAGCGCGGCTTTCTGCCTTGGCGACTTCCTCGACCTTCCGCCTCTGCTTTTCCGTCTGGGCTTCCATCGCCTTTCTCTTTTCTTCGTCAGTCATTTTGTTTCCTCCGTAGGCTTTGCTCCATGGCAACGTATATTTGGTAGTCTTCGAATCCTTCCCGTATCTGGGCTCCGGTCACGAATGCCTGCCCATGGCCTTTGATGCTTTTCAGAAGATTGCGGCAGCGTG
Organism: uncultured Bacillota bacterium; assembly: GCA_949282275.1. Lineage (GTDB taxonomy): Bacteria > Bacillota_I > Bacilli_A > RFN20 > CAG-288 > Enterosoma. The sequence continues at coordinate 19,158 of CASDOO010000010.1, read as the reverse complement.
TCTCGTCCAAGTCGGAAGCGACGTCGTCGAGAAGAAGGAGAGGCTCCTTTCCGGTCTTTTCCTGGAAAAGCTCCCGTATGGCAAGGCGCAGGCTCAAGGACGAGAGTCGGTTTTCCCCTTGGCTTCCGTATCGGGAGACATCCTTTCCGTCAAGCAAGGCAAGGAGATTGTCCCGATGGGGACCGATAAGGGTCGTCTTCCTCAGATTCTCGATGGACTGGTTGGAACGATACAGTTCCCGGGCATTGCGGACGAAACTTTCCTGATCGTCGTCCAACGGGCAGTTTGTCTTGTAGAGAAGGGAGAGTACCCTATCCTTGCCGAAGAGATCTTTGTAGATTCTTTCCATCTTCGCGGAGAGGATCGCGACAAGACGTTTCCGCTCCAGGACGATGCGGTAGGAAAGGTTGACGAGCTGATCCCGCAGGACATCGAGGACATCGATGTCGTAGTTCTGGGAGAGACCCATGTTCCTTTCCTTGAGAAGCTTCTTGTAACGTCCGATGGCGTAGAGGTATTTGCCGTCGAGCTGGCTGATCGTCTCATCGAGAAGCTTGCGTCTTTCGCCAGGATCGTCCTTGAAGAAGAAGACCTGACTAGGATCGTAGCAGATCGCCAGAAGCTTGCCGAGCATCTCGGAAAGGGTCCTGACCTTTTCGCCGTCATAGGAGAAGACCTTGTAGCCTCTTCCGATGATACAGGAGAGGCTATGTTCCTTTCCGTCGCTCTCGTCGTCGTAGCTGAGATAGATGGAGGCTTCCTTCTCGTCGTCCTGTATCAGTTCCCTGTCCTCGGCCTTGCGGAAGCTTCTTCCGATGGTCAGATAATGCAGGGCCTCGAGGATGTTCGTTTTGCCTTGTCCGTTGTTTCCGGTGATGTAGATGTCTTTTTCCGGGAACTCGATGTCCAGATGGGGATAGGAACGGAAGTGATTCAGGACAAGTTTCCTTACGAACATATCTCGTAGAGCGAACCGTCGACGGATACCTTGTCGCCGGGACGGATCTTTCTTCCGCGCCGGATTTCCTTCTCTCCGTTGACCAGGATGGCGTGCATGGCCAAGTAGGCCCTTTCTTCACCACCGGTCTGGATGAGGTCCAGCTTCTTGAGAAGCTGTCCAAGGGTGATGTATTCTCCCTTTATCAGAATCGCATTGCCTTTGGAATCCATGAGGTTCTCCTTCCGTAAAATTGCAAACATTAAATATTATATATATTTATATATATAAAAGCTAGAATCCACTGATATTATATCCGAGCTCAATCAAGGAAAATGATGCCGCGCGAGGAAACGGGGATTATAATGGAAATATGGAAAAAACCAAGACAATCGAAGATATCCGGAAGAAACTCCTGTCTGAGGAGGCCATCGATACGTTGGCGTCGTTCTATTCCATATTCGCGGACTCGACGAGGCTTTCGATCGTTTCCCTTCTTTTGGAAAACGAGCTTTGCGTCAATGATATTGCCGAAATCCTTTCCCTCTCCCAAAGCCGGGTTTCCCATCAATTGCAGGTTCTTCGAAAGCATGATGTCGTCACCTTCTACCGTTCCGGAAAGCAGATACTCTATACCTTGACGGACAATCACATAAAGGATCTTTTCCGCACCGGCTTGGAACATTCTTCCGAGAAGGACGAGAAGCTTTATGACGAAAGGAAGAAAAAAGGCTATTGACTCAAAAAGAAAATCCAGAATAGAGACAACGATATAAAAGCCTTTCTAAACGAAAAGAATTGCTTTCATTGATAAATATTTGTATTTTCCGTGTTTTCAGAATCTAATGCAACGATCTTATTTTCTGTTTATTCATATGATTAAGAACGATTCAATAAAAAGAAAAGGCGATTCGGTCTGATTCGAACCGCCTTGTTTTTCAAAGGGAATCGTCAGGGACGAGCAACCTACTTGGACTTTTTCGGGGACGGGATGTACTTTGGCCGGTAGAGCATGATGGACATGGCATGGAGGACACAGACGGCCATGATTCCAGTATCCGAGAAAGTTCCGAGTATCATGGCAAAATCGCCACAATAGCCCAATGCCACCAGGATCATGATGAGGACTTTCACGCCGATGGCAAAGGCGACACCGACAATGACATTGAGCATCGTCCTGCGGGCGAGCCTTCGTCCTTCCGCGACTTTGCGTAGGTTATCGTCCATGACGACAATGTCGCTCGCCTCGATGGCGGCATCGCTTCCGAGGGCGCCCATGGCTATGCCGACGTTGCTGGCAAGGAGGCTTGGGGAATCGTTGATGCCATCGCCGACATAGGCGACCGTCTCTTTCTCCATCGTTTTCTTGATGTGCTCCAGCTTTTGTTCCGGAAGGAGTTCGCCGCGATAATCATCAAGCCCGATTTCGTCCTTGACCGCCCTGGCTATCTTCTCGTCATCGCCGGATAGCATTACCGTTTTCTTTACTTTCTGTTCCTTGAGGCAGGAAATGGCTTCCTTGGCATCTTCCTTTACCTGATCGACGACAATGAAGCTGGACAGCATGTTGCCATCCTTCTTTCCGAGATACAGGACCTTGTAGGGAGTGTCTTCTTCGGCGAAGTCTTTGACCCCTTCGGAAAGAAGGAATTTCCTGGTTCCTATGAGATAGGTTTCGTTGTCGATGTCTCCTTTTATGCCGTTGCCAGGGATGTTGAGGAAGTTTTCGACAGGTTTCTTTTGTCCTTTGTAGGCCTCCACGATTGCTTTTCCAAGCGGATGTGTCGATTTGCTTTCAAGGGAAGCGGCAATGGCGAGAAACTCCTTGGAAACCTTGTTCTTGAGAACAAAGTTGCCATTCGTAAGCGTGCCTGTTTTATCGAAGAAAAAGCTTGTGCTCTTCGATAGGTTCTCCAGAGGAAGGGAACCCTTGATGAGAATGCCGAGACGACTGGCGGTACCGATGCCGGAAAAGAAAGAGATTGGGACGGAGATGACTAGCGCGCAGGGGCAGGAAACAAGAAGGATGGAAAGGGCGCGATAGAGCCATTCCTCGCCGCCGTTTGCCCCTTGCCATACGAATCCGGATAGTCCGAAGCCTGTCAGAAAGACGATAACGGCGACAAGGACGACGGCAGGCGTATAGAATTTGCTGAATCGGGTGATGAATTTCTCGCTTTTTGCCTTTTTCTCCTGTTCGGATTCGACGAGTTCCATGATTTTCGCCAGGGTCGAATCGGCATAGGCCTTTGTCGTCTTGATTCGAATGGCAGAGGAAAGGTTTATGGAGCCGGAATAGACGCGCTCCCCTTCCTTGATGTCCCTTGGCAAGGATTCGCCGTTGATGGAGGAAAGGTCCATGGCCGATTTTCCGTGGACGACAACGCCATCGATGGCAAGCTTCTCGCCGGGCCGGATTTCCAAAAGGGAACCGATTTGTATTTCGGATGGTGTCTTTTCCGCGATGGTTCCGTCTTCCTGGACGAGATGGGCATAAAGAGGCATGCTGTTGACAAGATTCTTGATGGAACGGGAGGATCTCTCCGTCGCATAATCTTCTAGCAACTCGCCGATGATGCTGAAGAGGACAACCAGGACCGCTTCGGGGAATTCGCATATGGCAAAGGCGCCAATCGTGGCGACGAGCATCAATGTGAATTCGTTTATGTAGTTTCTTTCCCGTATTTCCTCGATCATTTTCGTGACCAAAGTATAGGAGAGAGCAAGATAGTCGATGGTATAGAGAATGAAGGAAACGAAAGTGAAGGAGGAATAGAAATCCGTATTGGCAAAGAATCCCCATTCCATTTCCTTGAAGGGCGAACTATCGAAATAATTCAGAAGAAACGCGATTAGAAGAAAAACGGCACCGGCGATGAGGAAGACGATGCTTCGGATCCTTTCTTTTCGCTCGTCATTTTCGTGCTCTTCCGAATGACAGCCGTGATCATGGCAATGACAGCGCATGGTAGCCTCCTTACATATGAAACATTGCTCATATGATAATCAGTTCATATTTTGTTTGCAACTCTTTTTTCTTCTTTTCGGAAAAATGGACAAATACCACCGAATATCCAATAAAGACAAGAGGGCTTCTCTTTCCTCCTTTTTATGTTTTTTGGACAGATTTATTAGAAAATATTAAAATAGTGTAAGCTCTTACACCTAAAAATGCCGTTATTCATGCGTAAAACTTTGAAAGTATGAAAGCACTTACATAAATTTTGAAATAATTTGGAAGATATAATGAAAAAGGTTTTGGCGAATCTTCTGCATCGCCATGCCATCAGGGACGTCCAAGCATCTGGAACTTATGTTGGAATTTATGATTGAGGCAACACCCTGACGGACAATACAGAACAAAAAGGACCTGTTTTTTCTTAGCGAAAAAAGGACAAAGTTAACTAAAATTAACCAAAATAGGGGCTTTCTGCCCCTTTTTCTATACCTCGGTCCTTTTTCTTTGTTTTATAATAAAGTGCTTTAGCAACACAAACATTGGAGGATGTGTATGGAAAAAGAGAAGTTCACATTCAAGTCCGTCGACGGCAATACCGCTGCGGCTCTTGGATCCTACAAATTCACCGAAGTCGCTGCCATCTATCCGATTACCCCTTCCAGCCCGATGGCGGAGAACGTGGATGTCTACGCTTCCCAAGGCATGAAGAATGTCTTCGGAGATGTCGTGAAGGTCGTCGAGATGCAGTCCGAGGCTGGTGCTTCCGGTGCCGTCCATGGTGCTCTCCAGGGCGGAAGCCTTGCTACCACCTATACGGCTTCCCAGGGCTTGCTCCTCATGATTCCGAACATCTACAAGTGGGTCGGTGAGGAACTTCCTGCCGTTTTGCATGTTGCCGCAAGAGCCCTTGCTTCCCGTTCCCTCTCGATCTTTGGCGATCAGGGCGATATCTATGCCGTCCGTCAGACGGGCGCCTGCATGATCTGCTCCCATTCCGTTCAGGAAGTCGCCGATCTTGCTCCGCTCTCCCATCTGATTGCCATCGAGGCTTCTTCTCCCGTCATCCATTTCTTCGACGGTTTCCGTACCTCCCACGAAATCCAGAACGTCGAGTTCGTCAACGATGACTTCTGGAAGTCCTTGATCAACACCGAGAAGGTTGCCGAGTTCAAGAAGAGAGCCCTCAACCCGCACGGCCATGCCGTCACCAGGGGTGGTGCCGAAAACGATGATATCTGCTTCCAGGGACGCGAGGCGCAGAACCTCCACGAGGAAAACATCATCGATGTCGTCTGCAATTATTTCCAGAAGATTACCGATGCGACAGGTCGTCCCTATGCTCCGTTTGTCTATTATGGCGATCCGGAAGCCACCAAGATCATCATCGCCATGGGATCGGTCACCGAGACTTGCATCGAAGTCATCGATGATCTGCTCAAGAAGGGCGAGAAGGTCGGCCTTGTGAAGGTTCATCTCTATCGTCCGTTCTCCGTCAAGCATCTCCTTGCTACCATTCCCGCTTCCGTTCGGAAGATTGCCGTCCTCGACAGGACCAAGGAACCCGGAAGCGATGGCGAACCGCTCTATCTCGATGTCGTTGCCGCCCTCAAGCAGGGTGGAAGGACCGATATCGAAGTCCTCGGCGGTCGTTATGGCATTTCCTCCAAGGATACCCAGCCCAATCAGATCAAAGCTGTCTTTGACTTCCTTGATGCCAAGAAGACCTGGACGGGATTCACCATCGGTATCGATGATGATGTCACGCATCTTTCCCTCCCCGTCGACGAGACCTATACCGTTCCTCATGACTACACCTCCTGCCTCTTCTATGGATTGGGATCCGATGGTACCGTCTCTGCCAACAAGTCTTCCGTCAAGATCATCGGCGATGAGACGCACCAGTATGCCCAAGCCTACTTTGCCTACGATTCCAGAAAGGCCGGTGGCGTCACCCGTTCTCACTTGAGATTCGGCAAGACACCAATCCATTCCACCTACTATGTCGAGAACGCCGACTTCGTTTCCTGCTCCCTGGATTCCTACATCTTCAAGTTCGATATGCTCAAGAACCTGAAGGAAGGCGGAACGTTCCTTCTCAATACCGACATGACCGATGAGCAGCTCTTCAATAGCCTGCCCAACAGGATGAAGAAGCAGCTTGCCGACAAGCATGCCAAGTTCTATGTCATCGACGCCAACAAGATTGCCCTTGCCATCGGCATGGGTCGTCATACCAACACCATCCTCCAGGCTTCCTTCTTCTATCTCAACCAGCAGATCATGCCCTATGAAGAGGCCAATGCCTGGATGAAGAAGTTTGCCGCCAAGACCTATGGAAAGAAGGGTCAGGATGTCGTCGAGCTCAACTACAAGGCCATCGATCAGGGTACGGAAGGTCTCCGCGAGGTCCCTGTCGATCCTTCTTGGTCCAATCTCCCCGTCAGCAACACCGTCAAGCTTACCGGCGATGACTATTGGGATAGCTATGTTGCCCTCATCGGCAACCTCGAAGGCTATGACATCCCTGTCTCGACCTTCCGCAAGTGGGAGCTCGAGGATGGCACGATGGAACCCAACGTCACTTTCCGCGAGGATCGCTCCATTGCCGACAGAGTCCCTGTCTGGAACAAGGACAACTGCATCCAGTGCGCCCAGTGCGCCTTTGTCTGCCCGCATGCCACCATCCGTCCGTTCCTTCTCTCCGACGAGGAAATCGAGAAGCTTCCCGAAAGCGAAAGGCTCGATGTCCTTCCGGCCATGGGTGGTCCCAATGTCAAGGGCCTCTACTTCCGCATCCAGGTCTCGCCGATGAACTGCGTCGGTTGTGGCCTCTGCGTCAACCAGTGCCCCGGAAAGCGCGTCGCCAAGAAGGACGAGAACGGCAACGAAGTCAAGGACGAGAATGGCAAGACCATCTTCGAGCAGCATAAGGCCCTCAGCCTTGTCGAGGCCAAGAGCCAGTTTGTCCATGAAGCTGCCGCCAAGATCCTCTATACCGAAATCGAGCCTCGTACAGGTCTCTTCCCCGCCGGAACGGTCAAGGAAGTCTCTCTCCATCGTCCTTATCAGGAAGTCTCCGGTGCCTGCGCCGGCTGCGGCGAGACGCCTTACTATCGTCTTGCCACCCAGCTCTTCGGCCAGGACATGCTCATTGCCAATGCGACGGGATGCTCGTCCATCTACAACGGCTCCACCCCGATGACGCCGTTTGTCTGCGACAAGAACGGAAACGGTCCTGCCTGGGCCAACTCCCTCTTCGAAGACAATGCCGAATACGGCTATGGCATGAGAGTCGCCACGGACTTCAAGCTTGCCAAGATCGTCAACATCATCAACGGCGCCCTCGACAAGGTCGAGCCGGAACTCAAGGACATCCTCGTCGACTATCTCAACAACATCAAGAACAGGAAGCACGTCCGCGAGCTCCTTCCCAAGCTCCTCAACCTCGTCCAGACCTCTTCCAACAGCGACATCAAGGCTCTCCTTGCCATGAAGAACGACCTCCTCGACAAGTCCATCTGGATCGTCGGCGGCGATGGCTGGGCCTACGATATCGGCTATGGCGGATTGGATCACATCATCGCCACGGATGATGATGTCAACATCCTCGTCCTGGACACCGAAGTCTACTCCAATACCGGCGGTCAGGCCAGCAAATCCTCTCAGACCGGACAGATCGCGAAGTTCGCCGCTTCCGGAAAGAAGACGGCCAAGAAGAATCTCGGCCTCATTGCCATGGCCTATGACCATGTCTATGTCGCCCAGATCGCCCTCGGAAGCAATCCGATGCAGGCCATCAAGGCAATGACCGAAGCCGAAAGCTACAATGGCCCGTCCCTCATCATCTGCTATGCCCCCTGCCAGGAGCACGGCATCAAGGGCGGCCTCGGAAACTCCATCAAGCAGGAGAAGATGGCTGTCGACTGCGGATACTTCCTCACCTATACCTATGATCCGCGTCTCAAGGAACAGGGCAAGTCCCCGCTGACGATGTCCTGCAAGCCGGACTTCAGCAAGTTCCGCGACTTCGTCATGACCCAGACCCGTTACTCTCAGCTCTTCCGTGTCAACCCCGACCACGCCGAGGAACTTCTCACCAAGAGCGAGAAGCTTGCGGAGCAGAGATATCAGGACATTCTGCGGTACGGCGGAATTTCGCTGTAAAACCGACCCCTCCGAAAATGTTTGGATCCCCGCTTCAAAAGCGGGGATTTTTATAACAAAATCAGCATAAAAACCAAAAAAGCGAATAAAAAGTGGTCAAAACAGCACTTTCTTGATTTTGGAACCGACTTCCGAAAATTCGAAAACGAAAATTATTCATGATTCTGGTTGAGGTCAAGACCGGCCCTGAACTAATAATAAATGGAGGAGAAAAAACATGGCCATGATTCAACAAGATAGGGAAGCGTTGCAACGTCTTATCGACGCTAGCAACAATATCGTCTTCTTCGGCGGCGCCGGTGTCTCGACGGAATCCGGCATACCGGATTTCAGGAGCAAGGACGGGCTTTACAATCAGAAATACCAATACGATCCCGAAACGATCATTTCGCATGGCTTCTTTGAGGAACATACCGAGGAATTCTATCGTTTCTATCGGGACAGGATGCTTCTTCTGGACAAGGAGCCCAATGCCTGCCATCGCTATCTTGCGGCATTGGAGAAGAAAGGCAAGCTCAAGGCAATCGTGACCCAGAACATCGATGGCCTTCATCAGAAGGCGGGAAGCCAGAACGTCATTGAACTCCATGGCTCCATCCATCGGAACTACTGCCAATCCTGTTCCCGTCCGTATGATGGCGAATTCGTCAAGGCGGCCCTGGATGTCGTTCCTCGCTGTCCCCATTGCGGAGGCATCATCAAGCCCGACGTCGTCCTCTATGGGGAAAGCCTTGACGAAAGAACGATGATCAAGGCGATGATCGCAATATCGCAAGCCGATCTGCTCATCGTCTGCGGGACATCCCTTGTGGTCTATCCTGCGGCAGGATTCCTCAACTACTTCCAAAGGGAGAACCTAGTCCTCATCGACAAGAATCCCAATAGCCATGATGACCGGGCAACGCTTGTCATTCACCAGAAGGCCGGGGAACTTTTCGGAGGAATGAAAGCATGATACTGGAGGAACTTTCCTGCAAGGACAGCGACTTCTTCTGTGGCAGTGCCTGCCTTTGTTCCCTTCTGGCCTTCTGTTCCCTGGAAGACGAGGAAACGGCAAAGAGGATGAAGGCGTCGATCCTGGAACTCGCGCGATTGGACTGTCTCGCCTTCAAGGCCAGCAAGGGATCGGTCGAAGGCGCCAAGGACATCCTTGAAAGAACACGAAGCGGATACCGAAATACGATCCAATGGTTGGAAAGCCTCGAGAAAAGGGACATCTCTCCTTTTCTGAAAAGGAAAATCCATGCCGACAGGCTCTTCCTGGAATCCCTTGCGCAAACGATGGAGGTGGGGCTATGATGGATGTCTACGAAAATCTTGTACAGCAACGATGGCGAGATTGCGAAAGGCTCCTTCTCTGTGTCCTTCCGGCTTTGTCGATGCTTGAGAAACTGATGGTCCGGAAGGCATGCGGAAAAAGGCCGTTCTCCGAAAGCCTGGATTGCCAAAGTCGGATTCTGGGCATCAAGAAGGCACGAAACGGGATATTGGACGGATTCTGTCACGAAATACTGGATGTTCGTGTTATCCTTAAGAAATTGGCGGAAATGGCGCAAACGTGCCGCCTTGCCATGGCGGAAATCCGGATGCCATCCCTCAAAGCCGACTTTGCCTGGATCGAAGAGACGATTGCCTGTGCTATCGATTGCTATTGCCATGAGGAGGAAACAAGCGTGAAAAGATACGAGGAGTGGCAGGACAGGGAGGTTCTTATCGACCTGAGAAACCGCTTTGCGACATGTTATCGAAATGCGGATGGATCCGTGTTCTATATCGAACCCCAATTCTATACTTATCTGCAGGGATACAAGATGCTGCGTCCGGAAGGCTATCAGGCCATTCTCGACAAGATGGACGAGATTGTCCGCAAGAATAGGAAGGTCGTCTTTATCGGCCAGGAGGACAATCCCCTCGTCGAGACCGACCATGCCATCTATCTGACGGCCATCGATGTCGCCGATCAGGCCAGGGTCCTTGTCGAGGACAAGAGCCGTGGCTCCGACTACGGGGACTAAGGGGGCGACAAAATGAAGAAGAACAAATGGACTCTCTTTGCGATCCTTGCCCTCGTCCCGTGCCTGACGTCCTGCCTGTTCGTCAACAACAACAGGAACAACACGGGAAACGGTACGTTGGCCTACTATCAGGAACCCTCTTCCTACCCCAGGGGATACGACAAGGAAAACCTCAACGTTTCCAATCTGGGATACTGGAATGACCAGATCTTCATGCCTTCCACCGGCGAAAGTTCGATCCTCGTCGTTCCGATCGAGTTTTCGGACGATGCCTTTACCGCTACGGAACTGGAAAGAATCTCCTATTCCTTCTTTGGGGAGAGCGAAGACACGGGCTGGGAATCGGTCGCTTCCTATTACGAGAAATCCAGCTATGGAAAGCTCAATATCGTCGGTGACGTGACGGAACCGGTCCACTTCGACATCAGCACGCATGAAGCCCAGATTCGCTACGAGAAGGACAATTCCTTCGTTCAGACGATTCTCTTCTCCGCCTTGGACGGCCTTGAAAAGAACGGATTGGACTTCAGTCGCTATGATGCCAACGGCGATGGCATTCTCGATGCCGTTTGGCTGGTTTATTCGGCTCCCTTTAGTTCCACGTCGGATTTCTATTGGGCTTTTACCACGTGGGCAATGGAGGAGAGGACCTATGGCGGATACATGCCTTCCTCCTATTCCTGGGCTTCCGTGGATTTCCTCCAGAGGGGACGCTATCGCCCATATTTTTCCTCTCTCAATGGCGATGCCCATACCTTCATTCACGAGACGGGGCATTTGATGGGCCTGGACGACTATTATTCCTATGACAACGGAAGCGATGGGAACCAGGACTCCCCGACGGGCGGAACCATGATGATGGACTACAACATCGGCGACCACGATGCCTATTCCAAGTTCGTTCTGGACTGGATCGAGCCGACCGTCATCACGAAGAGCTATCTTGAAGAAAACGACTATACCATTACCTTGGAATCCTTTGGGCAAAGTGGCGATGCCCTTATTCTTCCAATCTCGAAAGATGGCACGGAAGATTACAACGGAACGCCTTTCGATGAATATCTGATCCTGGAATACTACACACCCGATGGCCTTAACCAGCAGGATGCCGAAACGGCCTATGAAAGCCTGAGCATGTTCGGCGAACCGGGCCTTCTTGTCTATCATGTCAATTCCCGTATCGGAAAGATGGTCGCCGACAGGTCGGCGGAGAGAGGCGTCAGCTGGGATGGCTATTGCTATGATGCCATCTCCAATGCCCTGGAGGACCAGTCGCTCAATTATCTTTTCTATTATCTCTATTCCAACACCCGCTCCTATAGTCTCGAGAAGTCCATCACCACGGACGAGGAGAACTATTATCGCGGAAGACTGCTTTCCCTTCTTTCCGCCGACGAGAGGAAGACCTACTTCAGCACTCCCTTCACGATGGCAAACGACAGTTCCCTTTTCCAGGAGGGGGATGCCTTCCTGGTTCCCGGCGGCAGCTTCGAGGAATTTACCTTCGATGACGGAAGCCTTCCGCAATTCGGCTTTACCGTCCAGGAGAGTGGCGATACATCCTGCGTCCTGCACTTCGAGGAGGTCCAATGAGCATCTTCTTTCCCCAAGGCGCAAAGATCGAACTCAATACCGTCTGTGGCTATGACGCTGCCTATTTCGGATTCTATCATGTCGCCTTCTTGGCCGATGATGGTTTGTTCTATCTCGACGAGGCGGAGAAGGAAAGCCTGACGATGGCCTTGTCCTTCTATCGGGACAGGATCAAGACGATGGATTTCTATCCCTACCTGGGCAATGGCAAGGTTCAATACATCAAGGGAAGCGAGATACGGGTCCTCAAGCAGGTTCTCGGACTTCCGAACGAGATTTTCGATTCCCTGGACTTGCAAGAAGACATCCTTTCCCAGCTTCATTTCCGCGAGGACCTTTTCCAGCTCAAGAGGGACAGCTATACGGAACTCTTTTCGCGAATCGGGAAGCGATGGATCGTCGATGAATTCAAGTCCTATTTGATTGGACAGGGGATTTTCTTCCTCTATGACGAGACGAAGACGTTCCTTTCGCAATCCGAGCCCCGTTTCCCGGTCTTTCTCTCTCCGAAGAAGGACGATTCCTTCCTGGATTGGCTCTGCAAGGGCTTTTGCGCCGAACGCGTCGTCATCGACCTGATGCACGGCCAATGCGATCGTTCCTTCCTGAAATACATCCTTCGTTTCGATGCCTTTGCCCTTCAGGACCAGATCGATTATTTCGTCAATGGCATCGAGAACCCCCGGATTGCCGCACTGGCCAAGGATGCCAGCAAGAACAAGATCTATGCCGAAAAGATAAGGCAGTATATCGTCGGCATCGTCAATGCTGCCTACGACGAATTCTTCCGCACGAGGCTCAATGTCCACACCTCGAAACTATCCTTCTTCACCAAGAGGAAAATCGAGGAAACTTCCCTCTATGCGATTTCCTCCTTCAATGGCGAGATGTATTCGCGCGACGGGAAGGACTTCTACTTTGCCGAACAGGACCGGAACAGGATCGCCTTCCTTGCGAAGGATGTCCGCCGTGGCGAACACCATCTTCCGCCCGCGCTTTTCTATTCGCGCCTCGGCCTGCCCTATGAGGGCTTTCGGAAGGTGCGAAACGACCCCGAGCTGACGACGGCGAACATGGTGGACAAGCTTCCCTTCCGCAAGGGCATCCCCAACAGGGTCCTCTTTCTCTCCATCAAGCGTTTTGACGATAGCTATTGCTATTCCCCGGGAAACTTCCAGCATACCAGTTCCTATCTCATCCGCAGGCTTAAGGATCAGGGAATCTTCTACTATTCCCATACGGACGACAACGGGGATGTCCGTATCACCATCAAGGTCTTCAAGACAAAACGCTGCCTTGAGCTGAGGAAACTCTTCGACGATCCAAGCTGCTCCCTGTACGATGGCTTCTATCTTCCCTATTGCCAGCATGCGGGGGTTCCCGGAAACAAGGCCCTGGCAAACTTCCTCCGGGAACTGGATACGCTATCCAATGGGACGGCCGCCTCCTATTTCTTTTCGGTCTTCTCCGACTCGACGCTTGCGGAAGCCGTCCGGGAACTTTGCGAATATTTCCATGTCGACATGTCCAAGAGGGAAGAGCTGATCCGTTCCTTCTTCGCCTATCTTCTCGGCCAGCTTCTTGTCATCGTCAAGGACGGCTTCCGGGAGGAGTGCCTCAAGGCAAAGGAAACGAAAATCCTGACCATGATCGATGGCATGCCGAAGGAAACGGAAACATACGAATTCGATCTTCCTCTTCCCTATGTCACCTATGGTGTCGCTGCCTACTCATTCCGGGACAGCTATTTCGGCACGCCCTATCTTTGCTCCTGCCAGAAGGAAGCCATCGAGGCACGGATACGCTACTTCGAAAGACGCTACAACGCCCTCCATCCCATTGGCAGGAATCCGTCCATGAACGACATCCTGACCCGGAATATCTATGTCCTCGAAAGGATTGGTCTTCCGGAGAATGTCTATCATCGCATCGATTGCCACAAGGACATTGCTTCCCAGATCCAATACGCCGACAAGGTCTGCCATCTCTGCAACGGAACGCTTCCCCTTTACCATGACATCATCTTCGACAATCCTTCCGCCAAGAGGAATGCCCTCTTTACCTATGTCCGCGCCATCGGCTCCAAGAGGGGAATCCACCTTCAGACCATCCGCAACGAGAACCTTCTGGCGTATTTCCTTTTCGAACAGGTTTCCAGAAGGACCTATCAGGGAATCATCGATATCGACGAGAACCGCATCGAGGCGTATTGCCGGAAATACATTCCCCAGGACGAGGCCGGCTTCGTTGCCATCATCGCCAGCTTCTTCACCGAGGTCTTCAATCCCACGGACGGCGTTTCCGTCTTCTATCCGCTTTTGGACCACGACATCGCAAGCATCCGGGATTTGCTCTTCTCCTATCGTCCAAGCCTTGAGAAGATGATTTTCGAGAATCCTTGGCTTTTCTCCCACTGCGCCATCTTCTACAACCGCCTTTCCGTCTCCTACGCCTACAAGGAGGCCCAAAAGGAGATACCGGGCCTTGAGACGGATACCTATGTCGATTGCGTCCATGTGCCGGGGCTGAAGAAGCCTTATGTCTATCTTGGGCGGGTCTTCAATGCCTATGCGGACAGGGAAGGCGGGGAATTGACTTTCTGCAGTTGCGACAAGCGCGCGATTCGGAACCTGATCGACTTCTTCCTTCGCCAGTTCGATAGCTGCAATCCGGCCTTCCTCTGTCCCGTTATCCTTTCCCTTGCCGGCCTTCCCTTCGAAGTCGTCCATAGGCTGCGCCATTTCCCCCTCAATTCCTCCAACATCGATGTCCTGATGGCCAACCTGCACTTCGAGGAAGGCATCGACAGTCGCTGCGCCAACATTGCCGTGCCGGCGATGAATCCTTACTATCCGCTGATGTATGTCCTTCCCCACAAGGAGGACCATCTGGCAGAATTCATGGCCATCCGCAATCCGATGGCAAAGGATGGTTTCATGCTTCCTTACTATGTCATGCCTGATGATTTGCACTACAACCCAATCCACGAATACAGCATGGATTCCGTCATGGATCGAAAGCTGCCTTTCTTCTTCTACATCACTATCTCCATGCCTCCGATCCTTGCCTCCTACTATTCGCCTTCGATGGGATTGTTCGAGAGCTATCTCAAGGAATTTTCCAAGATCTCCGGCGATGACGAGATCACGAAATTGGCCTGCCGAATCCTGAAGAACGCCTTCGAGGAGGACAATGGCATCCTGTGTCGATTCCAGGATGGCATAGGGATTTCAAAGAGCCTCGGGGAGATGATCTACGACTTTTTCCCGAAAATCGATACTGTCGTTCCAACCTATCGGAAGGGCGTCATGAACCGCATTTTGGGATTCATGACTTTCCTGACGGAAAAGATGATCCTTGCCTATATCCGCCGCGAAGAAATGATAGGGAGATAAAAGAAATGGAATATCGCATTGACACATTTGACGGCGCCGAAAAGAAAGTTCCGGAATACCCCCAATATCACTGTATCGTCTCGCCTTTCTACGATATCCTCATCCCCCTCGAGGCGGACCTGAACGCCAAGGAAAAGCCCATTCTTCTCAAGGACCAGGCCAACGCCTTCTTCGAAAGGCTGAAAATCTATCGCAACAAGGTACTGAAGGAACAGAGCTATCCGGTCTTCGGCCCCATGGGTGTCTATCCCGGAAAGCCGACGAGCTTCGAGTGCTTCCGCCAGTTCATGTGTTTCCCCTTCGAGAAAGTGTTTCGGAAAAAAGGGGGCGATGAGGCGGATGGTTGGTTGGAACGGGACTATCGATATCTTTTTGAATTGCCGAAGGAAGTTGACGAGTATTTTATTGACAAGCTGGAAAAATGCTTCATTGCTGATCGTACCCGTCTTGGCCTAAAGGAAAATGTCGCGGAAGAGGAAATTGCCCCTGAGATCCTTCAGGAAAACAGGCCGTGCGTCTATCAGCTCATCAACTATCTTGCCGGAAAGGGAATTCTTTTCCCGAACATCGAGAAACTGCTTTCGGACGAAACGGAGAGCTTCCCCGACTACCCGGTTTTCCTCGATCCCGAGATTGCGCCGAAGGAGTTCCTCGCCAAGATCGACCCTGTCGAGCTCTTCATCGCCTTTCGGATTCCCGACACGGATCTTGAGCCTTCCGAATTCCAGAAGTACTGTGTCCTCGTCGAGAACATGAGTCCGGAACATGCTTTCCGCTTTGCCTTCCAGAACGAAAGCCGTTCGGAGGAATACATCCAGATGGCAAGGATTTTCCTCCGGAACTATTTCAGTGCCTTGCTCAAGCCTATCGTCAATGACTTCTTCTTCAGGGAATATCATGTCGAAAAGCTTTTCCCGACCACTGTCCTGGACCACGACAGTCGTTTCTATCCTCTGGCGATGCGTCATTTCTATTTCGGATCGAACTTCGTCATGGCCGCCAAGGTGACCCTTGTCCCGCACAAGGCCAGCTACGAAGCCGGAACGCTGGGATTGGGATCGGAAAAGGTCGGGGCCTATCGTCTATCCACGAAGGACAGGAAGGCCGTTGCCCTGGCTTTCGATACGGTCAAGGCCTATTTCAAGGCGGAGGGCAAGACGATCTATCCGGCGTTGTTCGTCCGCCAGATGGGCCTTCCCTTCCCGGCGTATGAAAAGGTCGCCTACTTCGACTTCGAGGAAGGGGATGGCGAAAGCTTTGCCGACCTTCTGGACTATCAGGACTTCGATGTCTTCTCCATGGCCTTCCCGACCTTTGCCCTTGCCGACTATGGCGAGATCCAGTTCTCGGAACCGGAGGATTCCTCCTCTATCCATTACATGCTGGCGCGCCATGGCGTCTACTTCCTCTTCGAGAATATCGTCCCTTACCAGCTCAACTACACCATCGGCCTCGACAAGGACGGAAAGACGTTCTATCCCTTCGAGGAGGACAACGGGGAATTCGTCTCCCGCGAGTTCGAGGCGGTCGAGCAGGCCACCGCGGATATGAAGAAGACGGTTCCGCCATGCGAAAGCTTCTTTGTCCGGGACGGCAAGGGAAACTATCCCCAGATCCATGAGTTCTTCCTCCGTCTCCAGAACGGGGAATTCTCCATGGATATCCTGCGTTCCCTTTTCGGAAGCGACGACATGAACCTTTGCGCCATCAATATCTTCCTCTACAACCTTTTGGGACGTTATTGCCTGGAAAAGAACGAGAAACTGCATAAGGAATTCCTGGACAAGTGCATGACGCACCCCCTCGCTGTCGTGGAGAGGATGCCGATTGTCTTTGACGATGGCAAGGTAGCCGCGATCATGGGCTGCTACAACGAATTCTTCCTCTTCCCGGATGGTCTTGCCTCTTCCGAGGATCGCTATTATCCCGTCCACATGTATGCCGAGAAAATCTATGATCGGTACTTTGCGAAGGAAGGCGGTTTCTATGCCGCCATCCCCTTCTTCCAGGAAGAGGAGAATCGCTGGATCCGTTCGCCCTATGCCAAGGCGATGTTTGTCACGGGCCTTGACGAGAAGACCGTCCGTTCCATGGATTTCGACTATGATAAAGCCATTTATTCGCAACTGACCCTGGGAATGCGTTTCCCGATTCGGGAACAGCACGACCGCTTCCGGGCCGCCAAATGGGTCACGCCCTCCCTTCTCTATTGCCACGTCCACAAGAAGCTGCTGATGAAGAGCATCTATGTCGCCGGCGAAGGCAAGGCCCCTGCCCCGATCATCACCGCAAGGCTTGGAAGTCCCGCCAGCGTCTTCGTGGATGGCGAGTTCTATACGAGGGAATTGGCAAGGATCCGATACCCCTATCCGATCGATCACGAAAAGGAAACGGGATCGCTCTTCCTTTTCCGTCAGGCCGATGCCATCACCGGAGAGGTCATGTACGAGGAATTCCCCTGGGAGAGCGCCGAGTATGTCGTCAACGTCAACCGGGCCATCATCCGCAGTGCCTATTTCGATGAATCGGAAGACCCCTTCATCTACGAAAACGAATGGAACGATGCGCTGCCGATCGTGACCCTCGAGGATGCCATCTACACGACCATTCACGATAACGTGCGTCCCCTTCCGACCGCCCAGGCGCCTTGGTTCCCGGACTACGACGGAAATTTCAAGCGGAACTACTATTCCGCCGGCCGCTTCCTTTATGTCTACAGCATGCACGAGACCGAAGGGCCTTTCCGCTATCGCAAGGAAGACGAGGAATCCCTGAAGCTCCTTAAGAAGACGATTGCCAAGCTTCCCAAGGTTGCCGCCGAGAAGGAGATGGATCAGCTGCTTAAGAAATGCTACCTGAACGAGCCCTTGGTCATGCAGGAACCCTACAATGAGTTCCTGAACGAGGACGACCATACGACTTTCGGCACCTTCCCGGAGGTGCGATTCGCTTCCGGGTGCACGGACAGCCTCTTCTATCTGACGCCCGTCCATCGGGATCCCTTCCGTTCCACCTATCTTCGCGGAAAGGCCCTGAAGGAAGGCTACATCCTCTTCACGGACAGAAACATCGTTTCCAAGGAGATGATAGACGTTCAGCGTCTTGCCGGCAATCTTGCCGCTTCCTATCGAGAGCTGGAAGACTTCCTTATCTATCTTGATGAACGGAACGACAAGAGCCTCAATGCCCAGATTTTCCACCCCAAAAAGAGGTTCTTCGAGACGCTGGTCGAGGAATTCATCCATGACTATGCCCAGACGCCCCTCAGCTCTGATTTCCTATTCTATGGCAGGGAGGCATTGGACTACCTCTACGGAAAGGATCCGAAGTTCCTCTCCAAGGCCGTCCGCGCCATCCATTTCCGGGGAGATTTCCATGAAAGAATGGAAAAGTCGCTCAAGGATTTCTCCATTCCCGAGATTGAGACGATCTTCCCAAAGGATTTCGTCCATGATTTCATCGCCCTCTTCGTCCTGAAGGTAGAACAGGAATTCCTTATCCGTCTTTGGGCAAGGGAAAACGTCCGGAAAGAGAAGTAGGAAAGAAAAAGCATCGGCAGTCCGAATCCCGACCGGGAATTCGACAGAGGGAGCCGTCCCATGCCGATGTTTTTTTGATGGCAACGAAAAAGGGGCCGCCAACGAGACGACCCCTTGAAGAGACTAGATAATCTGGACGTTCTTGGCGCGGAAGATGGGTGCGCAGATTTCGTGGACGACCAGCGGGACGATGGCAAAGCCAAGGAGCTCGAACCATTCGAACCACTGGAGATGCGTCGTTCCGAAGACCATGTTCATGCCATTGACTTCGGTGACGAGGATCTGCATGGCGAAGCCGAAGACGAAGGAGACAAGGAGCATCCAGTTCTTGCCCTTGAAGACGTTGATGAAGGAATGCTTGATGTCGGTCATGCCGATCATGTGGAAGACCTGGGCCATGGCAAGGACGGTGAAGGCGAATGTCTGGGCCTGCTCGTGGACGTTGAGAACGCCGGCGGAGAACTGGATATCGTCGAGAGCCTCTTCCGTCGCATAGGCGATGTTGTAGGGGACCCACTGGTTTCCGCTCATCTGGACGCCGATGTGGACGACGACT
>CASDOO010000009.1 GCA_949282275.1 uncultured Bacillota bacterium | reverse complement strand
GTTTGGAAGTATTGTGATTCAAGACTCTTCTTTATCTTGATGATGGAGGCAATCGATGGTGGGCATTGATTATTATCTCGACCTTCTCGATGGCATAGACATGAAGGAGATGACGAGGTGGGAAGCCCTCGAAAGGTGTATCGAAAGGACGGCTCCGTTCATGGAGTATTTTGCGTGCATCATCACTGCCATCATCTATGGCGAGAGGAAGATGACAGTCGAGTTCTGGGGGAAGGGACTTATCAACATGCTGAATGATGTCCTGTTCATCAAGTTGAAGAAACCGGGATCATTCCCATTCAGCTCATCTATGATTGGATGCTCGACAGCAAGGCCTTCTCAATCGTGATTTCCGCCTCGGAAAATGGTGGGATAGAAAAGAGTAGGATAAGCTTGATATCGAAATGCTACGATAAGTTCATAACATCGATTCGGGATTCTCTCAACACCGATTGCAACGCGTCCAAGGCAATATCCGATTCCCTTAGGAAGGTGATTCTCGACATTCCCAATCTGGAAGCGAACGGTTAGCGATTCCGATGTCCTCCACCGTCGATGGCTGAAGAAGGATGACCGGGAAGTTTCGTGAGTTCGCTGCTGAGGTTTTGATGGCTGAAAAAATGGAGATACATAGACCCTATATGCTATCCATCGGCTTGGAAACATTATTTTTCAAGAGTTTATTTGACTAATTAAACAAAGTTTTTCATTGGATAACAGTAAAAACTTTATATTTTTGATAATCTTTACTATTATATATAGCAAGAGGAAAAACAAATGATCATTCGCAATGCTTATATCGAGAAAACCAAGAAATATGTCGATGTTCCCCTCGTCAAGATTCTTGTCGGGGTAAGGAGATCCGGCAAATCGACCATTTTGGAGATGATTTCGCAAATGCTTGAGGAAAGTGGCGTACCCAAGAGCAACATTATCAAGATTAGGCTGGATGATGTCCTGTTTGTGGGATCGCTGGATGCCAAGACTATCTATCTGAAGATCCAGGAAGATTGCAGTCGCTCGGAAGGAAAGAAGTATATCCTCCTGGATGAGGTCCAAGAGGTGGAAGGCTGGGAAAAGATGGTCAATTCCCTAATCGAATCGCTACATGCCGACGTTTATGTTACCGGCTCGAATTCCAAGTTGATGTCGAGCGAAATCTCGACTTATCTTTCGGGGAGATATGTGACAATATCCGTCTATACTTTATCCTTTTCGGAATACTTGGCATTTAAAGAGAGAATACCAGAGAATTCCGATTTGGATTATGAGTTTTCCCTGTACTTGAGAGAGGGAGGCTTTCCGGGAATTGTTCTTGCACAAAGGAAAGGCGTCGATGGCTATTCCGCTGTTTTGGACATCTATCAATCCGTGGTCCTGTCCGATATCGTGAAGCGCTATGAGATTCGAAGCCTGGATCTTTTCAATCGGGTCACTCGCTTTATCTTCGACAATGTCGGAAAGACCTTTTCGGCAAACGCCATAAAGAATTTCCTGAAAAGCGAGGGGAGAAACGTCAATCCGGAAACGATTTATAACTACATTTCCTACTTGGAGAAAAGCTTCGTGATCTATCGTTGCCAAAGATTCGACTTGCAGGGAAAGGCACTCCTCAAGACCCAAGAAAAATACTTCCTTTCCGATCCCTCGTTAAAGTACGCCTTGATGGGATTCAGTCCGCGTTCTATTGCCGCCATGATGGAAAATGTTCTCTATTTGGAAATGCGCAGGCGGGGATATGAGGTCTATGTGGGAAAACTCGGTAACAAAGAGATTGATTTCGTTGGGATCAAGGATGGAAAAAGGATCTACATCCAATTGGCAAGAGAGAAGCCTTCTTTCTCAAATAGAGAGAGTGATAATCTAAAAGCAATCCAGGACAATTATCGAAAATACATCGTTACCATGGACCGAATGTATGTTGGCGACGATGAGGGCATCGATGTCGTCTATCTCCCGGAATTCCTGTTGCGAAAAGAGTGGTAGTCTTTCATTCCGAAAGCGATTGTTTCAGCCAACGGATAGCTTTTATTATTCGGTCACGAGGATCCTGGAAATGGTTTCCCGGGTTCTTTTCGAAGAAGGTAACGACGTTGTTTTCTTCAAGAAGGGACTTTGCTTCCAGCGTCCTTTCCTCGACCGTCTTCAGGACGGGATTCCGGACGTTGCACTCCTTGTCTCCGAGGGAGAGATAGGCATGGGTGAGGCTTTTTGGAATCTCTTTCTCCCTGAGGAAGTCGACAAAGCCCGGATACCAGAAAGAGCCTGAGACGGAGGCAATGAAGGAAATGCGGGAATCGAGGATTGCGCTATATAGGGAGAAGAGGCCGGCAAGGGAATAGCCGAGCATGCCGATTGCCTTGGGATGGATTGTGTTTTCTTTCATGATCTTTGGAAGGACATCGTTCAGGAGACGATTCCGATAGCTGTCCGCCTGACCGGAAAAAGAAGAACCGTTGTGGAAGACCTTTTCGCTAGGCCAAGGCGAGAGATTTCTGTTCCAGTCTTCGACATCGATGGCAAGGAAAGAGAAAAAGGAAGAATTCTCCTTGAGGTCTTCAATAAGGCGATAGGTCTCCTCCCTGTCCATTCCGACGAGGATGAGGAGATTGGCGGAAGGATCCTTTGATGGAAGGAAAAAAAGACCATCCTCCGTCATTTGACGAGGTGAATCCTGTTCTTGTTGAAGACGAGGGTCTCGACGCTCTTGACGAAGCCGGCCTCGCTATAGAGCGGACTATCGACCAGATTCGTCTCGAGATAGACACAGCGTATTTTTTTCTTCTTGGCGACGTCGAGCATGTGGTCGAGGATCTTGCCGCCGATGCCATGGTGCCGATACTCCTCGCGGACGTAGATCGAGGAGATATGGCCGCGATAGCCGATGGGGTTGCAGGGCGTGGGCTCCTCCGGCTCGACAGTCAGCGTTCCGAAGCCGATTGGCTTTTCCTCGCTGAAGGCGATGCAGGAAGCATGACGGCCTTCGGAGATGGACTTCCGATAGTAGGCGACAAGCTGGTTGCGGAAGGCGGGAAGGCTTCTTTCTGCAAGAGAGGCCATCGTCTTTGGATAAATGGCCTTCAGGTATTCCAGGCGGCAGGTGACGATGAGGGGCAAGTCGTCGAGGGTTGCATCCAATATGAAAAGATTCATGTTCGACTCCTTTTAACGCATAACCGTCTTCATCACGACATATTATAGCATTCAAACTTTAAAAAGAGTCTACATTGTCGTTAAAAGACTTGGACAAGAGTTCATAACAAATCTTTCGCATTACCCTTGATTCGGCGAAAATAAGCAAAAACGATCAGACAAGCCTGTCCTTGACGAAAGCAAAGGCGGAGGGGATGGAGTAGGCCCTTTCGATATCCGCCTTTGACGCCCAAATGCCTTTTTCCGTCATGCAAGGCTCCTCCAGGGTGACGTGATAGGCAATCATGTCCCAGACAAGGTGGGAAAAGACGTGCCTTCCCTTTCCGAGGAAGCGGATGGAGGAAATTGTCAGGCCTTGTGCGGAAAGCGCTTTCATCGCTTCCTCTTCCGTCAGGAATCCTTCGACGTTGACGAATTCGTGAAGGGAGGCAAGGAGGCCTTTCTCCGGTCTTTTCCGGATGAGAAAGCGGTCTTGGCATTGGATAAGGAAAACCGTCATCTGGCAGGCCTTCCTCTTCGTCTTCTCCTTCTTGGGTGGATAGAGATGGACGGTATCGTTTTTCCTTGCCTTGCAGAAGGAGGAGAGGGGACAGGAATGGCAAAGCGGCTTCCCGTGCGGAAGGCAGACCATTTCGCCAAGATCCATCAAGGCCTGGTTGAAGTCGGAAGGATCGCTTTCCTTGAGACGGGAGAGGAAGTAGTCTCGGCAGCTTTCCTTTCTTTTTCGGTCATCCGCTAGCGCGCATTCCTCAAGACGGGCGTGGACGCGGACAAGGTTTCCGTCCACGGCGATGGCCTTCTGGTGGTAGCAGAGGGCAAGGAGGGCATTTGCCGTGTACTCCCCGATTCCAGGAAGTTCCCTTAGCCCTTCCATCGTCCTGGGAAGGACAAAGCCCTTTTCCTGGAGGGCCCTTGCCGTCCTGAGGAGGTTTCGGCAACGGGAATAATAGCCTAGGCCCTCCCAGAGCTTGAGGACGTCTTCCTCCTGGGCAGAGGCAAGGTCTTCCAGGGTGTTGTAGCGATCGAGGAAACGCCCATAGTAGGAAAGGACCTTTCCGACCTGCGTCTGCTGGAGCATGGTTTCGCTCAAAAGGACCTCATAGAAAGAGGGATCCTTCTTCCGCCAAGGCAGATGGCGCCCGTATTGCCGATACCAGTCGATAAGCCTGTTTTCGAAATCCATGCTTCCATTATAGGGCCTATGGAAGCATGGGAAGACGATTTTGCATTGTTGGGCGAGCGTTATTTTCCTGCGCCTAAAAGGGAACAAGGGACGTTTGGAATGTCGCCCTGTCCTGACGCTGTCCTATAGCCGGATGGTTCTTCAATCCTCCAAGGCAATAAGGAACGTCCTCTTGTCGTCGAAGGAAACAAGAAGGACATTGGCCTTTCCTTCCCTGAGCATGGGGAGGGGAAGGAAGGGGAGGGGCGAGAAGAAGAGTATCCGGAGGCTTTCGATCTTTCCCTGGAGCTCGACATCGGCAAGGAAAGAGTCTTCCCCGCCATCGATCGGCCCGTCGAAGGAGAAGAGGGAGGACTTGACGCCTTTCTTCTCCCGGAAGGAATCCTCCGCGGGATAGATGTCGACCTCGAAGCTTTCTTCCGAACGTCTCAGCAGATGCTTCTTGATCCATAGTGCCTTCCTCAGGGTCAGGAAGAGGAGGACGAGGAAGAGAAGGCCGAAGATGATGGCAAGGACGTAGCCGAATCCGCCGACGACACTTCTTCCCCCGAAATCGCCAAGGCCGAGATAGACGGCAAGAAGGACGATTCCCGAAAGGAAGAGGAAAAGAAGGACGCAAAGGGTGACGATCGTCTTTCGGAACCCCCGGATGCGGAAAAAGTCGATTGTCTTTTCCATGCTTTTTCTACTCCGATCTCAGGGCGACGGCCGGATCCTTCTTGGCGCCGATGTTGGCCGGGATGAGGCCGCTTATCAACGTCAGGACGATGCTCACGAGGATGAGGACGAAGGCCATGTAGACGGGAAGGCTTGCAATCGTGTAGATGCCCGTGATGCTGCCGACGATGGCGTTGATGATCAAGGAGGCAAGATAGGTCACCACGACGCCGAAGACGCCGCTCATGCCGCCGATGACGAAAGTCTCGGCATTGAAGAGATTGCGGACGTCGCCCTTCCTTCCGCCAAGGGAGCGGATGACGCCGATTTCCTTCACGCGCTCGATGACGCTGATGTAGGTGATGATGGCGATCATGACCGTCGAGACGACAAGAGACAGCGCCGTGAAGCAGACCAGGGCAATGGTGACGATGGTGGTGATCATGTCGACCATGTCGAAGATGAGGGAAAGGTTGTCCGTTGCCGTGATGTCTTCCCTGTCGGCGCTAGAAAGGACGGTGCCATCGGACAAGGTGATGTCCTTGCCCTCGTTCCATTCGTCGAGGTAGGCGACGATCCTGTCGTTGGCATCGAAGCCCGTCGGATAGATCTCGATCCGGTTGGGGATGCTTACCCCGCCGACGTTCCGCTTGGAAAGGATGTAGTAGCTTCCCTGCCCGAGCATCGCCGAATAGATGCTTTCGTTGCTGCCGACGAAGCCGATGACATCGTTGTATTCCTGTCCGTTGAGGAAGTAGTCATAGCGGTATGTGATACCGAAGTTCACGGAGGCGCCGGTCTCGGGCATGGCGACGAAGCCGCTCCGGATTTCCGTTTCCTCCTGCTCGTCGAGATATTGGACGATCTCGCTTTCGAGATTGTCCTTAAGGAAACGTTCCGTCAGGGCTTGGCTATAGTAGATGCCGGCACTCAAGGGTGCGTAGTTGATGTTGTCCTTCTTCTTGAGGATGGTCTTGATCGTCAGCGTCATGCCCTCTTCCTCGATCTCGGAGGCATCCTCGTGGTAGTCGAATGGCGTCACGGGATTGATGTTCCTCTCGTAGACGGCATCGTTTGGATAGTAGAGGAAAGTCTTCCCGAGGAATTCATCGATGGTAAAGCTTTCCTTGTCCAGGCTCTCGTCGTAGTTGGGATCGTCCATGGCCTTGAAGACGCGATTGAAGAACTCCTCCTGGGTATAGAATCCGTACTGGCCAAGGAGAAGGTCGGGAATCCTTCCGTCGCTGTCCAGGACAAGGACAAGCTCGTTCTCGTCGTGGATGAGCGGATTCTTCTCGTCTTCCGTGGCGACGACATCATAGAGGCTAAGCAGGAATTCGTCGCCGGTCGTGATCTGCTGGAAAGGATAGGCGACTTCCCCGATAAGGCTTGTCAGGTTGGACATCTCCGTCTTGGAAAGCATGTCGGCATACATCGTGATTGTTGCGCTGGCCGAAAGGTTCCTTGTCCCGTAATGCTCGGAGGAGATGTCCGTGAAGATGTTGTTGGTGATGTCGATGCCATAGCCCAGGGTGATGGAATTGTATAGGGAAGGATCAAGGTCCTGGACATAATCGATATAATCTTCCGTAATGACGTTTCTTACTTCCATCGAGGACATGGCATCAGCCGATTCGATGAGACTTCCAATCAGATCATCGACTTGGATGACGCCATCTTTGGTATGATCGAGGATTTCGTCTGCTGCCGAGACGGCATTCATGCTATCCATGAGGGCGGAAAGGTCATAGCCGTTTTCGGCAATGGTCAAAGGCGCGCTGTTGAGAAGGTCCTCTTCGCTGTCGTTGATGTAGGTGCTGACTCCACTGCTGACGGCAAGGACCAGACCTATTCCGATGATGCCGATGGAACCGGCAAAGCAGACAAGGGCAGTCCTCTTCCATTTGCTTAGGAGATTGCGGACGGAGAGCCGGAAGGCGGCAAAGAAGGAAAGCCTTGCCTTCTTGTCCACTTCCTCTTTCATTTCCGGAAGGGGAAGGACCTCGCCCTCCTTTATCGGATTGGAATCGTCGACGAGCTCACCATCCAAGAGGCGTATCGTTCTCGTGGAATACTTGGCGGCCAGTTCGGGATTGTGCGTGACCATGATGACAAGACGGTCCTTGGCAATCTCGGCAAGAAGGTCCATGACTTGGACGGACGATTTGCTGTCTAGGGCACCTGTCGGTTCGTCGGCAAGGAGAATCTCGGGATCGTTGACAAGGGCCCTGGCGATGGCGACCCTTTGGCATTGTCCGCCGCTAAGCTGGTTGGGCTTCTTGTCGATCTGGTCGCCAAGGCCGACCTTTTCGAGGATGGCCTTGCTCCTTGCGATGCGTTCCTCGCCCTTGATGCCGGAAATGGTCAGGGCAAGGGCAACGTTCTCCAGAATGGTCTGATGGGGAATGAGGTTGTAGGACTGGAAGACGAAACCGATCTTCTTGTTGCGGTAATTGTCCCAGTCCCTGTCCTTGTAGGAAGCCGTGGAGATGCCGTCGATTTCGAGCTCGCCTTCCGTGGCATGGTCGAGTCCGCCGATGATGTTGAGCAGGGTTGTCTTGCCGCATCCCGATGGGCCGAGGATGGAAACGAATTCGTTGGAGCGGAAGGTGATGTCGATTCCCTTCAGGGCATGGACGCAATTCGTCCCGAGACGATAGTCCTTCTTGATGTTCCTAAGCTTGAGCATTGGCGTTGTCCTCCACTTGCTTCCTAATGGCGTTAGCTTTGACGAGCTTTTCCAATAAGGCGATTAATGTCTTCCTTTCGTCCTCTTCCAGGACGGAAAGCTTCTCTTCGATAAAGCTCCGGAGATTGTTGATGGCATCGTTTAGCACGGCGAGTCCTTTTTCGGTGATATGGACGACGGTCATTCTCTTGTCGCGTATCGGTTTGTATTTCTCGAGAAGTCCTTTTTTCTGCATTCTTTCCAAGATAACGGCGATTCTGGCGGTCGAAACCGAGAGATAGTCCGCCAATTCCCCGGCGAGGACTTCCTTTTCCCTTCTTTGGGACAGGTAAAGGAGAATCGGTGTCGTTCCTGTCATGCCCTCCGACAGGCGATCGATGAGTTCTTTTGGGTTTGTCTTAAGGAGCAGGGAGACAAATTCCTGACAGTTTTCCATAGTCCCTCCTGAAATTGATTGCTAACGGCGTTAGTTATTATAGGTATAAGGGTTCAATCCGACAAGGACAAAGTGATGTAAAGCGATTGCATCGCCAAGGAAGGGACAGGGGAAAGCAAAATCAAGGACGTATTCTGGCTACAAGAAAAGCCGCCCGGAAGATTCCGGACGGCTGTGGAGGAGCGAACTACTCGGCGATGTCGGAAATGACGAAGTCGATGCAGTCGATGTTGCAGATCTGGCCGAGGATGTTGATGACCAAGGTGTGAACGCCCGGCTGGATATCGAAGGTGGCGATGGAATAGTCGTCCCAGTTGAAGTACATCTCAAGGTCGCTACCGCCCTCTTTTCCATGAGGGAGGACGATTTCGGTCTTGCCGATTTCCTTCTCATCGAACTTCATGCTCAGGCTGTCATCCAGGTTGGCATCCTGGGTCGGATGTCCGGCAGCAAGACGGAAGCGGATTTCGACCTTGCAGGCCTTGGAGGTCTCGAAGGAGACGGGGATGTATCCGCCGTTGAGGCCGCAGAGGGAACGCTTGCCGCTTGCTGTCTCGCAGTTGTCGTAGGGTTCTCTATGTGCCTGGACGAAGTCGGGACGAACCTGGGCATTGGCAAGATTGAAGGATTCCGCCTCGATGCGATAGGACTTTTCTTCGTTCGTCTGGATGTGCTTGACCTGGATGGGGAAGGTGGTCGTGAAGTCTTCGTAGGTCACCGTGACGGTTTCGGTTCCGTAGTAGAGGAGGGACTGGTCATACTTGGCAAGGGCAGGATTGAGGACGTGCTTCTCGCCGCCTTCGAAGAGTCCGGTGATTTCGATGCCGGTCGTATCGAGCGTCTCGTATTCCGTATAGGCGGTCTTCGTCGGGGCCTTGGTGACCTCGATTCCGGTCATCTTGAGGTCGGGAGAGGCGATGAGCTTGAGGCAGTCGAGGTTGGGGACACGATTGTCGGCATCGCCGCCTTCGGTCAGCTTCAGGGTGATCTTGTGGACGCCGGCACTGAGGGTCTTCCTTCCGAAGTCGGCATCCTTGAAGTTGTGCCAATCGTTGCCAGGTGCAGTTCCGAGGGTGAGGTCCGGGGAGACAAGGTCCTCGCCGTCGACGGAGAGGACGACGCAATCCTTGACGTTGAGGGGCTCATAGCGGCAGAGGCTGTAGATGAATTGGATTTCGGTTTCTTCCCTCAGTTCGATGTAGGAGACGACTTCCGTTCCTGCGGCTAGACTATGGACGGATGTGCCATTGCTGGCATATTC
Organism: uncultured Bacillota bacterium; assembly: GCA_949282275.1. Taxonomy (GTDB): domain Bacteria; phylum Bacillota_I; class Bacilli_A; order RFN20; family CAG-288; genus Enterosoma. The sequence goes on along the minus strand of CASDOO010000009.1, from coordinate 15,340 downwards.
GCTTCCTTCCGTCTTGACCGGTTCGCTGGGCGAGGAAGGAAGGAACGTGCTGATGCCATCGTTGAGCTTGCTTTCGGCCTCGATGACATAGGTTCCCGTCTTCCAGACGACGGCATCGATCGGAGCGGTCACGTTGATGGCGATGGTGCATTCCTTTCCGCCATAGCGGAGGACCATCTGCTTGTCGTTCTCGCCAAGCTTCCTGTCCTTGTCGACGATCTCGACTTCGGTAAGGGCGATGTCGCGGACGATTTCCTTTTCGCCGGCCTTGTAGACGGCTTCGACGGCAAGGCCAGTCGGATCGAAGACTTCACCGTACTTGTAGTCAAGCTTGGCAGGATTGGTCTTGACACGGATAGACTGCAGGACCTCTTCCTTGGAAAGGACGCTGATGGGGATGTCGACAGTCAGTCCCTGGTAGGTGACGGTGACCTTCGTGTCTGCTGTGGTCAATGCCTTGTCGGGCGTGATCGTGTACTCGTCGGCAGCAAGCGTCTCGGTTCCGCCATCCTCGTAGACCTTCTCGATGACAAGGCCGGTAGCATCGAAGGTGTCGCCTTCATAGTAGGTCGTCTTGGAGGGCATGGAGACGATGTTGAGCTTCGTGGCCTTGGCCGGGGAAAGATCGATTTCGATGTAGTCGATGTTGGGGCACTGGGCCGTGACGTTTCCATTCTCGTCCTTGACTTCGTTGACCGTGAAGGAGAGGGAATTCTCGCCTTCGGCAAGCTCGAGACCATGGATCGTCTGCGTCTTCCAACCATAGTAATTTCCGGCACCGGCGCCTTCCAGGACGTAATCGGTCTTCAGGACTTGATCGTTCCAGCCAAGGGTCAGCCACTTGTCGATTTCCATATTGTCGTTGGAGCCATATCCCCAGACGATGCGGATATCGACCATCCTCTTTCCGGAGAGGTTGTTGAAGTCGGCAAGGAAGACGTTTCCGGCCGTTCCAAGGCTTGCGGCACAGGCTCCACCACTCGTGCTTTCGCCAGCGGCACCACCAGGACGCTCGACAAAGGAATTGCTGCCGGAAGGGCCCGCCTTGCAATTGTCGAAGTTCATGTCCTCGGCTTCCATTCTATAGACGTCCTTGGTAGGCTCTTCCTCGATGGTCGCAAGGTAACGGTCGCGGACGGTGATGGAGACGGTTGCCGTCTTGCCCTGATAGGAAATGGTGATGGTCGTGTCCTCAAGCGTCAGGGGGCCGGTCTTGTCGATTTCATAATCCGTGACAGGGCTTCTGGAATTGTCGGAATAACGGGCCGTGACAACCATGCCTGTTGGGTCAAACTTCTCGCCGACATAATAGGTTTTCTTCGTCGGCTGGGTCATGATCTCAAGGCTGGTGACGGTTTTCTCGGTCTGGCTTCCGCCAGTGGAATCCTTTCCGCTATCGTCGACGATGCTGGAATTGCCGGAGTTGCCCGTTTCCGGGGCGCAGGAAGTCAGTCCGGTCGTGAAGAGAAGGGCCGTAAGGGCCAACAATGTTCTGATCTTTTTCATTTTTTAGGCTCCATAGTTCGAAACGAGGAAGGAGAAGCAGTCGGCATTGGGGAACTGACCAATGACGCTGATGGTGAAGGTGTGTACGCCGGCTTCCAAATCGAATTTTCCGACGCTGTGGTAGTTCCAGTTGAAGAACTTTTCGAGATCGGAACCTTGCGATCCTTTGGGAAGGACGATACCTGTCTTCTCGATAGTCTTGTCATCGACCCCGAACGAAAGGACTCCATCGAGGTTGACGTCGACTTCCGGCGTACCCGCAGCAAGACGGGCCTGGATGTCTACCGTGCAGGCGGCTTCGGTCTTGAACTGGATGGAAAGCACCGTAGGCGGGATAAGGCCGCAAATGGACTGGCCATTGCTGGCGTTCTCGCAGTTTTCGAATTGGTTTCTTCCGGCATCGATGAAGTCTTGACGGACCGTGGCATCGGTCATGTCGAGGTCTTCCGCCTCAACCTTATAGGTGTCGGTGTCATCCGTGTTCTGGGTGATGGTGAAGGCATTGATGTCCTTGACTGTCAGATAGACGGCCTGGGCCTTGCTGGGGTCCTCGACGGACGAGACGGAAATCATGACTTCGCCAGGGGCGACACCCGTGACGAGGCCCTTGTCATCGACAGTGGCGATTTCCTCGTTGTCGCTCTTCCAGCTGAGGGAAGGATCCTTGGCATTCTGGATCGTGGCCTCAAGCTGGAGCGTCTCTCCGACCTTCAGGCTGTCTGCGGGAGCCGTCAGTTTAAGAATAATCTGACTCGGGACGGAGGGCTTTGCCGTGGGAGTCGTGTTATTGGCCGTGTCGGAAGTTCCCGGTGTCGTGCTGGATGCTTCCGGGGCGCATCCATAAAGGCCCATGGAGAAGAAGGAAAGGAAGGCGAGCGTCTTGACGAGATGACGTCTTTTCATGAAATATTCCTCCTTTGAGTGGAATCGAGGGGTATTTAAGGAGTTTGTGAAAGCGTTTGCAACGAATTGCCCGTAATCTTCGTTTTTGGCTACTTAACATTGTTTTTTTGACGAAAACGGGAAAAAGTTACGGAATTTCAAAAACGGAAAAGAAAGTTTCGGGTCGAAAAAGCAAGGTTAAGGGGTATGGCTTGCAAGCGTTTTCTTACCAAATAGAATGATAGGCACCGCTTACATTGGGTGGGGCGAAATCCGGATTTGTCCTTCCATAAGCGAAGAAAAGAAAGGAGATCCTATGAAAAGGACTACAGCAGTTATTCACCTTTCATCCATAGTCATGCTGGCAGCCATCATCGCCACGGCGAACTCCGTCGCGATGAAGTTCGGCGGCACAATCGACCTTTATTTTTCGGACACGACGATCGACTACGGATCGGAAGAAGCCCAGGAGGCCCTGACGAAGGGTAAGGCTCTTGCCGAGGAAATCGTCGAGGACGGACTTGTTCTCCTTAAGAACGAGAACGATTGCCTTCCCCTTGCCAAGGGTGAGAGTCCGAAGGTCAATATTTTCGGATGGGGCGGTTCGGAGAATGGGTTCCTGTATCAGGGCGGCGGTTCTTCCGAAGGTGGCTATTCGGCCGACAAGGTCAGTCTTTACCAGGCCTTCCGCAACCAAGGCGTCGAAATCAACGAGGAGCTGGCCAGTGCCTACAATTCCCTCCCCTATCGTCGCGAAGGCGCTCCCGACCAGAACCAGCACTCGACCTACTATCGTCTCTATGAGCCCGATGAGTCCTTCTATACCGAATCCCTGATGAATCAGGCCAAGGGCTTCTCCGATACGGCCATCATGGTCTTCAGCCGTCGTGCCACCGAGGGCGATGACCTTCCCAAGGTCCAGTACGGCGAGAACGGAACCGTCATCAGCGAGGATCATTATCTCTCCATCTCCCCGAAGGAGAAGATCATGGTCGAGCAGGTCACGAAGAATTTCGAGAACGTCATCTGCGTCTTCAACTCCTCCGTTCCGATGGAGACGGTATTCCTCGATGATGCCGGAATCGATGCCGCCATCTACATGGGCTATCCCGGCTATTACGGAACGACTTCCCTTGTCAAGCTTCTCTATGGCGATGTCAATCCTTCCGGCCATCTTGTCGACACGGTCGCCTATGATTACACGACCTCTCCGACATGGGCCAATACCGGCATCCCCGGAACGCATGACTATATCGGAAAGGGCGGCAAGTACACCGACTATGCCGAGGATATCTACACTGGATACAAGTGGTACGAGACCGCCGATGCGGAAGGCTACTGGGATGGTGTCACCTACACCGAATATGGACAGAACAAGACCGACTACGAAGCCGTCGTCCAGTATCCCTTCGGCTATGGCCTGAGCTACACGACCTTCTCCTGGAATCTTGAGAACGTCACGCTTTCCGATGACGAGACCGTCATCTCCGAAGGCATGGAGCTCCCTGAGGACGAAACCCTCCACTTCCATGTCTGGGTCGAGAACACCGGCGATGTCGCCGGCAAGGAAGCCGTCGGCCTCTATTATGAGCCGCCCTATACGAAGGGAGGCATCGAGAAGGCTTCCGTCAATCTCATCGACTTTGCCAAGACCGCCCTTCTCGATCCGGGCGTCGGCGAAATGCTCACCCTCTCTGCCAGGGTCAGCGACCTTGCCAGCTATGATGCCTATGACCGCAACAACAACGGCTTCATGGGATATGAACTGGACGAAGGCGACTATGTCTTCTCCCTCAAGACAGATTCCCATAACGTCAAGCAAGATGTCGATGGCAATGCCCTCGAGACTACTTTCCGCGTCCCCGAAGGCGGCTACAAGATCGAGACCGATCCCGATACCGGTGCGACCGTTTCCAATCACTTTACCACCTATACCAACGAGACAAGCGGTGCCTCCTCTGTCATCTATGAACCCCAGGCGACCTATGCCATCTCCATCGACGGCCATGATTCCAATCCCGACTACGACCAGGGAATCACCTATCTGACCCGTTCGGACTTCAAGGGAACCTTCCCTGTCGAGACGCCTCAGAGGACGATGAGCGACGCCATGTACGAGAACGTCTTCCTCGTCCACAATCCGACCATCGACCCCAATGATGAGATGCCCCTTACTGGACAGGATCTGGGATTGACCCTCGACGATGTCAAGGGCCTTCCCTATGACGATCCCAAGTGGGATCAGCTTATCTCCCAGCTGACGGTCGACGAAATGGCAAGGCTGAGTGCCCACGGCGGCTTCGGCACCGATGCCATCGACAGGATCAAGAAGCCCAAGACGGTCGATTCCGATGGCGGTACCGGCTTCACCTCCGGCGTTGCCACGGGCGATGGCGGACATGCCACGAAGTATCCTGCCGTTAACCTGATTGCCCAAAGCTGGGACTGGAGAAAGGCCTACAAGTGGGGCAACGCCATCGGCGAGGAAGGCCGTGCCCTTGGCATCAATGGTTGGTATGCTCCGGGCTGCAACGTCCATCGTTCTCCTCTTGGCGGCCGTAACTTCGAATACTTCTCCGAAGATGGTAGAATGTGCGGCGTCTTCGTCGGCTATACCATCAAAGGATGCACCGAAAACGGTGTCTATGCCTATATGAAGCACTTTGCCGGAAACGATTCCGATGAGGGAAGAAACGGTCAGTTCAAGTGGATGACCGAACAGTCCTTGAGGGAAATCTGGGCCAAGCCGGGCGAACTTGCCGTCGAAATCGGCGGTGCCAATGCCATGATGGTCTCCGTCGACCGTATGGGCTCTGTCCGCTCCAGCGGTAGCTATGCCCTCCTTCACTCCCTCCTTCGTGAAGAATGGGGCTTCGAAGGCTCCGTCATCACGGACTACTATCAGGGCGGAAACGTCAACGACGTCGACGAGAGCATCCGTGTCGGCTGCGACCTTGCCCTGAACCCTGCCGGTTCTGCCTCCACCTTCGACGATACGCGCTCCGCGACTTCCGTTTCCGCTCTCCAGAATGCGGCCCACAACATCCTCTATACCTACATCGACACGATCGACAGGACCGAGAATGCTACTGGTATCGATATGGGTAGCGAAACCGGAACCAAGACCCAGACCAACGATGGCACATGGTGGAGAACAGTCCTCTATTCCGTCGATGGCGTCCTCGGCGTCGGCTTCCTCGCCTGGGCCGGACTTGTCATCTACAGGACCTGGTTCGGAAAGAAGAAGGTGTCCGAGTAAAGGAGAGTGGATATGAAGAAACTACAGGAAAATCAGAAAATCGCGTTGTTCGAGGCGTCGGCGTTCCTCTTCTCCCTCCTTGCCCTCATCTTCCTCTGCCTTCCCGCTTATTGGGAAGCCGGAGGCTTCACCCTCAGCCTGGGACAGATGATCTTCGGAAACAGCAAGACCGATTTCAACGCTGTCCTCTTCCTCGGCTTCCTCTTCCTTCTTGTCGGTTCCCTGGGCTCCTTGGCCCTGGCTCTCCTCTCCTTCTTCAAGAAGTTCAATAGCGACCGCAATGTCACGATCATCGCCATCGTCAGTGCCGTCCTCATCCTTGTTGGCGGTATCCTTCTTGCCTGTGGTATATTTATCACAGGACTGGACAAGCAGAATTCCGAGCTCGGCTTCCTCCAGGGAAACTGGGGCATTGCCGCCGGCAATATTCTTGTCCCCATCTGTGCCCTTGTCGCCTTCTTCCTCTCCTACCCTGCGGCATGGATCGTCCTTCACCACAAGGATCTTGAAGATCAGGAGAAAAAGGCCGAAGCGACCGCTAAGTAGTATGGTTTCCTTTGCGATTGTCGAAGACGACCCTCGGGATGTCGAAATCCTGCGGAACTATTTCCAGCAATTGACACGGGATTGCGAAGAGACCTTGGAGTTGGCATTCTATGCCAGCTCCAAGGCTTTTCTGCTTGAATTCAACTACGGAAAGTTCGATATCGTCCTGATGGATATCGACCTTCCGGGCCTCAATGGCCTGCAGACCAGTGCCAAGCTAAGGGACATCGATCCGGACGTAACGCTTATTTTCATGACGAACCTTGCCCAATTCGCGATCGAGGGATACAAGGTCAAGGCACGGGACTATCTCGTCAAGCCGATTTCCTTCTTCGACTTCAAGTCGTCCATCCTTTCCGCCATCGAAAGCCTTGGCGAGCGTCGAAAGACCCGCGTGTTGATTTCGGAAAACGACCGGAAGGTCGTCATTGCCCTGAAGGATATCTATTACGTCGAAGTCAAGGACCACGTCCTCCTCTATCATACGAAGAACGGCATCTTTAGGACCTATGGCACGCCGTTGAAGAAGCTTTCCCAGGACTTGGCGAAAGCGGGCTTTTCCCTTTGCAACAGCTGTTTCCTCGTCAATCTTTCCTATGTCGAGAGCGTGGAGGGCTTCAATGTCGTCGTCCATGGCGAGCCGCTTCTCATTTCGCATCCAAAGCGCAAGGCCTTCCTCAATGATCTGAACGTCTTCCTGGGGCATTTATGAATCTTTATCCCATATCGAGTCTTTTCTTCTACCGGGCCATCTTCGTTGCCTGGCTTCTTCTGGCGGAGGCGATGTTCCTCTATCCTTTGGAGAGGAGAGAACGTTTCTACCTGCGTCTTGGTGCCTCCTACCTCGTCTGTATCGGGGCTGCCTTTGCCTTTCCGATACCGACCGGGAATCCCTTCTATACCATGTTCATGTTCCTGGTCCTCTATGTGCTGACGGTCGTCTGTGCCTTCTTCCGCTATCGCTCCGGCTGGCGTGCCGTCTTCTTTGCGACCATCTGCGGATACACGATCGAGCATATCGCCTACGAAACCTATTTTGCCATCGCCAATTTCGCGGGCATTCTCGGCTATTCTTCTTTTGGCCTCTACGACAATTCCGAACTGGCCCTGTTCACGGGACCGATGGACGAGCTGACCTACTTCCTCAGCTATATCCTCATCTATTGGCTTTGCTTCCTTTTCTTCGGCCTGAAGATGCGCAAGGGCGTCCCGCCCGAGTTCAAGGACAATGTCCGTGCCCTTTCCATCGGCGCCTTCTTCGTCCTCATCGACATCGTGCTCAATTCCGTCGTCAGCTATTACAGCACCATTCACTATGAGAACATCTTCCTGGGCTTCGTTGCCCTCTTCAACGTTCTTTTGTGCTTTGTCGCACTCATGTTCATCTTCGAGCTTTCCTACAAGAACACCTACAAGCGGAATCTCATGCTCCTGGAACAGCTCCGACGCGAGGAAAAGGACCAATACGAGCTTTCCAAGGAGACCATCGACCTCATCAACGTGAAGTGCCATGACCTGAAGCATCAGATACGGCATTTGGGAAGGAAGGAGAACATCGATTCCAAGACGCTGGAGAACCTCTCCAATCTCGTCGAGATCTACGACTCCAACATGAAGACGGGAAGCTCCGCCCTCAATACCGTCCTGACCGAGAAGAAGCTTTTCTGCCAAAGGCATCGGATTCGCTTCTCCTGCATCGCCGATGGCCAGTCCCTCTCCTTCATGGCGGAGGAGGACATCTATTCCCTCTTCGGAAACCTGATCGACAATGCCATCGAGGCCGTGAAGGACTTTGACGAGGAAAGGCGCTCTATTTCCCTCAACATCACCCGGCAGGGCAATATCGTCTCCATTTCCATCCGCAATCCCTATCGGGGCGAGATCGACTATGATGGTGGACTTCCCTTGACCCACAAGGGCGACAGAAGCAAGCATGGCTTTGGCCTCAAGAGCGTTTCCATGATCGCGGAACGTTATGGCGGAACCCTCAAGATCGACGATCGCAACCACACCTTCTCGGTCTGTCTCCTCTTCCTGACGAAGAAGGACAAGACGGATGCGGGGGTGGGTAATGGGTAGACTCTTCCAGGAGGCCCTTGCCGTGGCTTGAAGGCGGCGATAAGGAGGAATTGACTCCAATTTCGATTGTTACTTTAAAGTCTGAGGCTGAAAACAATGGTGGCTTCGCTTGTATCCGAAACGGTGGGCCTTTTGTGATAGCGCACTTGCTTTTTGTGATTTCTTCTTGTTTCTCTGATATTTCAATTTTAGAAGAAATAGAAATGATGATGTTATAAAACTTTATCCTGGCTATTTTAAAGTGAGCTAAAGAGTTGATTTTGCGTGGCAAATGAAATGCATTATATATGCAATGAATTTAAGAGGAACTTAAACTATGGCTAATACAACGAATTTTAGCGTCCGTATGGACAGCGACATCAAAAGGCAGTGCGAAAAGCTTTACAACGAATTGGGCATGAACCTTACGACCGCCATCAATGTTTTTCTGCAGCAGTCCCTTCGCGCCGGTGGATTTCCATTTGAAGTCCGTTTGGAACAGCCCAACAAGGAAACCATGGCCGCCCTGTTGGAAGCGGAACGGATTGCGCATGATCCCGGTGTGAAGCACTATTCCGATGTGGGAGAAGCCCTTCGGGAGCTGAAAAAATGAAATTCAACATTGTCTGGACGATAAAATTCAAAAAAGATTATAAGATGGCGATGAAGCGCCATATGGACATGGATTTGCTGGATAACATTATCCGAGCATTGTCACGTGGCGAGAAATTGCCGGAGAAAAACAAAGGCCAGGAACTCACCGGCGCTTCATCCCCAGGGAAGACTTTTCAAATCAACATGAAGAAGGCAATCGTTATTCGGATTCCCCAATGACGATTCGGACATCGCGGTCATCGAAGAGCGCTTCTCGGATTTCTTCCTTGCTTGCCTCTTGAGACAGGCCTTCGACTTCGATTCCTTTGTCAAAACGAATGTCCTCGAGCTTTGCCATTCCTTGGAAGGCGTCCTTGTGGACTTTGCAGGGATTAAGGAAACGAAGGGAACGGATGCGATTGGCATTCCAGAAGGCACGCGGGCCGACTTCACGACAGGATAGGACATTAGGCATTTCATCCGGATTGCCTTCCGCATCCAAAACGAGGATGCTCTCAAGTTTGTAGCAATCCTCGAAGGCACTTTCCCCGAGTATGTCAAACGCTGGCAGGACGACCCGGGCAAGGTTACGACATTTCTCGAACATGTGGGCTGGGACGTCGCGGAAAGTCGAATCCAGGAAGAGGGCCTCTCTTAGCTGGGAACATCTTTCAAAAAGCCAATCGCCGATTTGCCGAATCCCATGCATCGCAAAGGTACGAAGATGGGGCATGGTCTCGAAGAGATAGGCGTGGATTTCACTTATGGCGATTCCTTCTCCGAAGAAACCATCTTGGATGCTTGTGATGTTTTCCTTGTCGAAAAGGTAATCGAGTCGATAAGTTCCATCCATCAGACGAACGAGAATCGCCGAACGGGAAAGACGATATTCGGGATTGTCCTGGAAGGAATCGATGGCAAGGAATTCCCGTTCGTTGGAAAGACCCATGAAAGCCGTACGCGAGCAAAGGACTTCCTTCGTCGGGGAGAATGCGAGATTCATGCCCGTCTTTTCCTTCCTAGAGGTGTCTTCGTTGTCGATATGGGCAAAGGCCAGGTAGTCGATACGCTCTATTCCCGATGGAAGGATGAGATGAAGATTCGGGATATCCGAGAAAGCGAGACGGTGAATGCGTCGTAGATTCGAAAAGGAAGACAAATCGATTGTCCCCACGGAGCGCATTCCAGCGAAGAAGAACGGCTTGATTTCTGAAAGGTCGTTCTGCAGGTGCAAATCCGCAAGGTTCTCGATGCTTTTGCACCGCAGGAACATTCCTTCCGAAAGACTGCCGTGGATTTTCCCATCCAGATTGCGGACATTAATCCGCTCCAAGCTGGCATCGCTCTCAAAGAGGAAGGGCCCGATGGAAAGGGGATGGCTTGTTGGGAGAGTGATATGCGAAAGCAGGAAACAATCCTCGAAGGCGTTCTCGCCAATTTCCGTGACACTCTCAGGGATGTTGATTTCCTCAAGACGGTTGAGATCGTAGAAGGAAAAAGCACCTATCGTCGCCAAACCATCAAATAGATGGACGTTCCTTAGCCTTGAGAGTTTTTGGAAAAGCTCTTCTGGAATGTCCTTCGGATGATTCTTTCCGGGATGGACCTCCAGTGTCTCAAGGGATTGGAAGCATTCCATGTCTTCCCGGGAGAGGTCCGTATCGGTGACAAGAGAGAGGACATGTTCACGTTGTCTCTTATCCAGGATCGAATCGAAGGGGCAGAAGGCAGAGCAACGATCTTCGCCACAGGGATAGTCGTAGGGAATAGAAGAAGGAACAGGGATGGGGGAAATTGAAAATTCGATAAGGTCGAAGATGTCGGAAAAGCCTTTTCCTCTGGAAGCTTCCCCAATGGAAAGGGCAAGAGGCTGCTTTGCAAGGAGGGAAAGATTGAGAAGATCACGATAGCAAAGGCCCCCGGATTTCTTTCTGGCTTTCTCGAAAAGGTCAAGAAGTTTCGAGAGTTGCCACTTGGCATAGCGCTTCGTCTTGCCGTCAGAACCAAGACCATCGTGAATCAGAATCAGGTTTTCGGCAATGGTCCTATCGACGTTCCAACGATGATTGACGATAGTGTCGCGAAGGGCAGAAAGCGGCAACCGTATCTGTTCGATTGTCAATGGGTGATTCTCCGATAGAAGGAATTCGATAGGAGCGAGGGCCAGCATAGGATCTTCGATCGCGGAGAAGATTCGATAGAAGAAATCGTAGTCAAATCCTTCGCCGTGATTGAGGAAAGTATTGGGCAGGTGCTTTTGGATAAAGAGAGAAAGCCCATCGCCATCATAGGTCAAGGTCACTCTCTTTCCCTTTTCGTCTTCGACGATATGGATGGCATTGGTATTCCGTCTCAACTCCTCCTGTAGGGTCAAGAGAGCTTTTCGATAGATGGAAATGTCCTTATCGGCAAGGAAGTCCAGAAGGAGGGCAAGGCTTGTTTGGCCATAGTCGACTCGTGATTTGCCATCTTTGTTTTCCTCCCAATCGAACAGAAGGATGAAGCGCTGGAGCAAAGTCGGTATTTTATCCCCGCGGAAGGTTGATTCGTTGAAAAGCAGGGAGAGCAAGTCCAGATAGGCGCCGTTTTTCATGTTGGCTATCTTCAGGGTGTTGTAAAGATAGGCGGCGGCAAAGAATTCGGCAAAGATCTCGTGATAGAAGCGTCCCTGGTTGTCAAGCAGATACTTCTCGTCCTTGAAATAGGAAAGACGATCGTAGAACTGGGTGGAGAGACCGGGGTTTAGATAATCCGAAAGATGGAGCCAATCGACCCTTTCGTCGCTGACCTGGCTTAGGACGGAGTAGAATCCGATGACTTCCAGAAAGCCCACGTCCCTCTCCATGAGGAGATTCATCTTTTTGGGAAAGGTCCGGCCCAGGAATGTGTAGAAGATGGCATCGGCAATCAAGGCCATGACCTTCGAACTGGATTCCTCCTCCTTCCTTTCCAAGAAGGAAATATTGGTCATCGTACTGGCAAAGAAGGGATTGACGTTCTTATAGAAGGAATAGATATTGTCGAGCTTTTCTTGAATCTGATTGATTTTTCGCTCGATTTCATCGTCTCCTATCAATTTGTTCTTGGCCAAGGCATCCTTGAGACGGGAAAGGAAAAGCTGGCATTCCCGCTCGTCGAACTCGCTGACCTCCAAGAGAACCAGCGGTATCCTTCCTGCGGTGTAAGAGACACTTCCGACTTTCCGGGAGAGGTCATAGAGGAAGAAATGATCCTCGTCTTCCTGAATCGGCAAAAAGGCATTCTTGCGGGATGTAATGGCGACGTAGCGGTCGCCCTTGTCAAGTGCCTTGTCGAGGAAGCGCTGGATTTCCAAAAGTAGGTGGATGCTTTCCTGACTGTTTTCGTCGACGGCATCGAAGAGGAAAAAAGGCGTATAGCCATCCGCAACCAGGAAGTCGAGATATGACTTGGAATCGAATGTCGTTTTTCTTTTGAAAAGGTCAATGGCCTTCCTTGTTTCCTCTTTTCCGATTGGACTTTCCTGGATATCCAGGAAAGCCATGAGATTCTCCTGAAGAATGCCGTGCTTTCTCTTGCTCGTATCCTGTTCGAAATTGTTCAGATCGACAAAGATCGGGAAAGCCTTCATCGCACGGATTCGATTCTCCTCTTCCTTGGGATGGAGCAGAGCGTCCTGAAGCCAGTAGAACAGACTTAACAGAAGGGATGACTTTCCGGACCCGGCAGTTCCAACGAAGAGATGAAAGACGTTTTTCTGAAAGGCCTCAATCAAGGAAAGCGTGTTGTCGTAGATTTCCAAGGTCTGGTTGTCGCAGATCCGGGAGACTTCCTTTTCGATGTAATCCTCGCGGAAATTGGCAAGAAGATTAGGAACGTCGCTCTTGAACTTCAGGAGATGAAGCTTGCTTTGCGGAAGGATTTCCCGAAGTCGCATCTCATCATAATAGGCATCGAAAAGAATATCCTTGAGCATCCGGTATTGGATTCTTTCTTCACCACCAGGAAGTTTTTTGCAAATATTTTTGGCATAGGAAGACAGGGCATCGAAAGCGGCAAGCGAGTCCTGACAGACTTTGTTTTTCTTTTGCGCGTCCGAAAGCAGGTCGTAGAAGAAGATCTTTCCATTTGTCCGATGCAGGAAATATCTGATCCTCGACCGGCAGAGAAGGTGGTTCCAGAAGTGCCCGCCATTGACGAAGATGGACAAGGCATTGCCGCCACGTTCGATCTTTTCTTCGCTTTCTATGAAGTAGACGATATCGGGATTGGAGTCGATGTCGTCCTTGAAGGAGCGCAGCTTGTCCTTCGTGATGAGCAGTACCGAAACCTCGGGAAACTTCCGGATGATGGAATGGACTAGAAAACAATGGAAAAGAAAATAGGCAAGGACGAGCAAGAGGTAAAGTGAAAAGACGAAACAAACCGAAACAATGAGGTAATCGCCATCCAGACCGAACAAGGCGGATAAGGTATCCAAAGGGAGAATGCCAAAGCTATCGAAGAAATCCTTAAAGATGCTCATGGAATTGTCAATGGAGTCGACATCTTGGAATCCAATGATCAATAAGATTAATGTCAGAATTAGAAATGGGATAAAACCAAGCATCAGCTTGGAGACGACACCACGTAGCTTCTGCAAACGCTCCGGATTTTCGAACCGTCCTTTCTTTTCCATGAAAAAGACGGTCAGAAAAGCAGTGATGCCAAAGGTAAACAGGATTGTGGAAACGATAGCAAGAAAGAAAGTGAAATTCGTGATGTTATCCATGGCATCAATTTAGCAAAAAAAGGAAATATCAAGGGATTTTCGACGAGGGATTTCAAAAACGCCAAATTCTCTTATGACAAGCGCCTAGGATTTCACTTAACAAAGTTTCGACTTTCTCTTCTTGTAGACCAGTGTTGGCAAAAAGGAGCTTCTAGGAGGGTGCATATGCTGTCGTTTGAAAAGGAACCTGTAAAAAGGTTTTTCCGTAGTCTTCTCTAGCGAGATAGACTATCGGGATCGAGAAGGAAATCTAGGATGTTCATTATCAGGTAGCCCTTTTCATTGTGCCAAGGTGCAACATTGTCTTGAACGACAAGGATTTTCTTGAAGGAATCGTCGATCCTGTCCAAGGATTCCTGCTCTTGCTTCATCTTGTCTGCGTCAGGAATGGAATAGGCGGATTGGATATAGTAGCGCTGACTTCCTTTGTTGCAGACGAAGTCCACTTCGAGATGGCTATGGGTGTTTTTTCCATTGCTGTTTTTCCCATACTTTACGACAATTCCGATATCGACGTTGAAGCCACGGATAATCAGTTCGTTATAGAGGATGTTTTCCATGGCATGGGTAGGCTCGATCTGCCTGAAGTTTATCCTTGCATTCCGCAATCCCATGTCCTCAAAGTAATATTTGAAAGGGGAACCAATATATCTTTTTCCTTTAATATCGAATCGTTGCGCTTTGGAAATGATGAAGGCATCGATTAGGTAATCGACGTAAGTGGCAATCGTATTGGCGTTGGTCTTTATTGACCGGGAAACGAAACTGTTTACCAGCTTGGCTGGGCTCGTAAGGCAGGCGATATCGGAAGCCAATATGTCGACTAAGGCATCCATGACAATATCCGTTCTCAAATTGTGTTTTTCAAGGATATCTTTCAAATAAACATTTCTAAATACATTTGTTAGATACGCAGTCTTTTCCTCAGGACTTTTCATCGTTGCAATCTGCGGAAGGCCACCATACAAAGAATAATCGCGGTATCCTGTATAGAGGTTTTTGGAATCGACGGACATGAATTCGGCAAAGGACAATGGATGAACCCGGATTTCGTTGCCACGGCCACGGAACTCGGTCAAAATGTCGGAGGACAGGAATTTCGAATTGCTGCCCGTGATATAGATGTCCACGTTATCATGCCGTAAAAGGCTGTTGAGGATGCCATATAATGCAATCATGCCCTTTTCCTTGTACTCTTCATCGGTGATGGCCAGTTGGGCTTCATCCAAAAAGACACAGAAGGTTTCTTCGTTATTGGCAATCTTGGATTTCAGATATCCGAAGAGATTCGATGGGTTACGATATTCCTTGTTTTCCTCGTCGTCCAAGGACAGAGCGATGATCTGTTCTTGCCTTATGCCGATTTGCAATAAATATTGCTGGAACAAATGAAAGAGAAGATAGCTTTTTCCGCATCTTCGGATTCCGGTAATGATTTTTACCATTCCGTTGCCCATTTTTCTCTTTAGTTGATTCAAATAATGATCGCGTTTGATTTCGAACATAAGTAACCACCTATTTCTAGAAAAAGAAGCTTACTCCTTTTTTACGAAATAGAAGGACTCTTTAAGGCGTGCTTTACGAAAATAAACAAAAAAATGCCCGACTTCTCGGGCAATTCTTTTTCCGATGTCTTTGTGCTATCGCTTTGATACAAAAGACACCCCTACTAGCAAAACGAAACCCTTACTAGACAAACGAAACCCCTAAAAAGTGCCGATTTTATCGATATTTTCCATAATATT
>CASDOO010000008.1 GCA_949282275.1 uncultured Bacillota bacterium | reverse complement strand
TGCCATCATGAGTCGTTTATCAAGCCTGATTCCGGAAGAGGATTCCATCGGTGGCCTTCTCCTTACCCTTTCCATGATTGGTTTTTGCTTCCTGGTCCTATACCTTCGCACGCGTATCTTCGACTACTCTAGGCAACAAGCGGAGATTCTCGCAATGCAGGCTGTCATCGATAGCCAAAACAGGCAATACGAACATTTCCGTGAATCCGTGTCCTATGTCAATACCGTCTGTCACGATTTGAAAAAACAGGTGGACGTCATCCGCGACAAACTTGATGAAAAGGGGTTTGCCGACATACAGAAGGCCCTATCCCTCTATGACAACCGCTTCAAGACAGGCAACGAATCCTTGGATATGGTCCTTTACCAAACACGTCTTCTTTGTCAGAAGAAAGGCATAAAGCTGACCGTTCTTGCCAACGGCTCGGCAATTGGTTTCATGCGCCATTATGACGCCTATGCCTTGCTCAACAATGCCCTGAGCAATGCGATTGAAGCCGTCGAAAGGCTTTCCGACCCCCGTAAGCGGATCATTTCCTTGGTCATCGACAGAAAACCGCCCTTTGCGACAATCGAGATTGAAAACTATTTCGAAGGGGAAATCCGCCGGAATGCCTTTGGCGAAGTCGAGACAAGCAAAACGGACGGACGGCTCCATGGCTTCGGAATCAAAAGCATGCAGCAGATTCTGGAAAGCTATGACGGCCAAATGACGATACAAACGGATGATGGTCTCTTTGACCTCTTCATGGCCATTCCCCTCCGTGACGAAAAAAATCCATGACGCTAAGCCGTAACTCTGTGACGGTTGTCTTATAAGCGCTTTCATATCTGCGTAACCTCTTTCACAGGAGGTTTCAAAGACCATGAAGAAACTTATGACGACCCTTTTGTTTTCCCTTTCTGCCCTTGCTCTTGCCAGCTGCGGAGGCACTTCCGCGACCACTTCACCTAGTGGCAACACGACAACTGCCGGGACAGGCGAGGTGACCTTGGCTTACCAGTTCATCGGAAGCTATTACGAGGTCGCCAGCCAATTCGCATCCTTCGACTTCCTTGCCAATCTCAACAGCGACAATACCGGAACGCTTTACCGTCTGACCTGTCAACAGGACGCCAGCAAGAACACGCTTGAGGAAAGCGCAGTCACCTGGAATGTCGAGGAAGACAGGGATGGTATCAAAACGATGACCTTCACCCAAGAAGGCGCCACCCCCCATCGAAGCCTACGAAACGGACGGAAAGTTCACTCTCTCCTTGAAGTTCACCTTTGCCGGAAGCTACAGCCGCACGATCGATTTCGTTGGATCGGATGAAATCCAGTATGCGACCGTTGATGCTTGGCGTGAAGCCGTCGAGGACTCCGCCTACGAAGACAAAGACCCCTCTGGAGAAGATGGCGAGGAAAAGGAAGTCAGCCATACCTTCAAGGCTGCCGAAGTCATCATCGATGCGACTTCTACGCCAATCGCCAACTGTGCAGCGGAATGTCTCCTCTATGCCGATGGAAGCGCTATGGCGAGAAATGGCTATGCTATGGGCGACACAATCTATGCCGACTACACGAAGGAAGAAGGAACTTGGGCGGAAAACGATGATGGTTCTCTTTCCATCACCCTCAAGGATACAGAATACACCGCCAAGGAGAACGATGAAGGGCTTCTTGCATTCACTTGGAAGACCACGAATGCGGAAGGCCCTGTCCACGTCGACTTCATCCTGGAAAAATAAAGCATCGAACGGACGATGAAAAAGAAACAGAAAATCGGTTTTGGCATATGGTGCGGCGTATCTGCCTCCCTTGCCGGAGCCATCATCTTCCTCAACTGCTTCGCCGCATCCTATGACTCCGCCCTTGTCTGGCAGTTGGGGACCATCGGCGGGGCATCCAACACGGAAGGCGCCACCTTTGACTCCCAGGAAGCAGCAGAGAACCACCTTCGCGAAGTCACAAACCATGATATCATCGAAGAAGGAACCGTCCTTCTAAAAAACAACAACGATGCCCTTCCGCTCAACAAGGAAACAGACAAGATTTCCGTCTTCGGCATGAGCTCCGTCCTGTGGACAACCATTGACAGGATCAAGACGACCAAAGACGCCGTCCTTGCCGATGCCTTGGAAGACTATGGCTTCAAGATGAATTCCGAACTGAGGAAGTTCTACAAGACTTCCTCGCATACCAACTGGGGAACGGCCGATCCCAAGGGTGACGGTACCGACCCCGGAACATGGACGATCGATGAAATCCCGCAGAGCGAATATACCGATGCCGTCAAGAACAGCTACAGGGAGTACAACGATGCTGCCATCGTCGTCTTCTCAAGAAGCTGCGGCGAAGGAGCCGACCTACCGAGAAACATGGACAGGTTCGGCGGCGGAAGCGAAAGCTATCTCGAACTCTCCAAAAACGAAAAGGATCTTCTTTCTGCCGTAAAGGGTGCCGGATTCAAAAAGACCATCGTCATCCTCCACTCGGCAAACCCTTTCCAGATGGATTTCCTCAAGGACGACTATGGAATCGATTCCGTCCTCTGGGTGGCCGGAACCGGAGCTGGTGACGGCGGCATAAGGGCCCTTTGTGAATTGCTTTCCGGAGATGCCACGCCATCGGGAAAGCTTGTCGACACTTTCTGCTACGATAACTTTTCCTCGCCGGTCATGCAGAACTTCGGAGACTTCCGCTATGTCGACGCAAGCGGAAATCCGACCGGGTACTCCTATCTCAACTATGCGGAAAACATCTACGTTGGATACAAGTACTACGAAACACGCTACGAGGACGTCATCCTTAAACAAGGAAACGCCGGAGACTATCGTTATGCGGATGGCGTCTGCTATCCTTTCGGACATGGTCTCTCTTACACCGATTTCGAATGGTGCAATTTCAAAGGCGAATATGATTCGGAAAAGAAAGAATACACCTTTACAGTCCATGTCGAGAATGTTGGCGAAAGATCTGGAAAGGATGTCGTCGAACTCTATCTTCAGTCCCCCTATACGGACTACGATAGACAGCACGGCATCGAAAAGTCCTCTGTCCAGTTAGTCGGTTACGCCAAGACGGACACTTTGGAAGCAGGAAAAGGACAGGACATCACCATCAGCGTTCCTCTCGAGGAACTGAAGGCCTACGATTCCGAAGGGGAGAGAACCTATATCCTGGATGCCGGCTCCTACTACTTCACCGCTGCAACGGATAGCCATGACGCCATCAACAATATCCTTACCAAGAAAGGGAAGACCACTGCCGATGGCATGGATTCCACAGGCAAGGTCGATCTTGTCTATGAATACCGAATCGACGAACTCGACAGCACCGCCTTCTCCATTGGCGAAGACGGCAACAAGATAACCAATCGCTTCGATGAAGCCATCCTCGAAGATGCCGTCTACCTAAGTCGAAGCGACTGGTCTGTCCTCGAAGACAATGGCCTTCGCTATGCAACCGGAACGAAGACGGGGCTTTCCGAGACCACGGATGCGACAGGATTCGCCTACGTCCATCCTATAACCGAGGAAGACGATAAAGAGCTTCGTCTGACCGGTTGGGAGGCTAGCCTCAATCCCAACTCGGAAGATGCAAGCACACCCTCCACCAAAGGAAGCACGGAAGAAGGCCTTTCCTTCCAGGACATGGCTTTTGCCGAATACGATGATGAGCGTTGGAGAACACTCCTCGACAAAATCGATTTGGGCACGATGCATGCCATCTATGCCGCAAGCGCATCGGGACCTGCCGATATCTCCGCCATCGACAAGGCCAGGGACTACTGGTACGATGGCCCGGAAGGTATCCACACACTTCAAGGTCTTGCCCAGATCATGGTTGCGTCGACATGGAATAGGGATCTTGCCGATGCCTATGGCGAGATCAACGGCGAGATTGCCTGCCTGGACAACTACAATGGCTGGTATGCCCCGGGCGTCAATCTCCACCGCTCCCCCTTCAGCGGAAGAAACTACGAATACTTCTCGGAGGATCCTTTCCTCACAGGCGACATGGCAGTCAGCGTCTCCCTTGGCGCAGCCAGAAAGGGACTCAACGTCGTCCCGAAGCACTTTGCCCTCAACGACCAGGAAACGAATCGAAACGGGAACAACTCCGTCGCCACCTATGCCACGGAGCAGACCATCCGCGAGACCTACCTAAGCATCTTCGAGAAGCTGGTCAAGAAAGGCCAGCTCAAGGGCATGATGGCCTCCATGAACCGTATCGGAAACATCCGTGCCAGGAACGACTACCGGCTCAATATCGAGGTCGCGCGAAACGAATGGGGATACGAAGGCTTCTTCATCACCGACTACATTGCCTCGATGACGCCGGAGGATTCCTTGGCCTGCCTTGCCGGCGGAATGAACGCCGTCCTCTCCGGAATGGCGCAGAACCTGCCTGAGTCCAGCCTTGAGGATCCCGCCGTCGAAGACCTCCTAAGGGATAGCATGCACCGTCTTCTCTTCTTTTCGGCAAACAGCCGTCTTGCCGGCGTCAAGGGTGGTGCAGGACTTCCCGTCTATGTCCTTCTCCTCATCCTTGCCGATGTCCTCGTCTTCGGGCTCATCGCCTGGGGAACCGTTCTCAAGCTTCTCGGGTACCGCCTTGCCAATGCCGAAAGCGTCGATGAAAGGAAACGCCGAAACCATAGAATCCATACCATCGTCTATTGGTCGATGGTCGCCAGCGTCGTCATCGCCGTGCTGATCGTCTTCTTCTCTTGGGGGCTTCCGCTCCTGCGACAGGCATTCAAGATTCAGTAGTCCTAAGGTTGTGTCGACAGGGAGTCTCGTCTGGGACTCCCTTTTTCCTTGCCTCGAAAAAAGCCTTCCGAAGAAGGCCTTGATTCTTTAAGACTATTCGCTCTTGAGTTCCCGTAGCATCAGCTCGTCCACCTTCCTGGCGGGACTTTCGCCGCGGAAGAGGACCTCGTAGACCGCCTTGCAGATCGGCATCTCGACCTGCATCGCACAAGCCATTTCCGTCACGTATTTCGACGTATAGACGCCTTCCACGGTCTTGCTGTTCGATTCCAGGACTTTCCTGGCATCGTTGGCCTTTCCGATTTCGTAGCCAATGGAGAAGTTTCTCGACTTCATCGAGTTGCAGGTCAGCATCAAATCGCCAATGCCAGACAGGCCCAAAAAGGTCTCCGGGCGTGCACCGTTTCGGATGCCGAAGCGGAGAATCTCCGCGTTTCCCCTTGTGACGAGGGCGGCCCGGGCGTTGATGCCGCCACCGAGTCCTTCGATGATTCCGGCGGCGATGGCGATGACGTTTTTCAGCGCCGCGGCGATTTCCGAGCCCACTTCGTCGGTATTGGTATAGACGCGGAAGGAGGGGCTTGAGAGCATCTTCTGGAAGAGCCGTGCCTCCTTGATGTCCTTGCTGATGGCGCTAAGGCACGTCCACTGGTCGTGGATGACTTCCTCGGCATAGGAGGGGCCAAGGAGGGAAACGATTTCGTATCGCCTGTCTTCGGGAAGGACCTCCCTCAGGACAAGGGAAAGCCTTTCATGCGTCTCGGGGTCGAAGCCCTTGGCAAGGGAGAGGACATGCACCTTCCTTCCCGCAAGCCTTTCGGCGACAAGGGAGGCGACGCTGCGATAGGCCTTGGAGGGGATGGCAAAGACAAGGGCCTCGCAGTCCTTCAGGGCAACGTCCAGATTGCGGGTATAGGAGACGTTGTCGGGAAGGCGGACATCGGGAAAGAAGGCCTTGTTGACGTGTTCCGTATTGATGCTTTCCGCCTCCTTCTCCAGCCCATAGAAGAGGACTTCGTTCCCGCCGAGGGCAAAAAGCCGTCCCACGGCCGTTCCCCAGGCGCCGGCTCCCAATACCGCGACTCTCATTTCTTCTTCTCCATGAGGTCGTAGGCCCTCTTGCTGCGGACGAGAAGGTTGATCGGGCAGCAGTCGAAGCCGAATTCCTTGCGGATCGCATTTTCCAGATAGCGGCGATAGGAGAAGTGGAAGTAGTTCGGATTGTTGACGAAGAGGACGAAGGTCGGCGGGACGTCGTCGCTTTGCGTGCAGTAGGAGATGCGAAGCCTTCCGCCGTTGAAGTCGGGCGCCTCGTTGTCGAGCTGCGCCTTCATGATCAGGGAATTGAGCAGGCTCGAGGGAACCTTCTTGTGGATGGTCTCGTAGACGCGGTCAAGCTCGCGGAAGATGTTCTTGATGTTGCTTCCGGTCTTGGCGGAGCAGAAGACGATCGGGGCGTAGGCGGCGAACTTGAAGTAGGCCCTCACCTCGGCGGCGAACTTCTGCTGGTCGTCCATGTCGTGGCTGTGGAGATCCCACTTGTTGACGACGATGACGATCGGCTTGTTGTAGTCCATGGCATAGCCGGAGACGTGGATGTCCTGGCTGACGAGACCTTCCTGGGCATCGATGAGAAGCAGGCAGATGTCGGCCCTTCGCGCCGCATCGGCAGAGCGGACGACGGCAAACTTGTCCAGGTCTTCCTCGACCTTGCCCGGCCTCTTGATGCCGGCCGTGTCGACCATGACGTACTTCCTTCCGTCGCGCTCGAACTGGATGTCGACGGAATCCCTCGTCGTCCCGCTGACGGGGCTGACGATGACCCGGTCATAGCCAAGGATCCTATTTGCCAGGGAGGACTTGCCGACGTTTGGCCGTCCAAGCAGGGCAAAGGTCAGGGCATCCTTGTAGGGATCCTCCTCTTCCTTGGGAAGCTTCTTGATGACCTCGTCGAGCAGATCGCCAAGGCCCAGGCCGTGCTCGGAGGAGATGGCGAAAGGTTCGCCGAACCCCAGGCGGAAGAACTCGTAGGTATCCCCGACGAGGGTCTTGTCGTCGATCTTGTTGACCACGAGGAAGACCTTATCCTTGTAGGGGCGAAGTTTCTTGGCGACGAAGAGGTCGGAATTGGTCAGGCCGGCCCTTCCGTCGACGACGAAGAGGATGGCATCGGCTTCCTGGATGCCGAGGTCGACCTGGTTCTGGACTTCCCTCTGGAAGGGAATGTTCTCGCCGGTGATGCCACCCGTGTCGATGATGGTAAAGTTCTTGTCGAGCCAGTGTCCCGTCCCGTAGTTCCTGTCCCTCGTGATGCCGTATTGCCGTCCCGTGATTTCCTTGCGGCTGTCGGTCAGGCGATTGAAGAGGGTCGACTTGCCCGTCGAAGGGGCGCCGATCAGCGCGACTGTTCCGTATCTTTCCATGATTCACCAACTTTCTTCCGGAAGAGGGAGACGATGGTCTCGATCTCTTCCTCGATCGTCATGTCGGAAGTGTCCAGGAGGATGGCATCCTTCGCCTTCGTCAATGGCGAGTGCTCCCTGTGGGAGTCGATATAGTCCCTTTTCTCGATGTCCGCCTCGATTTCCGCAAGGGAGCATGCGATTCCCTTCCTTTGGTTCTCGAGATAGCGTCTTTCCGCCCTGGCCTTGACGCTGGCGACCTGATAGATCTTCAAATCGGCATTGGGAAGGACGACCGTCCCGATGTCCCTTCCGTCCATGACGACGGAAGTCCTCTTTGCCAATTCCCGCTGGATCTCGACCATTCTCTCGCGAACGGCCTTGTAGGCGCAGGCGTAGGAGACAAGGGCAGAGACGTCCCGCTCCCGGACACGCTCGGTCACGTCCCTGTCGAAGAGGTAGACATGGCCCCTGCTGTCCTCGTTCATCCGGAAGGCGGGAAGAAGGGCAAGGGCATCCTCTTCCTTCTTGGGATCCTTTCCCTGTTCGATCATGTAGAGGGTAAAGGCGCGATACATCGCCCCCGTGTCGATATAAAGGAAGCCGAGGATCTTGCTGACCCCCTTGGCCGCGGTGGATTTGCCGGATGCGGCAGGCCCGTCGATTGCGATCGAATAATGTCTTTCCATCAGATGACCTCCGTTGCCAACAGGACGATGAGCGCGATTGCGACGATCAGGATCAGGCCGATGGCCAGGAAGAGGACGAGGCGCAGCACATCGCTCTTCTCCATATGGAACGTCTTTCTCTTTTCCTGTCGATATTTTTCCTTGATTTCCTTCTTCTTCTGTTCTTCCGCGTAGGCATCGTGCTCGTGGATGAGCTCGTCGATGGACATGTTGAGGGTGTTCTTGGTGATGCCCTTGTTGACGAGGGGAACCTCCAGGGAGCCGTGCTGGGGAAGATTGCGCTTGGCACTTGCCGTCTCCGTAAAGGAATAGCGGTCCATGTTTTCGATCTTCCGTCTCAGGTCCTTGTAACGTTCGACGCGGCTTCTGTTTTCCATTCAATTGGCTCCCCGATGTCTACTATTATAGCCGAAAAGCCATCCCTTTGGCTTTCTTTGTTCTTTCCTTTCCGCCGTCTTTCCGACAGGCATGGTTTTCCGCGTCGGATTGAAATTTCTTCTTGAAGAAATCCCGGTGGTGTAATAGAATATATCGCATGCCGCTATAGCTCAGCCGGTAGAGCAACTGATTCGTAATCAGTAGGTCGGAAGTTCGATTCTTCTTG
>CASDOO010000007.1 GCA_949282275.1 uncultured Bacillota bacterium | reverse complement strand
CAAATGGCGCTCCCAGCAAGATTTGAACTTGCGGCCTACCGCTTAGGAGGCGGTCGCTCTATCCGGACTGAGCTATGGGAGCAGCTAGAGAATTATATCATAGTCGGGACAAAAGAAACGGAAAAAGTTTGCCTACGATGCTTTTTTCATCGAAATCCCAATGAAAAACACCGCTTCCAGTCGATCTCTTTGCCATGGAAGGAAAAAATGACTTTGTTTTTTGCCGTCCAATGGAAAAAGAAGGATGAGAAGGAGAAGCCGAAAATGAGAGTCAATAGATTATTATGCATCGGAGCCGTTGCCATCCTTTCCTTGGTTCCTGGGCCACGCATGGAAAGAGAAGCGAAGTACGAAATCCAAGCGGCGGGACCGACGGTATGCATGAACGGGAATCTTGCCCTTTCCGGAAGCACTGTCCACAACAATCTGCCGCCAGGTTTCTATGGCAACCACCCCGATCAGGGCGTGCTTGAAATCGGTGGCACGGCAGGAAACCCGCTTGGCGAAGAGATTCCCGAACTGTCTCTGGTCGGAGATGACAGGCAAATGCTGACGATTCGCTTCGAGGAGAGCATCACCCAGCTTAAGGACGCCGCTTTTCTTGGACGTGTCGGCTATTGCATTGCCATGCGGACAGACGAGGGATTGAAGGAGGAGGAAGTCTTCTCGTCGGATCTTCGTCTGGACGACTTCTTCCAGAAGCTTTCCAATGGCGACTACAAATGCCCGGAGCGCGGACGGGAATTCAATTCCTTCATGAAGTTCGATGCGGAAGAGAATGCCTTTTCCCTGACATTCGACTATCGCAAGGAATGGAAGCTTGTCTCCTTGCGCTTTTATTATTCGGACGTGCCGGCAAGTCTTTCCAACGTCTCCCTCTATGCCAATGTCTATCCCCAGAGCGAAATCTTTTCTGCCGTCTACGATGGCGTGAGCTGTACGGGAAACTATACGCGCAACGTCGGAAAGAACCCCGTCTACGAAATGGACAGTCAGTTCGGGACGGTCTATTCGAAGGATTTCCTCGTTCATTCTTTCCTTGCTAGGGACGAGAACCTGAAGGAGGCCATCCATCCAGAGATAGAAGATCCCGACGACTATTTCGGAAAGGGAGACAAGGCCGATGTCGGGGAAACCTTTGTCGTCTATCTCCGGGCCAGTGATCCTAGCGGAAACGTATCCAAGGTCACTCTCAAGATGAACATCGTCGACTCCAGGGGACCGAACATCGTTGTCAAAAGCCCGGAATCCATCGAAGTATCCTATGCCAGCGATTTCTCCTCGATGGAATTCATCGATAGCCATTTTGTCATCCGGGACAACTATGATTCCATGCCCGATTGTCAAATTCTTCTTGAAGATGGAAGCCCAATCCCTAAGGCGGAGATCGGAGTCTTCCAGGCCATGATCGTGGCAACGGATTCCTTCGGGAACGAAACGGCAAAACATTTTGAGCTGGACCTGATTGACGATGTCCCGCCTGTCATCGATGTGCAGGGCGAGGAACTGATTCTCCGGCAGGACCTGACCTATTCCCGGGAAAAGCTTCTCAGTCTGTTTACGGCATATGATGAAATCGACGGTGACCTGGACGTCGTCGTGACGGAAGATACGTATCTCGGGCATGAAAAGGAAATAGGCGAATATGTCTTTTCCGTCAAGGCAACCGATAGTGCAGGAAACGTTGCGACAAGGAAGCTGGCGATACGGGTCGAGGATTCCGAGGGGCCGACATTCTATGTCCGGGAGTCGTTCCTGACTGTCATCGAAGGGGAAGTGCCTTCGTTGGAAGACGTCGTCAAGGCGTTGATCCGACAGAACGTCCTTCCGAACAAGGTCTATTCGGAAATGCGAATCATCGAGGGCGAGGAACTGGATGATTCCCTTCCTTTGGGAAAGCATGCGATGACTTTGGAAGTCGTGGACGAGGACGGATTCAAGGAGTACGTGGCCTTGACCGTCGAGGTCGTCAGAAAGGATAGCATAGAAGATCCGATTACCCACACGATGACCTTTTGGGAAAGATTCTGTCAGTTCTGGATTGATCTCTGGAATAAAATCGTTGCCTTCTTTACCGGTGGCAATTGAATCCTGGAATCGATTGCGCTATACTAATTCGCTGCGGGGCCGTGGCGGAAATGGTAGACGCGCTAGATTCAGGTTCTAGTGAGCAATCGTGGGGGTTCGAGTCCCCCCGGCCCCACCATCT
>CASDOO010000006.1 GCA_949282275.1 uncultured Bacillota bacterium | reverse complement strand
TAGGCTACTATATAAATGAAGCTCTATTAGGTAAACGATATGGCTACTTGAGAAATGATACCCTCGGCAAAAAACGATACTCCTACAAAAATTTACTTTATGGAAAAGCTTAAAATATGTTTTTATTAACCATATTTATTAACCACATTGATTAATTTATTAACCACTTTATATATGCAAGAGAGGGATAACTTACAAAATCAAGTGGTGTTGTTAGATATTCCACTAAAATTGCTTCAAGAGCCTGAAAACTCTCTTAAGAACAGACTATTGGCAAAAATTGTGCCCCTGAAACAAGATTAGGAAAAGGATCTTTTTGACTTTGAACTTCCCATTTCGTTGCTTTGGCTTCCCATTGTATGACCTTGCCCATTGATATTCCAATCCGCCCATCTTCCATATCCTCTTGCCATGACACATGGATTTCCTTGAACCAATGAATAAGAAGAGTAAAATAAATTCAGGGAATGAAGTCTCCCTTGATTAATTCAAAACCGCTTAACAAGCTGATGACTTCTACAACAACTGCTTTGTTGTAGAGTTATCGGCTTTTTCCAACAAGGCAGGCAATAACCAAAGGAGGCAATCTATGGTTTATCTGTCCTTAGGCTTGATCTTGATCACTGGATGGCTGATAGGTTTCTTGCTGGAAAAGCTTCGACTTCCCGGCTTTGTTGGAATGATGGTCATCGGCGTTCTGCTCGGTCCAACGGTATTGAATTGGATTTCGCCGGAAATACTGGAGATTTCATCCATATTGCGTCAGATCGCCCTGGTCATCGTGTTGACAAGAAGTGGCTTGAATCTGGATTTAAGGGAGTTGAAGAAAGTGGGAAGATCCGCGATTCTCATGTGCTTTGTTCCCGCGACCTTTGAAATCGTTGCCGTCGGAATTAGCGCCCATTACCTGCTCGATCTTTCCTGGTTCGAGGGCTTCTTGCTCGGTTGTGTCCTAGGCGCTGTCTCTCCGGCAGTCGTCTCGACGAGAATGATCAAGCTGATCGATGCCGGCTATACCAGAAAATCGATTCCCCAGATAGTCCTTGCCGGCGCATCGGCAGACGACATATATACCATCATTCTTTTCTATTCCTTTTTGGGAATCGTCGAAAACGGCAAATTCGATGCCTTATCGGTCGGCCTTATGCCTATTACAATATTGTGTGGAATCGCCTTGGGAATTGTCATGGGATTTTTGCTTGTCATTTTTTATAAGGAAACCAACTTTTCGCTTCCAATCAATGTGCTTATATTCTTTGGATTGTCCTTGCTCTTGTTGGGCATGGAAGAACTGTTGCAGCAATATTTCGACATTTCATCCCTTCTTGCCGTCATGGTGATGGGCATGATTGTCTTGTTCAAGCTGCCCGAAAAAGCGAAAGAATTGTCAAACGGCTTCAATGGCATATGGAAATTCTTTGAAATCATTCTTTTTGTTCTGGTTGGCGCTGCCGTCAATTTCGACACAGTACTGGAAAGCGGCGGATTCGGCATATTGGTCTTGCTGATCGGACTATTCTTTAGGTCTATAGGCGTTTGCCTTTGCATGATCAAAACGGGCATGACCTTCAAGGAGAAGCTGTTTTGCGTCTTCGCCTTTATTCCCAAAGCCACGGTTCAGGCCTCGATTGGCGGAATAGCCTTGTCCATGGGACTGGAATGTGGAGGCATTGTTTTGGCAGTGGCAGTCTTGTCCATTTTCATCACGGCGCCAATCGGAGGATTCCTGATTGACTTTACCGGGAAACGATGGCTCGGAAGAATGGAAATCCCAGATAGGCAATTGGAATAGCATCCGCCATGCCGCGAGACAATAGCTAGCCTTGTTCTTCTTTGCCTAGACATATTCCGTCAGAAAGAGGCAAGGCGTTCATGCGGACATATCTTTCCCCATCTTTTCACCGCCTTGGACAAAGGTTTTAAGTGGCAGATAACGTCGAGAAGGATTTTTCCTTATCGATCAAGATCGAAACAAGGAAAGTCATTCGCAAGGACATGCCTTTCCGTTATAATAATCCTGTCATAAGGAACATCCGTGTCATGATACAAAGGCAAGATTCATCCAAAGAGTCGTACATATCAATAAAGGAAACGACAAATAAACAAAGATTAGACGATTCTTCATTTCCGATTGCAAAAAAGAAGGCCAATCCTCTTCTTAAATATAGGGATGGTATTCACGAAATCACAAAGAAAAACTACCTTGCCTTTTATCGTTCAATTGAAGAAAGAATAACATTTAACCGTTCTTTCGAAAAGCTTTTCATGATAAAGAAGGAAGAAATCTACATGTTCCTGATGTCAGGAAAAAAGGGAAAGCTTCTCCTCTTGAACGGCGGTTCCGCGAAAAATGTCGGAAACCATCCCCTAGAATATTTCTATCAAAACCTGACAAAATATGCCCAAACGATAAAGGACGTTCTCGCCCGATACGAAAGCCACCAAGAGCGGATTGCCAAAGAAGTCAAAATTCTTGGCGGGGATGGCAGAATCCATGGTTGCATCATCGACATTGATTTCTACAACCATCTCTACCTTAACCCATTGGATTATTCGATCACGCCCTATTTTGCCATCACCATGGTCGACAAGTATGTCTACGACAATATCCCAAGTCTCCTGAAATACGAATGTCCCCGACTCTACGAAAACTATGAAAGCAAAAAACACGTGCGAACGAAAGGAGAGGAACTTTCGATCTACGGAAGGGATCTTCCGATATCGGAAGCAAGGATTCCTGTCGCCAGCACGGAAATATACCGGATATCCCGTCTCCTCAAGGGTCTTCAGTTCTTGACCAGGCACAATATCGTAAGACTCTGGAACGATGCTGTCATCGGCGACGCAAAGAGGAGTTCCCTTCCCGTGATTCTGGATCCCTTTCGCAAAATCATGAGATGATCTCTCCTCTCACTCTTCAGGCAATCGACATCGTAAAACCAAACTTCCAAAACAAATATGGCGGTTACGATAGCAACAGGAATGAAATCCGGGTAACCGAAGATGGCTATGACACCTCCACATCATGATTCCTGTTGTCGTGATGGCCTTGAATAGCAGCGATGCCCCTTCTCTACCTTCCGCAAGCGTATACCTGGGACAGAAAAAAAACGGACTTCAGAATCCATAAAAAGTCTATTCCGACAAATGTCGACTTAGCTCGCTCCAAAGCGTCGTGGATAGAGATTTGGACAATGTCGCACAGCTCTTCAAAAGAATCATCGAAAACGAACTTGACGAAGATTTGCAAATCATCGTCGAATTGGAAATCATCGCCAATCAGCAAGCCCGTCCTTGGGGAGAAGACTGAAAGGAAACGCAAATTTCTACTCAGACAAGATATTCGGGATAGATATAATACCCTTCGCCCAGAAGACCCTCGAAATAGACGACTTCGATGGAATCGCCGATTTCCAGATGGTCATATGTTTCTTTTGGAACGCCAATCTCGCAGAACCCTTCCTTGGCCTCGAATTCAAGCTGATAGACCCGGGGCGATCTTGTGGTATCGACGATGTCCTTTCCGGTAACCAGGCAAGTAACCGGCTCCCCATCGGAGAAGTCGAAACAGGCATTCACGGTGACAAGGCCACCCCAGACGATAATCCAGGCGAGGATGAAACCGCAGGTTCCCCAACCAACGCTTCGTACCCACACGGGCATCTTCTTTTTTTGTTTCTCTTCTTCCACCTTCTTCTGGATCTTCCGATAGGAATAAATGATTGTCACGACAAGTGCCAGAACGGCGACGACCACGGAAGGAATCCAGAACGGCATCGTGGAGACAAAACCGAGTTTCCAGGCAAAAGAGCAGCACGGAAGAAGGGAGATGAACGCCGGAAACTCGATCCAGGAAAAATAGCTTTGGACTTTTTCCTTTTTCCTAAGCAAGAAAACCAAGACTCCCGCAATCCCGCCGACGACCGCAAAAAGTAAGCACGCCATGCAATAGATCTTCATCGGAACCAAGAGAATCAAGTATGAAATCACAAAGGCGAAAGAAAGAGCATAGAGAACGATCGGAAAGAAAAGCTGTTTCTGCCTGAAAAGGAGAAGAACAAGAATCGAGACGAAGAAAAAGGAGCGGATAAGCCATTGTCCCGGAACGCTGGAAAGGTAAGCGTTGTGGGGAAAGACAGCATAAAGGACAAGGCCAACAAGAAACAGAACCCCGAAGGCGACATAACGCGTCAACGTAATCCATTTCTTTTCGTCTCTTGTTTCAGTCTCTGTCTTTTTCACATGGAAATTATAGCAGATGCACTCATGCCAAAGAAAAGATAGCGACCATCTCAATTAGACAATAGATAAGTTGCTTTTTTATTCCAATGAAAATTCGTAGAATGAGAATCGGCCTATTCCTTCAAATGTGAAAAAGATAGCGGAAACTTCCTTCGCTGGCTTGAATGCCGCCTTGAACGTTGTCTTCCTGGAGGAAGGAGAGATAGGAATGGAAGAAAGGATGTTGCCTTTCTCGGCATCCTTGACATGGATTGTCCCCTTTGCCCTTCCTTTAATCGTGACCGACAGGGAGCGGACATCCTCGGGGAAGCGGAAGTACTTGTATCCGACAATCGTATACTTCGTGATGTTTCTTATGTACTGGGATTCCCTCTCCTCGTTGTCCCTATCCTCCTGTGTGAGATAGGCATGCCTTGGCGCAGGACGGCGGAAGACCTTGTAGAAGAACGTGCCCAAGGTCGAATAAAGGTTGCAACAAATGGCGGCCTTGTATGTCCCCTTCCCTTCAAGAGGTTTTCCGTTGAGTCCCTGCGACGTCATTTCCGCCTGCTTGAAGTGGAGGCCGTCGAATTGGATCTCCTCGGCACACATCTGCCTTGCAAAGGAGTTCTTGTTGGTCTGCCTGTGATAGAAGATGTAATACTTGCCATTCATGCAGAGAAGGCTTCCGTGGTTGTTCCCGTAATAGTTCGTCTTCTCCTCGCCAAGGCCTCCGTCGCAATTGGAGATCAGGACGCCGCCATATTGGAAGTCCCTGTCAGGATGGTCGCTGATGGCATAGCAAAGCTCGTGGTTGACGAAGGAAGAGTAGATGAAATAGTAGTGGCCATTTATCTTGCGCATGGAAGAAGCCTCGAAGAACTCGTGACCCTCGAAGTCCGTCCCCTTCGAATTGTGTATCGTTTTGCAGATATAATTCGGTCCTTCCTTGATCGTCAGCATGTCTTCCTGAAGCTCAAAGACCATGGCTCCCTTGTCGGTATTCTTCTTTCCCTTGAGACCGAAGCGCTGGACGGAACCGTATCCGGAATAGAGATAGATTCGGCCATCGTCATCAATGAAGATAGCGGGATCGAACTGGATATATTCCTTCTTGTCGCCCAAGGACACGCCATCTCTATATTTCACGTATCCGTAGAAGTGGAACGGGCCATCCGGCTTGTCGCTTTTGGCAACGGCAATATGCCCCAAAAAGCCCAGCGTATAGTAGAGGTAATAGTTTCCGTCCTTTCCCCTTGCGCAGTCGGGAGC
The DNA here is from genome assembly GCA_949282275.1 of uncultured Bacillota bacterium. Classification (GTDB taxonomy): domain Bacteria; phylum Bacillota_I; class Bacilli_A; order RFN20; family CAG-288; genus Enterosoma. The sequence continues at coordinate 85,676 of CASDOO010000006.1, read as the reverse complement.
ATACATGACGTTGACAAATCCGCCCTTGTATTCCTTGTCCTCCTTCTTTCGATAGGAAATGCCCTTGGAGGACCAAGAGGAAAGATCGTCCACGGGACAGGAATAGACGACATAGTCGTTGAGGCAGAAGGAAATGCCGCCGAACCTGTCGTGGCTTCCATAGACATACACCCTGTCTCCGAAAACATGTGGCTCGGGATCGGGAATGTATTCGTTCGTCGGCAGGATGGGATTTGTGATCTGTTTCATTTTTTCACCTCACTGGACCTTGTTCCGAAGATAGAGCTTCTTATAGGCATCAAACTTCTTCTCATAGAGAATATGCCTTTCCCTGTCGGGATGATAGGTATCCTTTTCATGGACAAGGGCAAGGCAGGCTTCCTCGATGGAAGAATAGCGGCCATCCCCGACCATGGCAAGGATGATAGCTCCCAATGCCGCACCGTCGTTCGTCGTAATCGTCTTGATGTCGATGCCGAAGATATCGGCAAGTATCTGAAGCAGGCGTTTCGACTTGCTTCCCCCGCCGATGACGCGGGAGGAATCGACTCGAAGTCCCAAATCCACCATGGACCTATAGACATCATACAAAGAAAAGCCGATTCCTTCGACGACAGCCTTGACGATATCTTCCCGTCCATAGAACAAAGAGAGATTGGAAAGATATCCCCTAGCCCCCGGATCGTTTATCGGGCTTCTCTCCCCGCTCAGATATGGGAGGAAGAGAATATCGGACATCCTGTCGGGCATCCTTTCAAGCTCGCCGGAAAAATCGGACGTGAGAAGCACGTCTTCCAAAAACCATTTCAGGGATCCCATGGCAGAAAGGGTGCAGCCCATCAGATGGAACTTTCCTGTCGCGTGGCGGAAGGCGTGGACCCTCCCCAGGGAATCGAAGGAATAGTCGTCGATGGGGGCAAAGACCGTCCCCGAAGTCCCAAGCGAAATGGAAATTTCATTCGGATGGATGGTCGCCGTCCCGATCGCCCCGACGGCCTGGTCGCCACCACCGATGACAACCTTCGCATTATCGGAAAGGCCAACGTCTTTTGCGATTTCCGGACGCACCCGTCCGATGACATCACAGCTATCATGGATTTCCGGAAGCTGACCTTTCCGAATACCGAGGACATCCAGAAGGAAATCCGAGTAGCATCGTTGTCGCACATCGAAGAAGAGCGTTCCCGAAAGATCGGAGACATCGCTAGCGAAGACGCCGGAAAGCCGATAGGCAAGATAGTCCTTCGGCAGCATGATCTTGGCGATACGATGGAAGTTGTCTGGTTCGTTTTTTCTCAGCCATAATAGCTTTGGCGCGGTAAATCCGCAAAGAGCAATGTTTCCTGTTTCTTGTATGAGTATTTCCTTCGTAATGCTATTATTGAGATAGCCGACTTCTTCCTCTGTCCTGGAATCGTTCCACAATATTGCCGGTCGAATGACATGGTCGCTTTCATCGAGGATAACGAGGCCATGCATCTGTCCCGAGAAGGAGAGGGCAGCGACTCTGGAAAGGTCGTTTCTTCGCCCAAGCTCTTTCAAGGCATCAAGACAGGCGTGATACCAATCGTCCGGGTCCTGTTCCGTCCAGTTGACCTTCGGAATGGAAAGGGGGTAGTCCCGGCTTTCCGTGTCCAGGATCGTGCCATTCTCATCGGCAAGGGAAATCTTGATGGAGGATGTGCCAAGATCGATTCCCAGGTATAGCTTACTTGGCATAGACAGAGAACATGATGTTGTTGACGATTTCCTCGAGGTATTCCTGACGACCGGACTCGACGGGGAAGTCGCTTCGACTTTCGGCATAATCCGCCAATTCCTCAAGGCTTGTCCTTCCTTCGACGATCTTTTTCCCGATTCCCTCGGAATAGGAGCGATAGCGATTCTTGACAAATTCCGAAAGACGGCCATCCTCGATCATCCTTACGGCAATCCGAAGGCCAAGGGCAAACGTGTCCATGCCGGTGATGTAGGCAAGGAGAATGTCCTCCAACGTATTGGATTGCCTTCTGGTCTTGGCATCGAAATTGAGACCGCCGTTCTTGAATCCGCCTTCCAGAAGGACCTCATACATGGCAAGGGCGGCGGAACGGACATCGAACGGGAACTCGTCCGTATCCCATCCCAGAAGCATGTCGCCCTGGTTGGCATCGATGGAACCGAAGACGCCGTTTATCCTTGCCGTCCTAAGCTCGTGTTCGAAGTCATGCATGGCAAGAGTGGCGTGATTGGCCTCGATATTGAGACGGAAGTCGCCGATGAGATCGTACTTCCTAAGGAAGTTGCAGCAGGTGGCGGCATCGAAGTCGTATTGATGCTTGGTTGGCTCCTTCGGCTTGGGCTCGAGGAGGAAATCCCCCTTGAAGCCTTGCTTTCTTCCGTAGTCCCTGGCCATCGTCAGGAAGCGGGCAAGATTGTCGTTTTCAAGCGCCATGTCGGTGTTGAGAAGGGTGTCATAGCCTTCCCTTCCGCCCCAGAAGACGTAGGACGTTCCGCCTAGTTCGATGTCGGCATCCAAACAGGCCTTGACCTTGGCAGCGGCAGCGGCGAAGACATCCGCGCTCGGGGAGGTGGCAGCACCGGCCATGAACTTCCTGTCCCCAAAGTTGTTGGCGGTATCCCACAAGAGCTTTTTTCCGTGTTTCCTTTGAAGCTCCTTGAGATAGGAGACCATCTCGCGGAAGTTGGCAAGGCTCTCCTTCAATGTCTTTCCCTCGGGGGCGATGTCGACGTCGTGGAAGCAATAATAGTCAATGGAAAGCTTGTCCATCAGGTCGAAGGCAAAGTCGGCCTTCTTCCTATAGATGGCCATGGGATCCGTCTCGCCGAAGTTCTTGTCCGCGGTCGGTCCGCCGAACATGTCCAGTCCGCAATAGTCGATGGTGTGCCAGTAGGAGAGGGCGAACTTAAGGTGTTCTTTCATCGTCTTCCCATGGATGATTTCATCCGGGTTGTAGTACTTGAAGGCAAACGGCTCCTTGGATTGAGGGCCCTGATACGCTATCTTCCCGATTTCGGAATACTTCTTCATTTGCTTTATCCTTTCCCTGATGGATTTTCCTTGGTTTTGCCATTGGCTTGCCGCATCCATTCCATTAAGGCTAGTATAGGGCAAAGCCCTCGATAAAACATGACAATCTTGCGATTGGTAGGTGGACAATCTTATTCTTTGCCATGTCGTCCCCTATGGATTTTCCCTCTGGGAAACCTTAGTATGGTTCTATCATGGAAAACCAATTCGAACTTGTCGATCATCTTCAGGTCCGACACGTCCGATTCCTCGTCAATCGAATCGGCTATCGGCAGATGCATGTCCACAGCGATTTCGAGCTGGCACTTCTCTTGGAAGGAAAGGCCATCCTAAGATCGGCGACATCGGAATTTGCGATGAAGCCCGGAGACATCGTCTTCGTCAATAGCTACGAAAGCCACGGATACCTTGAAGCCGGAGACGGAAAGGATGGCCGTCCCATCTTCCTGATCGTCCAGATTTCCACCCATTTCCTGATGGACTACTATCCCCAGATACGGAACACCCTCTTTATGACAGGCAATCTCGATGCCTTCTTCGACGAAGAGGCTCTTTTCTTCCTGAGGCGTCTTCTTCTGGAAGCCGGAAAGGACTATTTCAAGGGCGGGGAAGGTTTCCAGCTGAGAATCGTCTCCCGTCTTGGGACTCTCCTTTCATTGCTGCTGGACAAGGTTCCGCATCGTCTGGTCTCGGAAGAAGAGAAAACCAGGATGAAGAGGAAATTCGACCGTGTCCAGAGGTTTCTCTCCTTTGTCGACGAAAACTATGCGGGAAAGATACGTCTTGCGGACATCGCCGAAAGGGAGGGAATCAGCATTCCGCACCTGTCCCATATCTTCACGGAATCCTTCGGCGTTTCCTTTCAGCAGTACGTGAATTCCAAGCGTCTGCAAAAGGCAATCCTTTTGATGCAGGACAGCAAGAAGAACCTGACCAACATCGCCTTCGAAAGCGGCTTTTCCGACCCGAAATATATGAACAGGCTCTTTCGGAAATGCTTCGGCTGCACGCCAAGGCAATATCCGGAACGGAAAAGGAAGGTCATCCTTGCCAATCCCTCCCTTCCCCTGGTCCAAAGGGAGGAAATCCTTGAAGGCGATTCCGCCCTGGAGAAGATAAAGGATGCCATAGGAGAGAACAGCATCCCCTGCGACTTTCTTTCCTTTCCCGAATAGCTTTTGCAGAGTTTCGGAAAATTTGCATATCCCTCTCTTCCGAAAAGAGGAAACAAAAAGACACAGAAAACAGGCATTCCAATAATCTTCGTTTCCTCTTTTTCGAAGCGCTTACATCGATTTTCGAGTGTCTTTTTTAAAGATAGAAATATCGTATCATTTTTCGGAAAAACGCCTATTTTCTCGACTGTTTTCTGTATTTTCCAACGATTTACGGAAACTTATTTTTTGGAAATGATTTTTTGTCTTCATTGACGTCATCATTTAGAATCGTGACATTCGGAAAAAGGAGAATCTCCATGAAAAAACACGTCGCCCTTAGCCTCTTGACGCTGGCCTTGCTCACGACTGGCTGCACCAACAACTCTTCCCAGACAACACCGCCTTCTTCGACGACACCCGGAACGACCACGACAACACCAGATACGACACCGACAACGCCGAATACCACGCCATCCACGCCGACGGATCCTTCCACGCCAGTCGTTGGTGATGACCAGTCCGAAGCGATCTTCGCACTTATCAATCAGGCGAAGGAAGCGACCAACTATACCTATGGTTATCTCGACGACAGCGGAATGGTGCTTGCCACGCAGCTTGTCACCCCGTCCTTCATCATCGATGGCTCGAGCCATTCGGGCACCTTTGAACTGACAAGCTATGAGAACAAGGAAGAGACTCTTCTCTATTCCGTTGAAAAGAAAGCCGATGGCTTCCATGTCCTCAACGCCCTGAACTATCGCGATCCCACGACCCAGGCCGTCACGCCCTATCATGAAACCAAGGAGCTGGACTACCTTGCACTCCTCGATCATGAGGAAGTCGTCTGGGACGTCGGCGTCATCTATGAACAAAGCGGCAATTACCTTGTCGACGAGGTCAGTGTCGTCACCGTCTTCGCCAACATGTTCGGCCTCGGGGAATACCTCGAATACATCATGCGCATCTACTTCACCTACGATGCATCGACGGAAAGCCTCACCATCGGCTTCATCTCCGACTACACGGACGAGGACGGCACGGCAAGCGCCCTCATCGATGCGACGAAAGGCTATATCCGGGACGTCGGCGAGACATCGGCCCAGGATGCCCAGTCCTTCGTCGATTCCTTCACCCTCTCGGACACGCATCTCACGCAGGAGAACCTCGGCTACCTGACAGGCGATCTTGTGACATATGACAGCAACCTGACCATCTATCTCGACGACGAGCTCTATTCCGTTCCCTCTCTTGCCACTTTCCAATACGACCTCAAGAACAATCGCCAGCACATCGTGGATTCCTCTTCCTTGGTCGAGGACGTGGAAACCTATTATGCAAAGAACGCGGAAGGCATGCTTGTCGAGCAGTTCATCGGCCCGGACAACACCCTGCGGGAAGTCTCCCAAGGCGTTTCCTATTCGGTCCCGGACTTCCTTGAGGCGATCGACTGTGACGCCTTCGTCAAGACCGGCGAGAACACCTATCGCTACTATGGTTACCAGTATGACAACCTTGTCAAGACCATGACCGGAGCCGCCGATGGCATGGGCGTCGTTACCGAGATGACGGCAACGACGGACAGCCAGGGAAGACTGACAAAGATCGAGGCCCGCTCCAGGGATGTCCACGTCACCGAAGGCGGAACGGACAGGATCTTCCATTATGAAATGACCCTTTCCTTCAAGGAAGGCCAGGCAATCGATGAGGTCGAGGTCTACAAGGACCCTGCCGACAGCACAATCGATGCCGCCTTGAAGCGCTTCTCCTCCGAGGAGGGCTACTCCATTACCAGCTATCGCGCAAGCAATCCCAAAGTCACCACGAAGTGGACCATCAAGGGCGACATTGCCCTCCTTGACGAATACGTTCCCGACACCGCGGACGGTTCCGGAAACGAATACTATCACGCCTATTCCGGCTATGCCTATCATGCCGAAACAGGCCTTGTCACGCCTTTCCGCGTCAATGACGAAGGCATTGCCAAATACTACGACGATGGCGTGGCGGGCTATTCCTCCATCGACGACTTCTTCGGATTGACGGACCTAAGCGCCAAGGTCCTTTCCTTCAAGGACGGTTCCACTACCGTCATCTCGCCCAAGGACAAGGTCCATGTCCTAGGTGAGGCGCTTCCTCTTGGCCCCAACGGGGACTTCGCCCTCGAAAAGACGCTGGAAATCCAGTATGATGCCACCAATGCCGCCATTACCGGCTATTCCTATGAGACTATTGGCCTAGGAACCGACAAGGCCGATATCGAGCTTGCCGCCTCTCTCCCCAGCACGATCGACTTCTCTGCCCTCCAGACCCCCTTCGTCGCTCCGAAGACATGGAAGGAAGCCCGTCCGGATATCTACGAGGCCATGAAGGCAAAGACATGGATCGGCGAATACGTCGATGAGATTCCTTTCCTCTACGATGCCCTCCTCAACGATACCTGGTTTGCCGGAAATCCCGACGGAATCCTCGAATTCCCGATCAACAACACCTATGGTGCCGCCATGGGAAGCGAATACAACGTCGCCTATGTCGATAAGTACATCAAGCTTCTCGGGGAAGAGGGCTACAAGATCGGCGAGAGCGCGAAAGGCTACGAACGCTACGGAAAGGAAGGCCTGCCCTTCGTCATCATGATCGACTCCAATGGCGCAACCGGCATGATCCAGATCACGATCCGCGATGCCGAGTACTTCCCCTACGTCCCCGTCCCCACGACTCCCGAAGAATAAAGCCTCATCCATAAAGAGAACAAAAGGAGATAAACAAAATGAAAAGAAAGCTGACACTCTTGCCCCTGCTGGTCATGGGATTCACCTTGATCGGCTGTCAGAACCAAACCTCGTCTACGCCGCCTTCCTCCTTCACCGATTCCACGACCGGAACATCGACGACAACACCAAGTTCGACAACCGACACGCCGACAACGCCTCCGCCAAGTAGCATCACAAGCAGCGAAGACTCTTCTTCCTCTTCCAGTGTCGAGGAAGAAAGCGTCATTCCCGTCGACCTCATCGGAACATGGGAGGGAAACGATGGCAGTGCCTTCTATCGGCTTGTCGTCGACGCTGAGAAACTGGTTCTCAACGGAACCACTGGCGAAATCGTCGAGGACTTCAAGGAAGTCAGCGGCGGCTATCGCGGAAGAGTCACTTTCGACACGACGACCTATGTCGTGGATTACTACCAGTCTCCGTTTGATGACTCGGTATACGTCCAGCTTACAAAGGACAAGGAAACCATCCGGCTTTTCAACGATGGCTCTTTCCATGGCCTCACTCTTCCCGATGCCTTCAAGGGAACATGGGAAGGCATCAACCTTGAGGACACGACTCAGCCCGACAAGTTCTACACCGTTGTCGTCGACCAAGACGGACATCTCACCTTCGAATCCGAAAAGGCCGCGATTTGGAGCGTCAATTCCGTCCTTCTTACCTGTGAAGCGGAAATCGGCGGGAAACTCTATGACATCATGATCGTCTCCAACAAGCTTAGCGTCCAAAGCAAGGACGGTTCCTTCACGGCTTTGATGGAAAAGAAGTCGGAGAATCCTGATCCCGAAGACCCCAGCGTCGGAATCTACGTCCCCGAAGACGATACCTGGTTCGGAACATGGACAGATGGCACGCATACCTTGATTGTCAAGGAAGACGGAAGGTGGACTTTGGACGAAAAGGTCGCAGAAGAAGTCCATGCCAGTGGCAACTATATCGTCATCCGATTCGATATTGAGAACACCAAAACACAGTATCAACTCTCCTTTACAGTCGTTGAAGGCAAGACCTGTGTCAAGGTCGAATCCCTCCAATCCGGAACATGGACACTGGAAAAGGAAATCATCCCTCTTCCTGCAGAATGGGTCGGAACGTGGAAAGGTAAGGATGCCTCCGATGTCGAGCACACCTTTGTCGTCAACGAGGACGGAACATTCCTTTTGGATGGTGTTTCCGGTAGAGTCGCAGAAGTCAATAGCGGCGCCTACACCCTGATTGTCGGTGGTGTCGAATACATGACGAATACCATTTCCGACACCAAGCTTCAAATCAACGCAATAGAAGGCTCCTTCTCCGTTACCTTCGAAAAACAACAGGAAGTCGTTGAGGAACCCATCGCCATCCCGGATACCCTTGTCGGCACTTGGAAAGGCACGCTCTCCGATGTCTCCTATACTTTGACCTTCAACGAGGATGATACGTTCCTCTTCAACGAAGTCGCCACTGACCTCCTCACCCTTGAGGAACAAGAAGACGGCACCTTTGTCGGCACCTTCGCCGTCGAAGAAACCCAGTATTCCTTCAGCTATGTCCAGCCTACAGCCACCGAAAGAGAGCATATCCGCCTGACTTTCGGCGAACAGGAAGTCCTCCTCGACAAGGAACTGATTGCCGTTTCCGTCACCATTCCCGAGGAACTCATCGGCGAATGGAAGAACACCGACGTAACGCCCCACACCCTCGTCATTGATGAAACATCCGTCACCCTTGATGGCACAGTGGGTATCTTCCTTACCGATCTTGTCGCCACGGATACCGGTGGCTATGAGGCAACCATCGCCTTCGATGGAATCGAGCACTCCTTTACTTACAGTCCGGCAAACGACTACTTTACTTCAAGTATCTCCTTGGACAAGCTTTCGACAACTACCCCAGATTACTACAGCCTCTTCAAAAAACAAGAACAAGTCGTCGAAGAACCTGTCGAATTGCCTTCCTTCCTCTTCGGAACATGGGTTTCCAGCGATGAAAGCTATACCCTCGTGATTGGCGAAGACAGTTCCGTCACCCTCAATGAAAAGAAGGCCGAAACCGTTCAAGCCTACGACGAAGGCCTCGGTGCTTTCCATTTCATACTTGAAGGAAAGAGATATAGAGTCAACAACTACACCAGCGTTCCTTCCGAAAGCATTAGGTTAAGTGATATAACCGATTACACAATTAGTGGCAAACAGCTTACCAAAAAGACAGAAGAAGGTGGCGGAGACGAGGATCCGAGTAGCCTTCCTGAAGGTCTGATTGGAACATGGACAGGGAATTACTTCGGAACTCCTTGTACATTAGTCGTTTCTGCTGACGGAACGACTACAGTCAATGGGGTCGCCGCAACGACTCCTGTTGAGTGGACTGCAGTTGGAAGCGGATATGTTCTAGAAGGTACATTTGGCGAACATCAATGGAGATTCACCTACAGCGAATTCTTGGGCATTCAAGCAACCGCGGATAACGACTACTTCTCTGGTTATCTCTATAAGTCTTAATTCCTCATTGATAAAAAAGCTGTCACTTGATTGTGGCAGCTTTTTTTGTTAATTTCATCATAACCACCAAAAACGAAACACAATAGCATCTTAAACCAATGATCTCAGATTGCCGTAAATATCCGCTTTAGTACGGTTGTGTTCCTTGAACGATGTCCCAATAGACTCCAATGCCAACAAAGACAGCAGTCGTTACCAAGACAAGAATCGAGACGATAATGCCAATGATACTGCATACTTTTCCGATCTTGGCATAGCTTGTATATTCCGTCCGTTTCTTGGAGAAGACGAGACCAACGATACCGAGGATAAGACCAATCGTCGGTCCACCGAAGATGAAGATATAGCCTCCCAATCCACAGATGATGGAAAGAATGCCAAAGATAAGGGAGAGAACGGATAATATCTGCTCATTATCCTTCTTTTTCCGTTGGGCATGGGTATCCGTTTCGGAAGATTCCGTCTTTTGCACGGAAGGCATACTATTCACTTTCTTTCCGCAATCCGGGCAATAGCCTTCCTGCTGTTCTCCGATATCCTTTCCGCAATGGGGACAATACATGGCAAATCCTCCTTTTTGGATATTATAAGGGATTTCGGGATAAGGATAAAAGCAGAGGACACGCTTTCCCTTTCGCTGTGTGGAACATTCCTTCGTCCTTAATTATAATATTGGAGTCGTCCGCGATTTCATAGGAGGAAGGACCATGACCTTTGACAATATCTCTTGGGACGAATACTTCATGTCGATTGCGATTCTTTCATCCCTGCGCAGCAAGGATCCCAACACCAAGGTCGGGGCCTGCATTGTTTCCGATGAACACAAGGTCCTTTCCCTGGGATACAACGGCATGCCAACAGGGATCGATGACCATCAGATTCCCTGGGGACGAGAAGGAAACCGTCTCGAGACGAAATACCCCTATGTCTGCCATGCCGAACTCAACGCCATCCTCAACTCCAACCATGACCTCAAGGGTTCGACGCTCTTCGTCACGCTCTTCCCCTGCAACGAATGCACGAAGGCCCTTATCCAGGCAGGCATCAAGAAGATCGTCTACCTTTCCGACAAGTATCACGATTCGGACGACGAGGTCGCGGCAAGAAGGATGCTCGACATGGCGGGAATCGTCTATGTCCCCTATGAGGGAAAGATACCGGAGATCCGTTTCTAGATGACATTCAAGGACAGATCCTCCTTTCCGCTTCGAAAGAGCCTGGTTGCGACGACCGTCATCATCCTTTGCTATCTTATGGTCCTGATTCTTCTCTATGGCATCGTCAATTCCACGAAATTCGAATACGGGAGCATCGTCTTTGGCATTTGGGGAGGCCTTTTGGGTTTGTCCCTTGTCGCGTATTGGGCCTATCGTATCATTCACTACATCAAGGACAGAAGAGATGAGAACCAAGGAAAAAGAAAATGAGTTATTGAAAAGGGACCCGACCATCCCCGAGGATTCCGCCATCTTCCTCAAGGGCCTGACCTTTTCCTATGAAAAGGGGCATCCCTGCCTGAAGGACGTCACCTTCGACATCAAGAAGGGCGAGCATGTCTCCGTGATCGGGCACAACGGATCGGGAAAATCGACCCTAGCCAAGCTGATCGATGGCATCCTTGCCCAGGACAAGGGAGACATCTATCTTTTCGGCGTCCCGATGACGGACGACAATGCCGTCCTCCTGAGAAAGGACGTCGGCCTTGTCTTCCAGAATCCCGATAGCCAATTCATCGGCGCGACCGTCAAGGACGACATTGCCTTCGGCCTTGAGAACGCCTGCGTCCCGACAAAAGACATGGACAATATCATCAAGGATTGTGCCGCCAAGGTCGGCATGCTGGACTATCTCAACAGCGAGCCTTCCAACCTTTCCGGCGGACAAAAGCAACGGGTCGCCATTGCCGGCGCCATTGCCAGGCATCCCAAGATCCTGATTCTCGACGAAGCCGGGGCCATGCTCGATCCCAAGGGAAAGAAGGACATCCAAAACATCATCGCCGAAAGGAAACGGGAAGAGAAGGACATGACCATCATCAATATCACCCACGAGATCGACGAAGCCTACGGGGCCGACAGGGTCCTTGTCCTCTCCCAGGGAAAACTCGTCATGGATGACAGGCCATCGGTCGTCTTTTCCAGGGACGAGGAACTCAAGGAAATGGGCCTGGACCTTCCTTTTGCCCACAAGCTCATCCATGCCCTCAATGACAAAGGGTTCCCTGTTTCATCGGTCGATGACGAAGAGGAGTTGATCAAGAAAATATGCCAATAGAAATCAAGAACATCTTTTATACCTATGACAAGGGTTCCCCGAACCAAAAGGAAGCCCTAAAGGACATCAACCTCCTTTTCGAGGACCACTGCTATACGGCCCTTATCGGAAAGACGGGATCGGGGAAGTCAACCCTCATCCAGCATCTCAACGGCCTTCTTCTTCCGGATTCCGGGAGCATCGACATCTGTGGTCAGGTCATTGACATGACTTTGGTCTACAAGGAGAAGAAGGGACAGCAGGTCGTCGACGAGAAGGCCATGAAGAAGAAGCACAAGAAGAAACTCAAGGAAGTCAAGGCCCTCCGGAAACGCGTCGGCCTCGTCTTCCAGTTCCCGGAATACCAGCTCTTCGAGACGACCGTCCTCGAGGATGTCTGCTACGGACCGAAGAACTTCGGTTCCACTGCCGAAGAAAGCGAGAAGAAGGCAAAGGAAGCCCTAAGTCTCGTCGGGATTCCCGAACGCTATTATTCCCGCTCTCCCTTCGAGCTTTCCGGCGGGGAGAAGCGCCGCGTTGCCATTGCCGGCATCCTTGCCATGAATCCAGATGTCCTGGTCCTGGACGAGCCAACTGTCGGCCTGGATTGCCGTGGAGAGGAAAGCCTCCTTGCCCTGCTGAGGAAAATCTACGATTCGGGGACGTCCATCATCCTCTCCACCCACAACATGGACGTCGTCCTCAAGCACTGCAAGAAGGCCGTCGTCCTTGAAAACGGAGAGATCGTCTCGATTTCCACGCCGCTGGAGCTTTTCGCAAGCGGGAAATATCTTGCCGATTCGGCAATCGAACCGCCGAAGGTCTTCTCCTTTGCCCAGGAGCTTATCAAGAACGGCCTTCCTGTCGACCTTTCCCGCGTGAAGGACTGCGATAGCCTTGCCGACGAGATCATCCGTGTCCGGGGAGGGAAAACGGCATGACAATGACCCTTGGCAAGTTCAACAACTACGATACCGTCATCCATCGCATCGATCCGCGAATCAAGCTCATCTCCCTCATCGTCCTCCTTGTCTCCGTTTTCCTTTCCTATGGGACGCCTTACATGAACCTGGTCGTCTATGGCGGCATCTTCGTCCTCCTCTTCGTCCTGACCCTCGTCGCCCATACGAGCTTCTTCCTCCTCTTCCGTTCGCTCAAGGCCCTCTGGATCATGATCCTCTTCCTCCTGGTCCTGAACATCTTCCTTCCCAGCTCGGCAACGGAGGAAAGCATGGTTCTCTTCTCCGTCGGCAGCATCGACGTCCACCTTTCGACCATCATCAACGTCTGCTATATCCTCCTGAGGCTTATCCTCGTCCTGATGATGACCAACATCTTCACCTCGACGACAAAGCCGATGGACATGACCTATTCCCTGGAATGGCTCTTCTATCCCCTGTCGCTTGTCCGTTTCCCCGTCCACAAGCTGGCAATGACGATTTCCCTCGCCCTTCGCTTCATCCCCTATCTCTTCGACAAGACGAACCAAATCATGAAGGCCCAGGCTAGCCGAGGCGTCGACTACCGCCAGGGCAAGTTCAAGGACAAGGTCAAGGCCATCGTCTCGACCATCATCCCGCTCTTCCTTTCTTCCTTCCAGGTCTCCGGGGAACTTGCCGATGCCATGGAAGCCAGGGGATACGATCCCGATGCCAGAAGGACACGGTATCGTGCCTACTTCTGGTCTTTAAGGGATACCATCGCCGCCCTTGTCGTCCTCCTCTTCCTTGCCGGCATGATCGTCCTTGCCGTCCTTCGTCCGGACATGTTCGCCGCCATGGGCCTGGTGCTTCCGAAATGACGATCCTCATTCGCTGTGCCTTCTCGGGAGAGCATTTCCATGGCACGCAGAAACAGCCCGACAGAAGGACCGTCCAGGGCGAATTCGAGAAAGTACTCTCCATGATCCATGACCAAAGAATCAAGACGGTCATTTCCTCCCGTCTCGATAGCCAGGTCAACGCCTTGGATTTCGCCCTTTCCTATTCTGTCGAGAACGTTCCTTTCAGCATGAATCACCTTCACTACTATCTCAGGCGCGTCCTTCCAAAGGACATCGTCATCCATCTTGTGGAAAGCGTCGAAGATTCCTTTTCCGCACGTTTTAGCTGCCTTGGAAAGACCTATCTCTACCAAATCCAGAACGGAACCAGGCACAATCCCCTTCTCAACACCTTCACCTATTCGCCCATTGTTCCGTTGGACGAGAATGCCCTGGAGGAGGCGGGCCGTCTCTTCGTGGGAAGGCATGATTTCCGTCCGTTCGCGACCCCGGAGAAGAAGGACGAGAACACGATCCTGACGATCGATGCCTTCGACATGGAAAAGGTCGACGACATCCTCCAGATCCGTTTCCACGGAAAAAGCTTCCTTCGCTACCAGGTCCGGTTCCTTGTCGGAAGCATGATCCAGCATGCCAAAGGCATCCTCGCCCTTGACGAGATAAAAAGGCTCCTTGGCGGAGAAAGCTTCCGTTTCCGCAAGCTCAAGGCCGAGCCCCAGGGACTGACATTGGAAAGGCTTTTCTACGAAAGGGACGAACAATCGACATCCACCCCTCTTTCGGAAAGGGAAAAAGCGATATAATAGAAACTTGCCTATGGCCAACGAAAAACAGAAATTCCTTGCTGTCCTGAAGAAATACTTCCGAAAGGACGAGATCTGGCTTGTGCCGAACATCCTCTGCTATGTCCGGGTCTTTTTCATCATCCTCTTCCTCATCTTCTATCTGGTCCCGATCGACATCGCCGGAAACGAATACGCCAATGTCTACCTGGCCTGTGCCATGATGGTCATCGCCAGCTATACCGACTTCCTGGACGGCTTCATCGCCAGGAAGTTCAATCAGACTTCGGAACTTGGCCGGATCCTCGATCCGATTTCCGACAAGATGCTCCAATGCGCCGTCGCTGCCGCCCTCTGCGCCAAGCTATGGCAATTCCCGATGGTCTGGGCGCTGTTCGCCGTCTTCGTCTTCAAGGAATTCATCATGTTCTGCGAGCTCTTCCTGATGGCGGCGAAGGGAAGATCCTTCCAGAAGGCCCATTGGTACGGAAAGATCTCGACGTTCCTCTTCTACCTGGTCCTTGGGACCTTGCTTGTCGGCTCGCCCTTCGTCATCGGGCTGACGGACTCCGCGACTGTCGACAACTTCATCAACATCCTCTGTGCCATTGCCATAATCGCCCTCGCCTTTGCCCTCGTCATGTATCTCATCCTGGCCTATCGGATCGTCAAGACGGAGCCGGAGGAAGTCGTCATCGAAACAACGGAAAACACGGAAGGGAAGGAGGAAGGAAAATGATAAAGATATATCTCTCGCCCAGCTGCTCGAGCTGTCGCAAGGTCAAGGCGTGGTTCGAGGAACAGAAGATCCCCTTCGAGGAAATCAACATCCTCAAGCACGAGATCACCGAAGAGGAACTCAAGGACATGCTCATGAAGTCCCTGGACGGGACCGACGACATCATCTCCAAGAGGAGCAAGATCATCAAGGAGCAGAACGTGGACGTCGACTCCATGTCCGTCAAGGAACTCCTGGACTTCGTCCGCAAGAACCCGACCGTCCTGAAAAGGCCGATCATCGTCGACGATTCCAAAATCCAGGTCGGCTACAATCAGGACGAGATCGAAATCTTCGAAAGGGCAAAGAAAGTCGCCCGTCAGGCATGCGAGGATTGTCCCATCGCCGATTGCGACCATCGATTCTAAGGAAAACAAGGCATGGCAGATCGTCATGCCTTTTTCAATGCAAAAAGGATTTCCGGGCCGGAAAGGTTCTTAAATGACTTTCTTCCATCCCTTTTTTCCATCCAACCATCCCATGCCGCTGTAGAAGGTTTTTGCATTTATTGTCTCGGCAATCAAAATGGCCACCCTATCGAGTGGCCGTGAATCTATATTCGACGTGAACAAGCAATCTACTTGGAGCCGATGGCGGCGTTGATGGCCCTGGTCTCCTTGGAAAGGGTGTTGAGGACGAAGGGAATCTCGTTTGCCTCGCAGAGCAGGCGGAGCGTCTCCTGGGACTTGAGGGCGGAATCGGAATCGCACTCGAGCTCATAGTCGACCTGTCCGGAATAGGTGTTCTTGGAAACATCGATGATGGTATCCCGGAAGCTGCATTCCTCTCTCTCGGTCGTGAGCTGGGCAAGGATCTTCAGGCTGTCGACGGAGATGTGCAGAATGCCCAGGAAGTCCTTGATGTCGCCCTCGGGGAAGATGTTCTCATTGATGAGGCACTTGGCATCCTCGCCGTTGAGGACCTGGTTCTTCTCCAGGAGGCCTTCCGCCATGGGGGCCTTCAGTGTCAGGGTGAACTGGTTCTTCACCTCGCGGATACGAAGTATCATGCCATAGGACTTGAGGATCCGGTCTGCGGAATCCAGATAGTAATTCGTCTGGCTAACGACATTGCCGCTAAGCTTCAGGGCATTGACGATCTTGACGTAGTCTTCCTTCTTCAGAAGTACCTTCGCTTCAATTTCAATATTGTTGCTGGCCATTATTGAAATCTCCTTTATGGTAACTATGATACAATAGGATGCGGAAAATAGAAAGACAAAAAAGCCCATGGAACCTTGCTCGTTCGCGATTGTTTCCTATTATCGGCTGAAAGACGTTTCCCTCCTGGACAGGCTTTGCCAGACCCTTCTGGACCATGGCTTCTCGCTTGACGAAGAGAACCCGGACCTTGTCCTTGTCCTGGGCGGGGACGGCTCCTTTCTTCGCGCCATCGACGAGCATGGCGGAAAGGGAAACTACCTTCTTATCAACACGGGCCATCTCGGCTTTTTCTCCGACTATGCCATCCATGAGTTGGATGCCTTCCTTGACGACATCCTCGAAAAGGACCCAACCTTCGAGGAACTTCCCCATCTTGCCTATGTCTCCCAAAGAAGCGAGAGCCTTGCCGTCAGCGACATCGTCGTGCAGGCGGAAAAAACAATCGACCTGACCCTCTACCTCAACGGCCGCCTTCTTAGCTCCGCAAAGGCAAGCGGCATCGTTATCGGAACGCCGGCTTCCTCGACGGCATACCTTGGAAGCCTGGATGCCCCCGCGATCCTCACTGCCAAGGACATCTACCAATTCGCCCTTATCGCCCCAGTGAGGAACAGGCTCTATCTCAACCCTATCGAAAAGGCCGTCCTTTCCGCCGAGGACGTCCTCGAGATCGAAGTCCGGGGAAAGGCTTCCCTCCATCTGGACGGCATGAAGAAGACGGACGAGATTTCCGAGACTTTCCAGGTTTCCCTCAAAAAGAGCAACCCGCTTCGACTCATCCATTTCCGACCATGCGACAATTTAAAGAGAATCCTAAGATCCGTTTCCGGAATAGAGGAGGAATAGAAAATGGAACCCTACGTCATCGCACTGATCGTTGTCTTTTCGATACTGGGCGCCTTGCTGATTGCCTTGGGCATCGCCATCCTGGTCCGACACCTCGTCCGGAAGAAACAGGACCAGATCGTCGAGGAGAAGGTCAAGACCTCGGCCAAGGAACTCTCCGACAAGTTCGGAGGCAGGGACAACATCGTCGAGATCACCCAAAGGGGTTCCCGGGTCATCGTCAGCGTCCGGGAACCGCTCAAGGTCCACAAGGACGAGATTACCGCCACCCTGGATTCGGTCATGTTCATGGACAAGAAAATCGTCTTCGTCATCGGCACCAAGAGCGAGCAATTCAAGAAGCTCCTCGAGGAGAATGTCGGAAAGGCGAAATAGATTGTAAAATCCGCAGTCATCGACTAAAATAGCGGAGAGGCTAAGAAAAATGTTAAAGAGAACAAAGTTTGCCATTTGGTCCACGATTATCCTTCTCGTCATCGCTGCCGCCGTTGCCGCCGTCGTGATTTTCGCGCTTTAGGCTTCAGAGGGATCGACCCAAGGTCTTTTCCCTATCCTTCCAAATGAAAAGCAGCCCTTTGAGTGGGCTGCTTTTTGGTTCACAGGGCCTTCAGTTCCCGAAGATCCCTTTCGATCTCGCGGATGGGAAGGCCCATGACGTTTTCCATATAGCCCTCCCGGAGCTCGGCGTGGATATAGTCGGCATCCTGAATGCCATAGCCTCCGGCCTTGTCGAGCGGACTTCCGGTATAAACATACTTCCAAATGACGCGATCATCCATCGGTTCGATATAGACAACGGAAGAAACGATGTCTTCCTTCAAGATCTCGCCGTCCTTGGCGATGACATAGCCGGTCAATACCGTATGTTCATGGGCCTGGAGTGCCTCAAGCATCATGATTGCTTCACTCTTGTCCTTTGGCTTTCCCAGCTGTTCGCCTTTAAAGACGACCATCGTGTCGGCCCCGATGACGAAATCGCCCTTTCTTTTCGTGGAGAGATCCTTTGCCTTTCCCTTGGCTTCAAGAAGGACAAGCTTTGCGCAATCCTTTTCCCTGATCGTTCGTTCGTCGAAGTCGCTTCGGATGGCAAGGAAGGGCTTGCCTTTCAGGATTCTTGCGAGAAGCTCCTTCCTTCTGGGAGATTGGCTGGCAAGGATGATCATCGAACGATTTCCTTTCCGTTCGACTCCGGGGAATAGGTGAGGATGACGGGAATGACCATCGGCGTGCGATGCGCTTCACGATAGAGGAAATGGGACGTGATGGTGCGGACCGTCTGCTTGATGTCGGCATAGGTGACCTTCTTGCCGGAGTTCATGAGCCTTTGGATCTCCAGTCCGATGACTTCGGACGCCTTTTTCTGCAATCCCCTCTTGTTGGAGGAAATGAATCCCTTGCTTTCGACGACAGGCGCGGAGACAAGACGGTTCGCCTTCGGGTCAATCATCAGATAGACGCCGACCATTCCTTCCGCGATAAGGGTGGAACGATCGCGCAGGACGGAGGTGGAAATGGAGACAGGGGACTTTCCGTCGATGTAGATGGCATCGGCAGGGACCTGTCCGCCAGGAATGACCTGGTGATTGAGAAGGATCAGGACATCGCCGTTCTCGCAGACGAAGGTGTGGTCCTTGTTCATGCCGCACTCGCAGGCAATGTCGGCATGGAGCTTGAGCATGCGATACTCGCCATGGACCGGCATGAAATACTTGGGCCGGGCGAGTTTCTGGAGGAGACGCATTTCCTGCTTCGAGGCATGGCCGGAAGCGTGGAGATTGGTCAGGACGGAATTGGTGACGACCGTCGCGCCAAGACGGGTAAGCTGGTTGATGACGCGGTTGATGGAAGCCGTGTTTCCGGGAATGACGGAAGAGGAGAAGACGATCGTATCGCCAGGAAGGACATGGATGTCGCGGTGGTCTCCCCTGGCAATCCTGGCAAGGACGGCCATCGGCTCACCCTGCGTTCCGGTGCAGAGGATGCAGACCTGGTCCGGGGAAAGGTGCTTGAGGTCCTCCGGATCGGCAAGGGATTCGTCGGGAACCTTGATATAGCCGTATTCCCTGGCGGCTTCGACGTTGGACATCATGGAGCGGCCGAAGATGACGATCTTCCTCTTGAAGCGGATGGCCGTCTCGATGATTTGCTGGATACGGGATATGTTTGAGGAGAAGGTGGAGATAATGAGCCTGCCGCTTGCCTCGGAGAAGACATCGGCAATGCCCTTGATGACCGTTCTCTCGGAAGAGGTATAGCCCTCTTTCTCGGCATTGGTGGAATCGGCCATCAGAAGATCGATTCCCTCATCGCCAAAGCGCGTCAGCTTAGAGAGGTTGAAGTCGGCATCGACAGGCGTCAGGTCGATCTTGAAGTCGCCTGTTTCCATGATGGTGCCCTGAGGCGTGTGGATGAAAAGGCCGAAGGAATCGGGGATGGAGTGGGTGACGTGGTAGAACTCGACCTTGAAGTCACCGGCCTTGACGATCGTGTCCTCGTCGTACTGAATGAGCTTGGTGTTGGTGCGGATGCGATTGTCCTCGAGCTTGTGGCGGATAAGGGCGCAGGCAATCTTTGGGGCATAGATGACGGGAACATCGACGGACTGAAGAAGGAAGGGAATGCCGCCGATATGGTCCTCGTGGCCGTGGGTGATGATCATGGCCTTGATCTTGCTGGCATTTTCCTTGAGGTGGGTGAAGTCCGGGATGATGTAGTCAATGCCGGGCATGCTGTCCTCAGGGAACATGACGCCGCAGTCGATGATGAGGATGGAGCTGTCGTTCTCGATGCAGTAGAGGTTCTTTCCGACCTCGCCAAGACCACCGAGGGCATAAATCTGCACAGGGGAACTCAATAGGCTTTTGGATTCAGACATAAATTCGTTATCTCCTCGTATGAAATCAAAATCAATATTTCCGCAAACGGAAAACTCAGGTTGCTGTTATTGTAATTAGTATGCGTATTAAATTACAAGAAAAGGTCAAAGAAACCGCTAACAGGACAAAGGAAAACTAAATGGCGACAGCCTCGGGATCCTTCTTGAAGGGATCGTCGCGATTGATCCGGTCGTAGTAGAGAATGCCGTCGAGATGATCGTATTCGTGCTGGAAGACAATGGCCGGATAGCCGACAAGCTTGAGCGTCACGTTCTGCTGGCTGACGGCATCATAGGCCTGGATGGTGATGCGGAAATAGCGATAGACATGCCCCATGACATCCTCGGGAACGGAAAGGCATCCCTCTCCGCCTTCCAGATAGGCCTTCTTGACGGACGTGGAAAGGATCTTCGGGTTGACAAGCCCATACTCGTAGGTCTTTTCCTTGTCGACAAGATAGACGGCATAGAAACGTTCCGGGACACCGATCTGCGGCGCGGCAAGCCCGACGCCAGGACGGATCTTGTTGGCCTTGGCGTATTCGTCGTCCTGCGAGAGCTTGAGGTATTCGACCATGTCGAGGATGGTCTGCCTTTTTTCTTCGTCAAGAGGCAATGCCACCTCCCGACACTTCTCATGGAGAAGCTTTTCCTTGTCCGTATGGATTTTGAATTTTTTCATAGGTCTCTATTCTAGCATCTTTGCACACGATGCTGCCTGCGTATGATATATAATCATGACATGGACAGCAAGCAATTCATCGAAAAAGAGGAAGACCTCAAGGACGCGATACGCTCCTCGGACATCTATGTCCGGCTAAAGAAACTCTCCAAGGAAATCGACAGGAACGACGACATCCGCCTCCTGGCCGAGGAAAGGGATGCCCTCTATCTGAAGTCCTCCCAAGTGACAGACGAAGAAAGAAAACGGGAAATCCTGAAGGAAGCCAAGGCGAAAGACGACCAAATCCAATCCTACGATATCGTCAAGGCATACAATGACATTTATCAAAGACTAAGGAGACTACTAAACCATCTGACGGAAAACATCTCGGAGATCATAAGATGATTCGTATCGGCGCAGGCAAACACAAGGGGCTCTTCCTGAAAGTCCCGCAAAGCAAAAACACAAGGCCGACGATGGACAAGGTCCGCCAAGCCATCTTTTCCGCCATCAAGGACAAGAGCGTCAACGCCATCGTCCTGGATCTTTTCGCAGGCAGCGGATCCATGGGAATCGAAGCCCTTTCCCGCGGCGCGAAAAAGTGCTATTTCGTCGATAGGGACAGGCTCACCTTCAAGACACTTCGCGAAAACGTCCTCTCCCTTGGGGAGGACAAGGACAAATACGAGCTCTTCCTGACCGACTATCGCCTCTATCTCAAGAAGAGCCGTGACGTCCGCTACGATCTCGTCTTCCTGGATCCGCCCTATCGTTTCACCATCGATGCCGACATCATCCGCTATCTTCTCGACAACGATAGGCTCAACGAGGATGCCATCATCGTTTCCGAGCAGGATTACCCCAATGTCGAAATCCCCGGTTTTTCCATGAAGGAATATCGTTATGGCCAAAAGCACGTGGCCATCTACAGGAAGGAGGGAAAAGCATGAAAATCGCCTGCTATCCCGGTTCTTTCGATCCCCTTACCGTCGGCCATGTCGACGTTGCCCTAAGGGCCAGGAAGATCTTCGACAAGGTCATCATCCTGGTCGCGAACAACCCCAAGAAGGCCAACGCCTATCTCTTCAGCGTCGAGGAGAGGGTACGGCTCGCCAGAGAGACGTTCAAGGCCTATGACGGCTTTGAGGTGGCGATGACCGACGGCCTTGTCGTCCGCAAGGCAAAGGAGCTCGGAGCCATCGCCCTCATCCGCGGCCTTCGCGCCGTGACGGACTACGAAGCCGAATACCAGATGCACGAGGTCAACGAATACATCGAGCCCTCGATCGACATGGTCTATCTCATGTCCCATCGCGTCCAGGCGTTCGTCTCCTCCAGCAACATCAGGGAAATGTTCGCCGCAGGCGCCGACATCTCGGAGCTCGTCCCACAGCCCGTCTACAAGGCGATGCTCGAAAAGGCGCATCGTTCCTGAGACAAATATCCTTGGAAACAAGAAAAGCCGGCCCAATGGACCGGCGTTTTTCGTTCATGCGTTTCGATTACTGACCCCTGTAGAGGGTGATGTTGTAGATGTCCTGGAGCATCGTCGAGACATCGTCCCTGTTGTTGACGGCAAGGCTTCCCATCTGGCCGATGAAGACCTTCGTCGGCTCATAGGCACCCGTGCTTCCCTTCGCTCTCGTGTACTGGGCGACGATCGGCGTCGGAATGGTCGTCTTGGCGGTCACGACATCCTGGATGATGCTTTCCTCGTTGGTCTGGGAGAAGCTGCTGTTGTGATAATAGTCGGGAAGGTCATAGTAGACCGGAGCAAGGATATTAATCAGGGCATTCTGCTCATCGAGAGAGATGTAATCGTTGTCATAGGCCTTGACATCCGTTCCTTCCTTCTCGGAAGAGGCATCCTCGTCACCGGGGACCCAGCCGACGTTGAGACTGTAGAACTTGAGGTTGGCGTTGTAGTTCTCGTTGAAGGTGTTGTACCAGGATTCGATGTAGCTCTCCATGCTGTCGCAGTTGGAGCAGTTGTCCTTGTAGATGAAGAGGACGAATCCCTCGAGGTCGCCATCGGCAGTGACGGCACCTTGGGTGTTGCCGATACCGCCCTGGCACTCCGCGTTGCCCCCATCGATATATTCATTCAGCCGGTCATAGGTAATCTGATGGCTTTCATAGAACTGGGAGTCGCTTTCCGTCGGAATGGCACGGATGATATACGGAATGGAAACGACGACGGCCACGACGACACCGACGATCAAAAGGACCTGGAGCCAAGCGGCAGACTTGAACCATTCCCAGAATGCGACAAGATTCGCCTTGGCTTTGCTGTTCTTCCGGACTTCAGTCGAGCTCATATGAGTCACCTCCAAATATGAATGCACACACGTAGAACTTAATTATAATACCAAAATCAGAAAAGAGATAACCTCATTTCTGGTCGGAACATCACCGAAAAATTATAGAGAAGGCCAGGAAGTCAAGTCAAGAAAGAAATAAGAAGAGGAAAGGCAAAGGAATCCACAATCCTTTTCCTCCCGCCATCTTTCCCCTTCTCCCTGCCACACGTTGGCTTTGTGTGAAAACAAACACGGTCAGACGTATTGTTTTCCGCCTTGCAATCTCCTATCATTGCTTTTATGCCTTGTTTTTCATTTCGATTGAAGAAGATCGCCTTTCCGATGCTGCCCTCCCGAAAAGACCTTTTCGATATAGCCTATCTCCTTCTCCTGACGCTTTTCCTTCCCCTGCTTTCGTCCGGACGGATATCCCTTCTTTCCCAAAACGCCTCCTCTTTTGCGACGATGGGTATCGACGTCAATTTCAAGGAGCCGCTCAATCCCGAGATTTTCTTTGTCCTTCTTCCCATCCTTTTCTGCTTGTCCTTCTTCTTGATCCGCGATCGCTACCGGATGGTCCCGCGAAAGAAAATCCTTTTCTGCCTGATTGTCTTTGTTTCCTTCCTTCTTGTCCGGACCATCTCCGTCTTTTCTTTTCCCTATGGCGAACTGTCCCTAAGCTTTTCCTATGAAGGAACGGAAAGTTCCGTCCTCTATTCCGGCTTCACGATATACCAAAGATTCAATTCCATCCTGTCGGATGCTTTCTTAATGTCCTATTTCCTCATTGCCATCCTTTTTGTTCCAACTTTCGGAAAATATTTCGTGACGTTTCTTAAATTCGTTCTCGTTTTCTACATTCTTTTCGTCTATGTTGCCATTATTTATTCCATGGTAATTGAAATGGACTCCATTCTTCATTCCATGCGCTATCTTATCGGTCTTGAGGAAATTCAGGGGCCCAACATCGTTTCCTTCACCACCAACAGGAACGTTTTCGGCTTTCTCGTCTTCCTGGGCTTCATGGCCGCCATGATTCTTTTTGTCTGGGACAAATCGTTCTTCGCTTTCTTGACCATGACCCTCCTGTTCCTTTTCTCCATTCCCCTTTATAGCCGAACCGTCGTCTATCTCCTCGTCTGCTCCTTCACGCTCTTCCTCCTTTTTGAGCCCTTCTTCTTTATCCGAAGGAAAAAGGCCATGGCAATCCTCCTTTGGTCCTTCTTCATCCTGGAGGTCGTCATCGCCGTTTCCGTCATCGGAATCCTCTGCGACGGTGACTTCTCTTCCTTCTTTGCCGAATTGGTGGCAAAGGTCTTTGATACGCAAACACTAGGACATCGGCTTACGATCGTCCGTCAGGCCCTGTCGACGCTTGCCTATCCCTTCTTTCTTGTCTTTGGCTATTCCCGCGTCCCCTTCACGAACATCTTCTCCATCTACCGAAACGATCCGACGCTTTCAATCCTCAACTCCCACAATGGCTTTGCGGAAGTCCTTCTTCATTACGGAATCCTTGGCTCGCTTTTCGTCCTGCTTGGCATTTTCTTTGTCCTCTTCCTCTGCTGGAAGATCTTCCTCAGGAGAAAGGATGCCGGGCTTTTCTTTCTTCTTCTTGCCATTATGCAGGGATGCTATGCCCTGTCGGAGCCTCGCTTCCTCTTCCTGGACGATGTCTCCTCTATCCTCTTCATCCTCATCTATTTCCTGCCTATCCTTGCAACGTCAGGGATTATGACTGTTCCGGAAAGGAGAAAGGCATGGAACTAGACCGGTTGCTTCCGGCCCTGTCCGAAGCCTTCCTTTCCACGGTCTTCGTCCAGCAGGACGACACCTTCCATCCCATCGGCCTGTTTGGAAACGACGGCAAGAGAGCCTTTGTCCAGATCGGATCCAGTTCGCAGGACGGCCTCTATTTCATAGATGACGACAAGGTCTTCCGTCTTTTCCTGTCGTCAGAGAACAAAGTCGAAAAAGAGGATGCAAGCCTCTCTGTCCATCCAATCGGAACCGTCAACCCTTTCAAAGGCCTTTCCGCGAAGGATTTCGTCCAGGACGGCGAGGATTTTCGCCTCCCCTTTTCCACTGCCCTCCTTTACGACATCCCCTATCGCTTCAATGCCCTTTTCGATATCCCCGACTCATTGGACGAAAAGGATTTCTCCTTCCGCCTGACGGAAGACGAGAACAAGAATCTGCTCGTCGATATCCGGATTTCCGTCCCCGAAAGGAAAGCGATGCACATTCTCCTTAGAATCGATGCCTTCGGAAAGAATGCCGTTTTTCCCGAGGTTGCCCCTCTTCCGGAAATAGACGATCCTTCTTTCCGCAAGACGATGAAGAGACTCAAGAGCTTTCGCTACACAAGGCAAGAGCATATCGTCCACATGGACACCGGCCTGGAAACCATGCGAACGTGGCGTTTCTCCAATCCAAAGGATATCCCGACTGGTCCGGAATGTCTCTACCAAGACGAAAGAACGGCCGTATCCCTCGTCCAAGGGGAATTCGTTGAACGGAAAACGAATTGGAAAGAGGATCTTGATTGCCTTTTTCGGCTTTCTACGGCCTTCTTCGAAAAGGAGACGGATGGCGATACGACAAGTTATCGCTTCCTTCCGGAAAAGAATCCCCTTCCGGCAAATGTTCTTCTCGAAGGCTTGGACGATGACATCCTTAGCCTAATGATTCTTGTCGACAAGGACCAAGTCGCCATTCTCTTCCATCTTAAAAAGGAAGGGGAAGGCATACGACATATCCTCCTCTTCGATGGCTTTGAGGAAGTCACGGACAGCTAATCCCTTTCCTTTCTTTGGACCCTGGCCACAAGTCCTTTTCTGTTCTTGCTAAGCAAAGGAAATTCTTCCGCTGATATTTCCGTTAAGCTTCTGCCACTCCGTTTCCTTTAGCGTGCATAATATTTTGCCTGCTACTGTGCTATTCACTACGCTAATCAACTGCGCTATTCACTACGCTATTCTACTACGCCAATCGACTACGCTATTCACTACGCTATTCTACTACGACATTGACTACGCTATTCGAACAACTTATAATTTAAAAGAGGAGAAAAAGCCGATGAATAAAGAGTCAATAGACCGCGAATACAAA
The DNA here is from genome assembly GCA_949282275.1 of uncultured Bacillota bacterium. Taxonomy (GTDB): domain Bacteria; phylum Bacillota_I; class Bacilli_A; order RFN20; family CAG-288; genus Enterosoma. The sequence continues at coordinate 59,682 of CASDOO010000006.1, read as the reverse complement.
AGCTCCATCAACACGAAGGAGTGGATGAAATGGTGCAAAACCGTTGCCGCCTTTTCGAACACAAAAGGCGGAACACTCTTGTTTGGCTATAATGACGATGGCTCTTTTTGTGGCATCGACAGCAGTGAAATCGATTTGTCTATCCGACATATTGAACAAATCATACAAACCCATCTAGATCCTCTCCCAATTTATGAAATCGGAGAATATGTCACGAAAGGTACCAAAACAGCTTTCTCGCTTGTTGTGACCAAAAGAAACAACGGTATCACCTGGCTTATAAACAACGGAATCCCAATCATGTATGTCCGAAGGGAAAAGAGCTCCGTCATCGCGACAATCGAGGAAATGCAAAATGCGCTTCTGAGAATGACGGAACAGAATTATGATCTTACGCCAATCGGTGTTCATGCCACTTTAGCTTCCTTTACGAAGCTTAACGAATACTATCAAAGAGGAAACAGCGCCAAATCCTTGATTGATAACGATCTGATTTCCATGAACTTGATCAACAAGGATTCGATCCTTACGATCACCGGCTATCTCTTTATGGACCATTCAACCTATTCCAATGCCAATGTCGTCTGTAACACATGGCCGAACATCACAAAAGGTACCAATCGCGTCATCGATTCCAAAGCCTACAGAGGTTCCGCCTTGGAGATGCTGGAGTTCATCATAGACTATGTTCACAACGTTCAGTATTATTCATTTGGTGGAATAAAGACGGGCCTCTTCTTTCAAGATGATGGCTCCTTTTCCAATGAATCCCTTCGTGAGGCAATAATCAACGCCATTGCCCATCGGGATTACAAGATCCTCGGAAGCGAAATTATGGTCGATTGCTATCCAGACCGCGTGGAAATCACATCGCCTGGTTCAATGTATCAAGACGCCAATGGGACTAACCAGATAAAGCTAAAAGTCTTGCCATCATCAAGAAGGAACCCTGATATTTGCAGAGTATTCGTCAATTGTCGCCTAATGGAAGAAAAAGGCTCTGGATTTGCCAAGATTCTCGATGACTATCAGGATTTGGCAGATGTTTTTGCTCCCACATGTACCTACAATCCTAGAATGTTCACCATCTGCCTGAAAAATAAAAAATACCATTACAACATCGAAGAGATTGCAACGACTCCGTCAAGCCATAATTGGAATCCTCTTCTAGAAAAAGACTTCTTCAAACCAAGGAGTTTGCTCATTCAGGAAAACCCAAAGCTAAAGGAGGCTTTGGAAATCATCCGCGACAATCCAAGAGCAACTTATGAACAGATGCAAGGAATCCTGAATGTCTCAAAGAATGGCGTCCGATATTATATCGACCAACTAAAATCCGCTTGTCTCATTCGTCGAAAAGGAAACAATCGTTCCGGCTATTTCGAGATTGTTAGTGAAACAGATCGCCCAAGTCAATTCCTGGAAATGGACTCCGATATTCAGTCCCGTGTCTTAAATTGGATTCATCAAAATCTGCTTCCCGATAATTCTCATAAGGAGGAACATGCCTCCAATGAATTGCTCCAGTTTTTCCAAAAGAAGACAGGCACTTACCTAAATCCTGGTCAATTCAAAGGCGCAATGCTCCTTTCCGGCTTCCAAGCCAAAGATACCGAAGAATCAAACTGGCTTTTCAATATCTCAAAGCATTCCCCAGCGTTAAACAAATAGACTTCAAAAAACGTTGTCCACTTTCAAAGTGTACCGGACTCCAATTGTTGAACATTGAACTATAGTAAGAGAACGGACAGAGAATCTGTTATAAACAGGCACTCCGCCGCATCGCGACATAATCCGCTCGTTGTTGTGCCAGCGGACGTTTATGCCCACCGCCTCTGGAATTCCTCGAAAACGGATCCTCGGTTCTTGTGTTCCGAATTGTCTTGAGTTTGCTTTATATATTCGAAAGTCTTGACTCGCTTCTTTCTGCCAAAACCTCTTTAGAAGAAAAGTCAGAAAATAAGGAAATGTATAGCAGGCTCCATCAAAACCGATGTTCTTGTTGCAAAGCTTGATGCCGTAGTGGATGTCTGGATATTGCGTTGATTCAATGGCTTTCTTCATCGATGTTGCTTTGCCATCGGATGCCTTTACTTCGATAGGGACAAGACTGTCCTTGTCCCGAACGAGAAAGTCCAGCTTGATTGTTTTCTTTTCATTGGCATAGAAGTATAGGTCGTAGCCTCCCTTTCGCAACATATCGGCAACAACATTCTCATAAAGAGCCCCCTTGTAGGTATTGAAATTCTTGTTCGCTCTAAGATCGCTTTGGGCTTCATCATCAAGCGAGGCGACAAGAGGGCCAGGATCTGCAAAATAAAGTTTGTAATAGTCTGGATTGTAGTTTCCTTTCAAGGGTAGGGAAAGATCAGCCATGACATGGCAAACATTGACGATACCGGCCTTGACAAGCCAGTCGACAACACCAATATACTCCCTATTTCTAGCCCCATGGCTAACCTTGGAAATCTGGAACTTTTTATTGTCCTTCCCAAGAAAAACGGGAATCTTGCGATAGACATTCAGGATTCTGCCCTTGTCGAGTCCACCGGCATACTTGGTGATATCCTCTTCGTAGTCTTTCAGAATTTGCCGTTGCATCTCCAGGGTGCCGCTATAATTGCCATTTCGAACAAACGAATTGACGATACGTGGCATTCCCCCAAGAACCATATATTCTCGAAAAGCCCCTAGCATTGCTTCGAAAATAGCCTTGGGCAAAGATTCCCCTCTCTTCATCGCCTGATAAAGCACTTCGATTTGAGATTGCGAATAGCCTTTTGCCCAAAGGAATTCTTCAAAATCCATAGAGGACATCTCATAATCGGTTTTGAAACCGACGCTATTGGATTCGATTTCTTGGTAGTTGATTCCCATCATCGATCCCGAGCAGATGACATCGTAGCGACCATCCAGTTTGAAGGCTTTCAAACTCGTTGCGACAGCTGGGCAAGCCTGAATTTCGTCAAAAAAGAAAAGTGTCTTATTTGGCGGGAATGTCTTGGATGAATCAAGAAAGGATATATTCTCGATAATCTTATCGACAGAATAGCCGGTCTCAAAGATATCCCTGTATTGTTTTTCCAAAGCAAAGTTGATGGCCACGACATTCTGGTAATTTTTCTCGGCAAAAGAAAGGATCGAAGATGTCTTTCCCACTTGTCTTGCGCCTGACACCACAAGGGGAAGTCTTTCTTTGTCTTCCTTCCAATTCTTTAGAAAATCATCAATCTTTCTTTTGAGAAGTTTCATCACTATTCTCCGAAATACATATTGTCACAAAATTCCGATAATAATTTTATGTTCTTTTACATTTTTCCCGCTTTTTAATTCTTCGTTTTCACATTTTTCCTTTTTAATTGACAATAAAGGAGTGATGAAACAAATAAACACCTCGTTTTTTTGTCAATGAGAATACGAGCATGAAAAGCTTGTATGCGCTTATAGCACTTAAGTAGTTTTCCAGTTCCTTTTGTATCCTACGCTTTGGACCCAGCAAACCTGTATAATCCTATAAATAATGAAGAAAACAAACACATAGGACAACACATTTTTACTATCATTCAAAGAATGAAATCAAGGAACTCTTTCCCTTCCTCATGTTCCTTCATGCCGCTGATAATAGCTAACTTGAAAACATTAAGGGATGCATCTATAATGCAAGTCGTCATGAAGAGAAATGGTTTTTTCCTTTCCATTGCTATGATTTCCTTGCTTCTGTCCCCATCGCTTTCGTCTTGCTCGACAGAAAATTTCGTCATGATCTATTCCGGGGCCGAGGAAGAAAGGAATACCTATCTCTACCAGCAATTATACGATCGTTTCCCGGAATACGAAATTATCATCCAGTCGGTCGGCTCAAGCATGATCTACACAAAACTCGCCAACGAAGGAACCTATTCCGATTGCGACATATTTTATGACGTAGACATTACTAACGGAGCACAACTATCGAGCATTGAGCCGAGTATCCTATGTGACCTCGGGCCCTATTCCGAAAACATACCGGATTATGCTGATTCCGTGAACAACATCACGACAATAGAAGATGGATTTATTGTCGATTGCAAGACAAACCTGGGAATTGTTATCAATACAAGTGTCCTTGATCAACATAACGTGCCAATTCCAAAAAGCTTCCAGGATTTGCTCAATCCCATATATAACAACCTCATTCAAATGCCGAATCCAAAGTCGAGTGGAACAGGATATGGTTTCTATAACGGAATGGTTTCCCTTCTTGGGAAAGAGGCGGCCCTGGATTATTTCCGTCAGTTAAGGCCAAACATCAACGAATTCACCTCTTCGGGTTCGGCGCCTCTCAAAGCCCTTGAAAGAGGAGAAATCGGAATTGCGATAGGAATGGTTTGGCAGGGAATCCAGTATTCGAACGAGAATCCAGATATCCAAACCATCATTCCAGAGGAAGGCTCTCCCTACAACCTTTTTGTCATGGGCATGGTAGAAGGGCATCAAGAAAGAGAGGCCGTACCTTCGGTCTTCGAGTATCTGGCAGACGAGCTAAACTATGAACAGACTATCCGGTTCACCTCGGATGTCATCTATGCTGAGCAAGCCCCATCCTTGACGCCGAATTACCCAACGAACGTTTCGGAAATCCGCATGATTGGTTTGAAGGATCCTGAATATAAGAAGGATTTGCTGGATTCCTGGGAGTATTGATATGGAATACAAAAACAAGATCATAATCGCCAACAATCTTCTCAAAAAATATGGAAACAAGATTGTCCTCAATAGCATTTCCTTCGATATTTTCAAAGGAGAGTTTCTTTCGGTTCTTGGCCCTTCGGGATGTGGAAAGACAACCTTGCTCCGCTGTCTCATCGGAATCGAATTCCTGAACTCCGGAACGATAACAAAAGAGAACAAAGACATAACCCGTCTCCCACCCCAGCAAAGAAACATGGGGATCGTCTTCCAGAACTATGCCCTGTTCCCGAACATGTCGGTCTATGAAAATATCGCCTATGCCCTCAAGGCACGAAAGATCGACAAAGCCACTATTGATGAAAAGGTCAAAAGCATCGTCAAGGATGTCGCCCTGGAAGATCATATCAACAAGAAGCCAAGGCAATTAAGCGGCGGACAACAGCAAAGGGTCGCCATTGCACGTTCCCTAGTCCTGAATCCGGATGTCATTCTTTTCGATGAACCAATGTCGGCACTAGACACGGATATCAAAATGGCCCTGCGCAAGCTTATCAAGAGAATACAAATCGAGAGAAAAATGACGATGATATATATCACGCACGATCAAGAGGAGGCTTTCAGTCTCTCCGATCGCATCATGGTGATGAAAGATGGTTCAATCCAACAGTTAGGAACACCTAAGGAAATCTACTACAATCCCACAAACTCTTTCGTCAAAGAGTTCATCGTCGACAACTTGGACGAGAAAGTCCGTCTCATTCAATCGAGCATCCAATGATCAACAAACTGACCGCAAGTCCCTTTATCAGCCACGCGAAGGGATTCCTTAAAAAGGAATACATACGTCTGATAATCATCGCCTTGATTGCCATTTTTGCACTGGCCCCTCTTCTCTCGCTCTTCTTTTCCCTATCCGCCGATGATTTCGTCTATATGTTCCACGATAGGAAATTCTATTTCAGTATCCTCTATTCTCTTCTCTACAGCATGTTGGGCGCTGGGATTGCCGTGCTCATTTCCCTTTTCACGGCATATTTTCTTAGCCGTGCCCAGGTGCGATACAAGAAAATCATCGTCCTCATCCTTACCTTGCCCATGCTTGTGCCCTCCCTTTCGATAGGTTTGGGCATTAAGACTTTCCTAGGAACTTCCGGCCTTCTTTACCAAATGTGCGGCATTGCCGTTGATTCAACTGGCTTTCACTCGTTGATCCTTTCGTCCATCGTTCTGGCCTTTCCGACCTCTTTCCTTATTCTCTACGACGCCCTCCAATATGAAAACAGGCAGGTCTACGATGCGGCAAAGACAATGGCCATTTCGCCAATACGGCAATTCTTCGGCATTACGATTCCCTATCTAAGAACGCCCCTGATTTCCGCTTTCTTTGCATCGATGTCCTTGATTTTCTCCGACTATGGTCTGCCGATGGAAGTCGCCGGAACCATCGACACCTTGCCGATGTATCTCTACGAACAAATCAACTCGACATATGAATACGGAAGGGCGGCAATCGTCGGTTTCTTCCTTTTGCTTCCGGCAATTGCTTCTTTTGTCCTGGACATCCTTTCCAAAGAAAACACCTCTGAGGAGCATGCCCCTTCCTCGGAAACGACATCCCGGCTTTTCAACATCCTTTCGCTAATCGGCATTTTCTTCGTCGCCTTCCTCCTCTTCATACCACAGCTCTCGTTCATCCTTCTTGCCTTCTTCAAGAAGTTTCCGACGGACATGTCCTTTACCTTGGACAACTTCGCAAATCTCTTTGCCTCAAGAAATGGACCAGGAATCGGAAGATATCTTGCCAATTCCCTGGAAATCGCCTTTTTGGTCGGCATCTTCGGCACTATCTTCTCCTATTTGACGGCATATTTTACTACTAGGGTTTCCGGAAAAACAGGAAGACTTATTCACTTTGCCTCCCTTTCTTCGATTGCCATTCCCGGAATTGTCCTTGGAATCGGATATATAACACTTTTCAAGGGAACCCATGGTTTCTTCTATGGGACAATGGCAATCCTTGTTGTCGTCAACATTGTTCACTTCTTTGGTTCACCATACCTCCTTGCCAGGGACTGCTTTGCCAAAATGAACAAGGAGTATGAGCAGGTCGGAGCATCTTTAGGACTTTCAAGGACCAGTATCTTCTTCCGTGTGCTTGTCCCGAATTCCATCAGCACCCTGATTGAAATGTTCTCCTACTTCTTCGTCAATTCCATGGTCACTATCTCTGCCGTTTCCTTCCTTTGTCGCTATGTCAACCAGCCTTTGGCTGTTTTGATTACGAACTATGAGAAGACAGGCAATTACGAGATGCAGGCGGTCATCTCCCTTGTCATCCTTGCCATCAACGTCATTGCCAAGTTTTCTTTCGCCTGCATTAGTCACTTTGTCAACAAAGCCAGTGGAAAGGAGAAAAAAGACATTATGGCCCTGACACGTTTCCAGTTTGATCTTCTTACCTACATTGAAAAAAGAGAAGCCGTTTCATTCAACCAGCGTCAGCTCTCGGACGATTTGAAAGTCTCTGTTTCCGCCTTGCTAAAGGAAATCAAGAATCTCTCCCAACAGACCTTTATCCAGGTGGACATGGAAAAAAGAATCAGCCTCACGGAGCAGGGATTGAAGGCCTTGGAACCCTATCGGGTAAAAAGGGCAATCATCATCGCCGCCGGCTTTGGCTCGAGAATGGCACCAGTCACCCTAGAAACGCCAAAGCCCTTGGTCAAAATCCATGGAAAGAGAATCATCGAGACTCTGCTGGATGCCTTGATCGAAAAGGGAATCACGGATATCGTCATCGTCCGTGGCTACAAGAAGAACCAGTTCGACGATCTCAAGGAAAGGTATCCGACCCTTACCTTCCTGGACAATACCGAGTTCAACACGACCAACAACATTTCCTCCATGATGCGGGCCATCGACTATATCGATTCCTGCTATATCTGCGAAGCCGACCTCTATATCTCCAACCCGGAGTTGATCCGGAAGTACGAATATACGACAAACTACTTGGGAGCCAAGGTCAACGAGACCGATGATTGGTGCTTCTTCAAAAAAGGGCGCTATGTCGGCAAGTATCAAATGGGTGGCGAAGACTGTTATCAGGCCTTTGGCATTTCCTTCTGGAACGAAAGTGACTCCGAAAAGCTACGCTACTATCTTCCGAAGGTCTATCATTCCCGTGCCGGAAAGGAACATTTCTGGGAAGCCGTCGTCTTCCGTTCCTATCGAAAGAAGTTCAAGGTCGAGATCCGCAGCTGCCACAAATCCGATATCGTCGAAATCGACAATTTCAGCGAGCTTGTCGCCTTGGACGACTCCTACGCCAATTATCCGAAACACGAAGAATTCTGATCAATAGTCGATTTTCTCGAAGAGCCGGATGAATTCCTTTCGACTTAGTCCATCGTATTTCCGGTAGCCGTTTTCCAAATCAAAGAAAGTCTCTCCATGTGCCGATGGAGCTCTTTGGGGCGTCATGTAGTCGCCATAGACCTGTTTCAAGATCGAATCATAACCGATGGGACAAGGAATCATTCTGTCCTCATAGGGGAGCATTATCGTTTCGGAGAACCACTCCTTCCTGAAAGGTTTGACCGCTATGTCGTCGAACATGACATTGCCGACAAGATCGCATGTCTCCGCATTGCATTCTTGGTCAAGATATTTCTCCACTTCGGACAGAAGCTTGTCTTTGCCGCCAAGAAGCGAAACATAAAGTTTGTCGAATGGCAAAAGGCAGTTCCCGACAAATCGCTTCAAAGGATTCTTGGCGCCTATCCTTGAGACATTGGCATGAGACAGCCTTTGCTTCAGCTTGCGGACCTTGGAAAACTCCTCTTTTCTTTCGGCTTCATCTTCCAGAATGCCGTCCAAGACGAAAATATCGATAAAGATGCCGTGGTTGAAATGTGTCGCATAATCTCCGTGGATCAAGGCCGTTGTCTTGGAATTGCGGAGTTGGGCGTGGATGCGGAAAAGATTATCCGTGTATGTCGTCTGGAAGAAATACGGATCCTGGAACTCTTCCTTTGCGACATCGCAAAGCTTCTGATAGTCTTTCCGGAAGAGAATAAAGTCCATGTCGTCATCCCATGGAATATAGCCCTTATGACGCACCGCCCCAAGCAAGGTACCATCGCTTGCAAAAAGGGATAGGCCATGCTTCCGGCATACGGAATAAAGAACATCAAAGAGATCCAATTGGACCTTCCAGATTTTCTTTCTCTTTTCGCTGATTTGAAATCCGAATGTGTTTTCGCTCATTTTCGCCTCCTGGCAACAATCTTGTTTTTTATATTGCGGACAAATTCCAAGGTAAACGGCTCCCGGAAGAGCAGAATAAGAATGCCATAAATCAAAACGCCAATCACGACCATGAATACGGCCGCCATGAAATAGATGACGCGATCCGAAAAGACACCAATGGCATTCATGAGAAGAGCGGAAAGACTCAACGACGGACTTTTAAGCACAACCAAAAGTATGAACATGATGATGGCGGCATCGAAGCATAGAATCCAGTCTTTCCATAAGGGCTTGAAGTCCAATTCCTTCCGACATCCCCACCAGTAAAGGAACGTGACAACGAATTCCGTCAGAACCGAAGCGCAGGCAGCGCCAATTGCCGAGAAAAAATAGACCAACAACGTGTTGACGACAATGTTGACGATAGCGCCTGTTACCAAATAGATATTTCGTTTTTTTAGTTCATTGTTCGGAATGTAATAGATTGAGCCCAAGATACCAGATCCTGGAATAAGTATGATCTTAAGAGCCAAAACGTATATCAAGACAACGGACCCTTCGAAATTTTCTCCCAGGAATCCCAACGTCAAATATTCGTTTATTGCAAACAAACCAAAGAAACATGGCAAGGACAAAAGACAATAAAGCTGGAGTATCTTTCTGGTTTTCGTCCTTATTTCGTCGTATTTGCCTTTCGCATAGAGATAGGCCATCCGCGACATCATGATGGTGCTCACCGAATTGACGATGGCAACAATGACATCGACAATCTTGTTCGCCTGCTCATAATAGCCGCTTTGAACGCTATCGCCGCCAATGGCTCCCAAAATGGTCTTGGAAGCGACCGTATATATGGTCGTCGCAATGCTTGGAATGAAGAAAATAAAAGATCCCTTGAAATGCTTTTTCAGATCGGCAAACGGAACTTTCTTCGGTTTCCCGATGATAAAGGGCGTGCTGACAAAGGTAATGAAACCGGAAAGAAAGAGCGAAATCGACATGATGAGAACATATGTCAAATAATCGTCCGCATCACGAACCAAAACAAAAATCAAAATGGTAGACAGGATTTTGACGAAAAGGTTTCGTATGCAAAGATTGACGAACTTCTCCTTCCCCTGGAAAAGAAACGTCGTATCGAAGAGATAGGAGACAATCGCCAAGGAAAAACACAAATAAACCGTATTGTCGTTCAGAGGATAGTTTTTATCAAAGAACACGTCCCCGAAAACCAGGGAAAAATAAATCATCAAAATAAAGACATCCAAGATTATCTTGCAGTACATTATTCCCCAGAAGGCATTGTCTTCCTTTTCCTTTTCGCCTCGAACTTTAGCCAAAAGAGTCGTTCCATACATTGTAAATCCGAAGTCGGCAAACAAAGTAAAATACTGGGTAAAGGAGTACGCATAAGAATAAGAACCAACAATATCCGAAGTAAAAACGGTCGAAATATAAGGAGTCGTTATTAAAGGAACTATCAAGATAAGAACTTGATAAATCGCATTGAATATGACATTCAATTTTAGGTTTTGCTTGTTGCCCTTATCCTTTTTCGCAAAAATGGAATTCATGACTATTAATGAAACTATACCTCAAGACACTATTTCCCGAGAATCCGTTCTTTAACAAAAATCGTCACTCGATTCTTCTTTATGTGTTTCGCAATCCAAAGGAACAAGAAGTAATTTTTGGAAGCATAGATTGTTTTGAAGACCTTTTCACATTGGGCGTTCCGCTTTTTCAGTTGTTCGACAATCTCTTCATATTCAGAGAGTTGCTTTATAAGCTTTGTTTTTTGTTCAAAAGCTTCTTTAAAAGACTGGAGAGACAAAACCATTGCCATATAGTCTCTTAAAAGGAAACTGAGTACGCCCGTGGCAAAGATATTTGGCAATGCTTGATCTCTCAATAAACCAAAGATACTTTCGATAACATGAAGGCGATCCGAATTGTGTTTAAGACTCACTTTGAGATCAACACTCTGATTCGGTCTTCCAACCCAATAAAAATAGACTGGGAAGTCCAAAGCGACATAGCTTCTTGAATGGAACAAGCCGAGGAAAGAAAACAGGGCATCGGTATATAGGCAGTGTTTTGGGAAAAGATTCCTTTGGCCATAATCCCTTAGCGAGGAAGTTCGAAAGCAAAGAGAATGCATGGTCAAACTCAAGTCATAGTTCTGAGGAATATCATGCTCCTTGCCGTCAAAAATCAAATCACTTCCGTATTTCCAGCCGGATTGATGTTTTCCATCCCGAAAGACAACGGTTTTTGTAATGACTGTGTCAGCTTCGCTTTCCGCCAGCTTGGATATCAAGGCATCCAGCCCTTCCGTTGAGAAATAATCATCACTATCCAAGAGCTTGAAATATTTCCCCGTTGCACGGGAAAGTGACGCTTCTATTGTCGATCCATAACCACCATTTTCTTTATTGATGACGCAAATTGAATAAGGATATTTTCTTGCGTACTCTTCGCCAATATCCTTGGTGTTGTCTTTCGACCCATCATTGACGACGATTATTTCTATTTCATTCAGAAATTTTGATTTAACCAACGACTCTAGGCAATTTGCCAAATATTCTTCGGCATTATATGCCGCAATGGAAATCGTGAGAAGTTTCATCAATGTTTCCCCTAAGTGTCAGATAAAGTATAATTGATTATATCATGATTTATTTTATTGCTTTTTCTTTTTCCTTACTTTCCTCTTTATTGACGGATATTGCCATCAAAAGAAAGCAGTTTGGCAGAAATCATATTTTTAAGACTGTGGCTTGCTTTTTGGGCGTGTTGCTGCCCCTCTTGCTCGTCAGCGCTTTGCGCTATGACGTCGGCATGGATTACAGCTACACTTATATGCCCATGATCGAAAGCTCACTGAAAGGAAGCATTCCAGACACTGAAATATTCTTTCAGTTTATCCTGACGATCATGTATCGCTTCCAGCTTTTCCCGCAGTTTTTCTTCATTGTCACTTCTTTTATCGTTTTGATTCCAATAGTTCTTGCCATATTCATTAGAGGAAGAAATATCACTTTCTCGCTTTTGATTTTTCTGTTTACCTCCACATATTTCTGGACTCTTTCGAACATAAGGCAAGCCTGCGGTTTTGCTCTTGCCTTGCTGGGATTTGCACTATTGTGGTTTGGAAAATCTCCAAAAAAGTTCATTGGAGTTATCTTTATTTTGATTACCCCTCTCTTCCATCTTTCCTGTCTGATTTACTGGGTTTTCTTGTTCTATTATCTTTTCATTCATTTGAAAAGAAAAACGTTCATTTTCCTTTTCTTTTTGGCGGTCATTATTTCTCCTATCCTTCTGCAACTGCTTAAGTTCTTTGTCACCTCCTATACGAAATACGGTTACTTTTTCGATATGTCCGGCTATGAAATAGAAACAAAACAGTTCGTGACGATTCCATATGAACTTATTGTCACCGGCTTTGCAATCTATAAGTCCAAATTCAATTTCAATAGAATCCTCAATATCTTTTTGGTCTTCAAATTGTTCGTTATTTATTGTCTCCTTCTAAACCTGATGACCGGCAATGGAGAACTGTTCATCCGAACCTATAGAATCGTCTCAGGCTTTGATATCGTTCTGATTCCTTATCTATGTGACCTAATGCAGAAAAACTGCGAGAAACTGCCTCAAAGCGCTTTTGATATTCTCCGCAATTTCCATGTTAATTTTCCTTTTCAAAGCACGACTGTCGCTCTCAGGCAAGGCAGCATCCGCTACAACGCACTTATAATATGTATTGCCGGATATTTATGTTTGATTTTTATTGCCCAAAGCATTCTGAACAACACATTCGATCCTTTGCCATATCAGTTCTTTTTCTAAAGAATCGAGGCTGTCTTCTTCAAACCAAGTCTTTCCCTTTGCTTCTTCGTAGATTCATTGGAATCCCATCCCGTCTCATTAAGCGCGCTTCGTTGTGCTATACTTAAATCATGACAATTTCCTGTTTGATGGCAGTCTATATCAAAGACAATCCCGATTTCTTTGCGCAAGCAATACAAAGCATAGTCGACCAAACTCTTGCTCCGGATGAGCTCGTCATTGTCCAAGATGGGCCTATTACCGATGCTCAAAAAAAAGTTCTGGATACATATATGAAAGAATACCCCTTTATCAAAACTATCCAGACAAAGCAGAATCAAGGGTTGGGATTGGCATTGAAATTAGGCGTAGAGAACTGCCAATGCGATTTGATTGCGCGCATGGACTCGGATGATATCGCATGTCCGACACGATTTGAACAACAGCTATCCTTTTTGGAAAGCCATCCGGAAATTCGCTTTGTCGGTTCCAACACAATAGAATTCATCGATTCCATAGACAATGTTGTCTCGAAGCGAAAGATGCCCGAGACCAACGAAGAAATTCGTGAGTATTCCCGGACAAGAAATCCTTTCATCGCCCCTTCAACAATGTTCTATCGTGCAGATGTTTTGACTGTCGGCAACTATCAAAGTTGGCATTTATGCGAGGACTACGAATTGTGGTCTCGATTCATAATGGCAGACATTCCTTGCTATAACATTCAGGACAATCTCGTGTTTATGAGGACCAGCTTGGATTTCTACAAACGACGCGGAGGGTGGAAATATTGCAAGAGCATTTTGAAACTCAAACACCATTTCAGGAGAATTGGATTCATGTCTTTTGGCCAATTCCTCAAGTCTTCCATTGCGAGCCTCGTTGTGTCTTTGTCTCCGAATTTCATACGAAAACTGATCTATACGAAATTCCTAAGGGATTGATGCCAAATGACTAGCAAGAAAAAAATATTGATGATCATCCCCGGAATGAACCATTCCGATGGTGTTTGCACCTTTGCCATGAACGTCTATCGGAATATCAATCATGACTTGTTCTCAATTGATTTTTTGGTTCATAAACCCCAGTTGGCCCCTGATTATAAAAAGACAATCGAAGAAAACAATGATTCCATTTATTACTTTGGCACCTTGAAGTATAAGAATTTCATTAACCTGAGAAAGCAGTTTCTCTCCCTTTTAAGGCAAAAGCAGTATGACGCCGTCCATTGCAACCTCCCAAATATGGCCTTCCTCTATCTCGGTCTATCAAAAAAGACTCGTGTTCCCATACGGATTCTCCATTCCCATGCGACCCGTCTCGCAGATGTTTTTTCGCATAGGATTCGAAACTCGATTCTTTATGCTTTTGGGAAGAACAAGGCAAATGTCCGCCTCGCCTGCTCAGATATGGCCGGTATTTCGCTTTTCAAAAGAAAAAACTTCACCACAGTGTATAACGGAATGGATTTCGATCGTTTCAGGTTCAATATTTCCGAAAGAAACAGAATTCGTTCATCTCTAGGTCTTGAAGAAAACGACATACTGCTTGGCCAAGTCGGTCGCATTTGTCCTCAAAAGAATCAGGCCTTTTCCATTCAAGTACTCAATGAGCTTCCATCAAATTACCATCTGTTATGTATAGGGTCTTCCGAAAACGACTATCTCCATTCTCTGCCAATCAGCGACAACACGAAAGAAAGAGTCATATTCCTCCCACCCCAAGAAGATATCGAGAATTACTATTCGGCATTTGATTTCTTTGTTCTTCCTTCCGAATACGAAGGTCTTCCTTTTTCACTGGTCGAGGCACAATCATCGGGGTTGATTTGTTTTGCCTCAGACACAATAACCACGGAATCAAATATTGGCAGTTCTATTTTCCTTCCTTTAGACAAAGCAAAATGGATTGATAAAATTTCTACTCTTTCCCATCACTATGAGCATCAAAATCATTATTCAGCCAAGTTTGATATGAAAACCATGATTGCTTCATTGGAAAAAATATATTCGAGTTCTCTTTTATGAATTTTCTAATCACAGGCGGCGCAGGCTTTATCGGAGGAAACTTCCTCCATATCATGACAAAGAAGTATCCTCAGGACCATTTCGTATGCCTCGACGCGCTCACTTATGCCGGAAACATGGAAACGCTCGATCCCATTCTTGGCCTTGGGAATTTCCGTTTCGTCAAAGGCGATATCCGCGACAGGGACTTTGTCGACAAGTTCTTCGATGAGGAAAGGTTCGACATCGTCATCAACTTTGCTGCCGAAAGCCATGTCGACAGATCCATCGACAATCCCCGAATATTCCTTGAAACAAACATGATAGGAGTCTCGGTCCTGCTGGATGCCTGTCGGAAATTCGGAATCAAACGATTCCATCAAGTCTCGACCGACGAAGTCTATGGTGACCTTCCATTGGATTCGACGGATTCGTTTACTGAATCATCTCCCATCAAAGGTTCCTCTCCCTATGCGGCCTCGAAAGCATCGGCCGACCTGCTTGTCCTGGCATATCATCGTACCTATGGTTTGAACGTCACCATTTCCAGGGCATCGGATACCTATGGGCCCTATCAATTCCCGGAAAAACTGATTCCCCTCATGGTACAGAAGGCCAGAAGGAACGAAAGGCTTCCTGTCTATGGTGATGGCAGGAATATAAGGGATTGGCTGCATGTCTTCGACCACTGCCGAGCCATCGATCTTATCGTCAGAAAAGGAAGAGACGGAGAGATTTATAATGTCGGCGGACATATCGAAAGAAGCAACATCCAGATTGTCGAAACGATTCTGAAAACCCTCAAAAAAGACAACGCCTTGATTGTGCACGTCAAGGACCGTCTGGGCCATGATAGACGCTATGCCCTTTGCACGAACAAAATCGAACAGGAACTTGGCTGGAAACCAGAATATGATTTCGAAACCGGCATTGCCGAAACGATCCGCTGGAATCTCGAAAACCAGGAATGGCTCCGTCATGTCGAAAACGGCGAATACCGAAAGTGGATGGAGCGCTATCGCAATCTTTGATTATTTCGTTCTGTGGTATTATTTATATATAGCTTTTCCCCTTTTTATTTTGCCTAAGGAGGTTATTCCATGGATCCCAAAGAAAACAATCAGGTCATCATCTTCAAGAACGACGATGACGATGGAAAAAGACACTTCACCTGGAGCGATTATTGCCATTTCGTCTATGTTTTCAAATACTGGATTCTCGGAATCACGTTGGTATTCGCCATCATCGGCTATCTTCTGATTTCCTTATGGTGGAATCCCGGCCATGCCGTCAGCACGGCCCATGTCCGTCTCGAATTACCCTTGACAGTCACTCGGGATAGCAACAATTCCACGACCGAAATCGAGTATCTCGATGGCTCCTCCTATTCCATGTATGACATCATCTCCTCTTCCAATATCGAAAAGGTCATCGAAAACACGAAGGATGAGGAAGGAAATCTTATATTCTCCTTCCTGGACGCAAAGGAAATCGTGGAGGACAACGCCATCAGCATCCGTCTCGATACGACGACAAACGCCAATGGCGAAAGCGTCACGGCTGACAGAGGAAGCTTCCAATACGTCATAACCTGTTCGACAGGCGCCTTCGGTTCCACCGAAAATGTCTCTGCCTTCGTCGAAGCCCTTATCCAAAGCACCTATGACGAGGCCATCTCCAAGATTCCCACCAATCACCTCATTTCCAACATTCCAACCAATTACACGAGCCTGACCCCTTCTTCGCTTCTCGGGGAATTGATCACGCAATATCAGGCCATCGACTCCCTCTATACGGAATTGCTCGACCAGTTCGAGTCGACGACGGAAGTAAACGAAGGCCAGATACTCCGAGAAGTCTACAACAATGGCTTCCGTGCGGAATACGCTTCCCAAAACGGTAGCAGCGGAACGATCTTCCAAGATCTGCAAGATGAAGCCGATCTCTTCAACTACGTCCGCTTCTCGGAAAGCAATATCAGCTCGGCAGTCAATTCTTGCATAAGAAACGGTTCCATCCTGACAAGGCGTCTTGACGACACTTCCCGTTCCATGGCCATCGCCTTCGAAGGTCTCAATGGTCTTCGTCCTTCCATCGAAAGCGGTACGGCTTCCAGCTCCATGCAGGATCAATATACGCAATACATGACGCAATACACCACCCATTTGCAAAGACAACAGGAAATCCTCGCAGAATTGACATCCTTGGGCTACCGCACCATTGCCGACGAAAGTCAGTCCTTCTACTACGCTGTCGAGTTCTATCTTCCTACGGACGAAAACTATGACCCCGCCCTTGACAACGGCGCCATCCAACATCTGCTTGGCACGTCGGAAGACGACATCCAGTGGCGTGAGAATTGCCTTGCCTTCGTCTCCGAGATGGATGCCTACGTTGAAAGGCTGGATCAGTCCCTTGAAGAAGCCAATGAGGTCTACAACATTCTCTATTCCTCCAAGCCCCTTGCCATTACCTATTCGGATTCTTCCAAGTTCGTCACCGACGGTGAAATGTCCTCCTTCCTCGGTGCCGCTGCGGGATTGATTCTTGGCTACCTCCTCTCTTCCGTCATCCTGGCAAGCTATGGCTACATCAAAGCCAAGAAGGGAATCCCTGTCCTTGCCGACGGAACGGAAGACACATCGGCCTCCATCGTGCCTGTCACAGCAGAGACTACCGAAGAAAAGAAAGAAGATGAAGAGCAGAAGGACACGGACGAAGAATCAACAATAGATTGCCCCTCATCCGATCCCAACTCTACAAGTGAAGAAACACCTGCTGCCGAAAGCGCCGAAGAAAAAACAAAGCAGTAAATCCGAATCCTCCTTGGACGATGGCTGAGGAGGATTTTCAAATTAATGCTGATTTTAATGTTCCATCCTTCCATAAAAATTATAGCGTGTTGGTAAAACAGAAGAAGTTCACCTCCAAAACCTCAAAGGCTCATTATCGGTTTCATCTCTATATTCGTTGATACAAAAATAAGGTTCTTCTAACAACTAACAGCCCTTATTCTTGGTAATCCCCATAATTTGCTTTACTTTTATGAAAATGATCAAGGAAAACGAGAGAAGGCGAAAAGCATTCCCTCCGATCCTCAATGCGATAATGCCTCTCCTTAATATTGAAAAGACAAATGCGGGATTTCTTGATAAAGAAGCAGCATGGCTTAATAGTGACAAGTTAGACTTGATATCCCATATCATCAATGTCGATTACGATATGTTGTTTGAAATGAGCAAAAAAAGGCAAATAACACTTTTTGAGAGAAATCGCCTCTTCATACCTGAATAGACAATCCACCATCATACGGCCTCCTAAAAGGACTCGTGTTTTCGTGGTCGCCTTTGAAACAAATAAATTAGAAGCGGCAAAAAGAAAATAAAAATCCAAAACACATCTCCTAGTAGAAAGCAGAATGCTATTTCAAAATAAGAAAAAGGATTGCCCAACCATCTGTTAGGCAATCCTTGAACGTCTGCTTTATATCTTAGTTATTGGTGATAGAAAGTCCAGAGATAGTGACAACGGAGTCGGCGGCAGGATAGACGCCGAAGCGCTGTCCCATACCACTACCAGAAGAAGGATATGTGTTGGTGAAGACACCCTTTTCATCGACGGAATAGGTTCCACGATCTCCTTTGAATGTCTCTCCCTTGAGAAGCAGGTTTTGTCCATTGATGGATATCGTCAAGGTCAAGGCATCCTTGCTAATACGAGAGACGGTGAAGGCAATCGTGTTTTCCTTATTAAATTCGAAGGTGCTATCTGCCGTGAAACGATCTTTGAAGTGATCGCTATTAGGACCAGTCATATCGAGAGAAACTTTGCCATCCTCTCCAATATGGAGATAATGGGCAGCGGCTCCCGAAGTGGAAGGTCCCTTTGCACCACTGACGCCAAGCAACATCAAGTCGAATGAACCGGTAGTGGAGATCGACATGGTATAGATCGAAGACTTCCCAACAACTTGGTCGATTCCAGACTTGTTGTTGGCATCTCCATAATGGAGATAACTTTCTGCCTTGCCTGCACAATGGAAGAGATCGAAGCGACTAGTTGTATCGGCATCGAAGACAAGGCTTCCAGTCTCGGAGTCAACATCAACGGCTGTTTCCCAGTCACTCGGATTGAAGAAATCTTTGCCATTGTAGACGATGCAGGACTTAGCAGGCTTCGTGACAGTAACCTTGCAGACGGCAGATTTTCCGTTGATTGTAGCAGTGATATCCGTCGTTCCTTCAGCAACAGCCGTCACCTTACCATTCTGATCGACAGTGGCAACTTTCTCATCGGAAGAAGTCCATGTGACTTTGCCCACGCTTCCCTCCGGAGACACTGTGGCTTTCAAAGTTTCGCTTCCGCCTTCCTTCAACTCCAGTTCCGTCTTATTCAAGGTGATACCAGTAGCAGCGACAGGCGCTGGATCGATAGAAAGAGAAGTAAGATGGACCGTGGAGCCCGTAGCCGGATAGATGCCAAAACGTTGCCCATATCCGACAGATTTAAGGAACTCGCTTGAAGTAAGTATGCCATTTTCATCGACAGAATAGTATTTTCCAACTTCCTTTGACTCAAACTTGATTGGCTGATCATTGATAAGAAGTTGGATAGTAAGGGTGTTTTTATCGACACGCGTCAGCTTAAGGGAAACCTTGTTGTCCTTTCCGAACTGGAAGGCATCGGTTTCGGCAGGGAAAGTGCCGCGATTGCCTGCATCATATTGATCGGCATTAAGGGTGATTTTCCCTTCTTCAAAGTGGACCCAGAAGGCATAATTACCCGCACTTGTCGGTTTGTAAGCCTTGTTATTTCCGAGAATCAACATATCATAAGCACCCGAGGCATTGATGGTCATATCGTAGGTGATAGGCTTGCCCATAAGAGACGTTAACGTTTCTCCAGTCCACTTCTCGGCTTTGTCGCCAAGATGTGTCATAGTTTCTGAAGCATTCTTTCCGACGTGGAAGAGATCGATACGGCTCGGGGTCTTGTCCGTGAATACCAAGGAATTATCCTCGGAGATAATGCTCTCACCTCTCTTGGTGGTGGAGGCTGTGTCATCATACCAATTGTTTCCGTCGAAGAAATCCGTGTTGTTGAAGAGATAGTAGGACTTGCTCACGTTCTTGGTAACAGTCACGGTACAGGTATCGCTCTGCTTTCCGTCCTTCGTCTTGACGGTGATGGTTGCCGTTCCTTCGGCAACCGGCGTGACAAGGCCGGTCTGATCGACCGTGGCAACCTTCTCATCGCTGCTCTCCCAGACAAGGCTCTTGTCGGTGGCATTGTCGGGAGCAATGGTAGCAGTCAGCTGTGCGGACTTTCCGCCGGCCATCAACTCAAGCGTTTCCTTGTCGAGGGTAACGGAAGAGACAGGAACGGCGGAATCGGTGACATTGACGGTGCAGGTCGCCGAGACATCGCCGGCCTTTGCGGTAATGGTCGCAGTTCCGGCGGCAACGGCAGTGACCTTTCCGGTGTTGTCGACCGTGGCGACCTTTTCGTCGCTTGTCGTCCATGTGACCGTCTTGTCCTTGGCGTTCTCAGGAAGGACAGTGGCCGTCAAGGTCTCGGAGCTTCCCTTGACGAGATTGAGCTCGCTCTTGTTCAGCTTGATTTCCGCAACGGCGACACCGCTCTCGTCCTTGGCCATGTCGGTCTTTCCGAAGTAGAGGAGCTCGCTCTTGACCGCGCCATCCTTTTCCTCGAGAGGAATGAAGTGGAGATTCTGGATGGTAAGGGTACCGGCGTTGCCGAGGCAATGCCACAGCTGGACAAGCTGGGTGTCCTCGGTGGTTTCCATCCTGTAGACGAAGCGATAGACCTGTCCGGGAACGAACTCTCTGTCGGGATTGTTCTCGCTTCCTGAACCGCTGACGCCGATAAGAAGATCTTGGGTCTCTTCGGAGACCGTGCTTCCCTTGTTGTTGGTGATTCTGGCACCGACGCGATTGACAACAGTGCCTTCCGTAACGACGACATCGAAGCTCACAAGGAACTTGCCGACGTAGGCCTGCTTTTCCGACGTTCCCGGGGCAAAACGGGTAAAGTTGCTGTCGGCTTCCGATTGGGTGTTGATCATCTTTTGGCCACTATAGGAAATCGTGGACTTGGATCCGCCCTGGGTCGCAAACGACATTCTCTTGGCGGCAAGGGCCTTGCCGTAATCTTCTTGCAAGGTATAGTCAAAGACATAGGGATCCTTGACAGGCGTGAAATCATACCGATTTGCTTCCTCGAAGACCTTGCCCCCCTTCGTGAAGACGCCGCATCCGTTCTTGCAAAGGCCATGCTCGTCGAAGACGTGTTCGCCATTTGCCGGGATCGTAAGGGATTCCTTGGTGACTTCCTGACCGTTTAGGAAGTACTTATGGCAGATGTCACAATAGTCATGCTCCTTCATGCCGGGAACGCAGGTCGGATCGACCTGGGCAACATGAAGGAAGTCATGATGATCCTCGCCCTTAGGGATGACGAGGTTGTCGCCGAGAGTCTCCTTGGTATAGTTGACGCCATCGAGGACATAGTTCCCGCAGGCATCGCAATACTGATGGGCCTTTGTGCCATCGGTAAGGCAGGTTGCCGGGACTTCGTCGACGCTTCTGAGCTGCTCGTGGTTTTCCAGATTGATGGGAAGGGTAACATCCTCAAGCGTCTTCTCGACGCCATCGACCAGGATTTTCTGGCAATAGGGGCACTGTTCGTAGGCGATGTTTCCTTCATGGAGACAGGTCGCCTCGACGGCATCGACCTTGTAGAAGACGCATTCATGGGGCGCGACGGAGGAGGAAGCACCATTGGCGCAGGAGGTAAAGACCGGCGCCCCGAAGAGGAGGGAGAGAATGGCCGCAAAGGCCTTTTTTCTGTTTTTCCGCATGTTCTGTTCTCCCGAATTTACTTGTCATCCCCGATGTGGAGACGATGTTCCTCGACGATTCTCTTGGAGAAGTCGAAGATGAAGACGATGACAAAGGCAGCACCGGCCCAGGCAAGAAGGGTCATCGTGACTCTCTGGACGACGGGAACGAGCTTTTCCCAAAGCGGAGTGATGGTCTGATAGGAGGTATCGCCGGTGACGCCGTTCATGGCGTTGGAATTGACGACGGTGTAGAGGACGTTCTTGATGGCATCGCGCATCTTCCAGGCAAGCTCGCCGTATCCGGTCTTGTAGCTCTGGAAGCGGATGTCGTTGCCGTCATAGTCGTATCCGCCCCTGTTGCCGGCAGGGTTGCCGTCGGGAAGATCGTTTCCATAGAGGACACCCTGGATCGGGTTCATGTAGGGACGGGAAGAGTTGTAGTCGGAGATGGCATAGCTGGTCATGCCGAATTCAGCCCTGAGGACGGTATTGAGGAAGCCCTGTCCGCCGGTCCACTTGGCACCAAGGCGGTTCATGCCGGTCATGACGCCAAGGACAGGCATATGGGTCCTGTTGCCTTCGCTGTCGACGGCAAGCTTCTGGTCGAGCTCGATGGCGACCTCGAGGGCACGGCAATAGATCTCGCGGATGGACTGCTCGTTGGCCCAGACGTTGAGTCCGGCACGATGCGTTTCCTGATCGTTGAGGACGGCATGCTTGGCAAGGACGAAGACGCCCATGTCATGGAGACCGGCAGCCTCATAGCCGGCTGCGACGCCGGTGAGGAATCCGTCTTCGGAATAGTATTCGAAGGTTCTTCCGCAGTAGGCACCTCTATGGATGTTGACGCCAAGGCCATAGATGCCGTTGTATCCGGCCCAGGCCGCTTCCTCGCCGGTCTGTCTTCCGACCTCGTAGATGAGGTCCTTGTTGTAGGTGGCGGCAACGGTTCCGTTGGCAAGGAAGATTGTCGGCTTGACATCGGTTCCGTCTTTGAATTCCTCGGCAAAGCCACGGAAGGCATTCTGATTGGGAATGGCGCCGTCGGTCCTGGAATGGACGGGAGAGATGGCTCCGTTCTGCTGGGCGGTCATCGGGGCCGCAATGGAGTCGATACCCTTGGTGTAGCGGAGGGCGTCCTGAAGGACGACACAGGTCTCGTCCCAGGAAATGCGATTGAGAAGCGTCTCCCAGAGCGGATCGTCGTAGTCCTTGCCGCGGAGGTAGATGAGCTTGATCTCGTCAAAGTCCTCGCTGCTCTCGTAGAAGCCGATCTCATCATAGGTAGGATACTGGATCTTGTCCTTTTCGACACCCGGGTTTTCCTGGGCCTTGGCAAGGGCTTCGCTGGCAGTCAGCTTGATGACATGGCCATAGGTACCCGTCCAGTCGTTTCTGGAAATGTAGACCTGGGAAGACTCCTCGCTGCTGAAGAGGCCGGCCTTCTTAAAGTCGGTGTCATCGAACTGGTTGGTGATCTTGTCGACGCCGAAATTGGCTTCCTCGCCTTCGTAGCGGGGGAGGAAGTTGTCGTTCTCTTCTTCGATATGCTCGTTGGTGGAATAGGTCTTGTTGTCGTAGTCGAAATGCTTGGCCCAGACAAGGCTGGAATCGCCCTTTCCGCGCTTGTCGTTGTTGGTGATGCCGTCAAGGTTGACCTTCATGCCGTCCTTGGCCTTGTACTGGAGGATGTTGTTTGTGGCATCGTGGGCATCCATGGCGACAGTGAAAAGATAGTCATCATCGGCATCTTCCGAGCCGATGACATAGGTCTTCTCGACGTTGGCGTCATAGGAAGCAAGATACTTGCCATCGACCTCGATGGTGGCAGTGACGGTGCTCTTGGCCGGGACTTCGACCTTGGTGAAGCCGACAAGATCGACGGCGGCCTTTTCGACGCCATTCTCGATGTCCTTCTCGGTATAGGGTTTCTGGACATAGGCCTGGACGACTTCCTTGCCATCGATATCGGACTCGTTGGTGACGTCGACAGTCAGGGTATAGGTGTCGTTCTCGGCATTCTCCTCGACCTTGAAGTTACCATAGGAGAAGGTGGAATAGCTAAGACCGTATCCGAAGGGATAGGTGACGGCGGCCTCGTAGTCGAACTGGCCGACGTTCTCCCTTTCCGTCAGGACGTCTTCGTAACGGGTCTCGGTATACTTGTAGCCGTTATAGATGCCTTCCTGATAGGCGACATAGAACTTGTTGTTGTATTCGCTGCGTGTCGCAAAATAATTCTTCAGCTTGTCGGAGTCGGCATACTCATAGGAACCGAAGTTGTAATAGACCGGATTGTACTTGCTCTCGGCCCAGAAGGTATCGGCCGTCCTGCCGGAGAAGTTGTATTCGCCGGTGAGGAGCTTTCCGATGGCATTGGCGCCATTGGTACCAAGGGTTCCGACCCACATGGCGGCATCGACACCATAGGCCTCATCCTCGAGGAAGGCGCACTGGAGCGGGGAAGCGGAGTTCATGACGACGACGATCTTGGAAATCGTTCCGGCATCCTTGAGCTGCTTGAGATGGGAAAGGACATCCTTCTCGTTCTGGCTCAGTTCAAGGGCATCGCCGACGGAATTCTCCGGATCGCCGTTGTGGTCGCGGCTGACAATCGTGCGGGTCTTGCCGTCATCCATCGTCGTATCCATGTAAAGGTCGATGGCCTCGCCGGAATTGCGGGCAAGGACCATGATGGCCGCATCGGCACTGGTGGTCTTCACGCCGGGAAGATCATCCCAAGGAGCGTCCTCGACGACCGTCTGGACTTCCTGATCCTCATAGCCGGTGAAGTGGCTTCCGGAAGAGCCGACATAGTCAAGGCCGTTTTCCTTATACCAAGCATCAAGTTCTTCGTTGACCTTCAGTCCGGCCTCGGTCATGCCCTGGGCCAGGGTGACCTTGTCGGCAAAGGGATCCTGCTCGCCGTTGACCTTGAAGCTGGAGGAGCCCATGCCGGTCAGGACGGAATGGTGGGAGGCAACGCCATAGAGATTGACGCTGTTTCCCTTGGCAAGGGGAAGGGCGCTGTTGTCGTTCTTAAGAAGGACGGCACCTTCCTTCATCGTCTCCTCGATGAGACGCTTGCTCTCCTCCTTGACCTCGTCCATCGTCTTGAACTTGGTGTTGAAATACATGTTTCCGCCGGAGCTTCCGCTACCGGTGGAAGTCGCGATTTCGAAGTGCGTGTTGATCATGCCGGCATTCTCCAGAAGGAGCGGACCGGCCGTGGCAGCAAGGGCAAAGAGAACGAAGCTGACGTGGAAACCGGTCTTGGATATTGTCAATGCAGTCTTTCTTTTCATCAGGCTTTACCTCCGCGGTTGAGATTGTCGACAAGACGATCGAAGCGCTTCTCGCCAAGCGTCCTTCTCGTCTGCGGCAGATACATGGCAATGGACGACAGGATGAAGGAAACGATGAAGAAGATGATGCTCAGATAGACCGGCTGATCCAGGCTGAAGAGGGCCTCGAAGGAGAATCCGCTGAAGAAGGCCGTGGAAAGATAGTCGATGATGCCGTCGGCGGAAGCAAAGGCGCAGATGCAGAGGAAGTCGCAGACCATGAGGAAGACAGGGCCGAGGACGGCCGTCTTCGGGAAGAGGGAGAAGAGATGGAAGAGTCCGGCTCCGACAAGGCAGAGGAAGACGACCTGGATGTTGAAGATGCTGTCAGGGACATACATGTAGACGATGCCCTGGGCAATGGTCAGAAGGAAGGCAAGAAGGCCGAAGAAGTAACCGACGTTCTTGTAACGCAGAAAATCATAGATATGTCGCATTTTTCCCATTCCTCCTTATGCCGTGACGATGCTTGCCATCGTTCCGAGGACGTTCTCGGCAGACGTGACAAGGATGCCGTCGAGATTGACGGGAGAAGACGTTCCGGCGGAGCTTCCGCTCCGGAAGGTCAGATAGTTGATGCCCCTCTGGATGTGGACGCTGACCTTCTCCATGTCATAGGGTTCGTAATATTGTCCGGCAGGACCGGCAGGAATATCCTGTTCGGAGATGTCGTCATAGGCCACGCCGTTGACGGTGAACTTGTAGAAGGAGTCGAACTGTCCCTCGTTGGGACGCTTGCAGACCTTGATCGTCAGTTCGACATCGACGGCCTTGCTGGAAACAAGAAGGAACTCGACCTTCATGTTGTTGCTTCCGAAGCTTCTCAAGCAGGCACCGCCGCTGCAGTTCTCGCCGGCGATGGTATCGCCCTTGGAAGAGTCGAAGGGCTTGTTGCTGTCCGGCTTCGTGGCCATTTGGCTTTCCGTCAGGAGTTCGTCGTTGAGATAGACGTTTGCCTTCTCGGCTTCCATGAGCTGGCTGTTGGTAAGAGTCGTCTCGTCAAGCTTGCCATCGATGACATCGATGTCGAGAGGAAGCATCAGATCCTGATAACGCTTGCTGACGAGATAGACGGTTCCCATGTCCTTGGTGATCTGGATGTCCTTGGCTTCTTCCTTAAAGGGCGTGTCCTCATAGTAGTAGACGGGGACTTCTTCCTCTTCCTCGCCCTCCGTGCCTTCTTCCCCTTCCGTAGTGCCTTCGCCTTCATCGGTCGAAAGCTCCTCGTCGGCGGCACGAAGACGGATGGCTTCCTTCTTGGTCTTCTGTTCTTCCTTGGGCTGGAGAATGGCATTGTCCTCGATCGTTTCGGGGTCGACAAGCTGACCGTTCTCATCGAAAAGCTTCCGGACCTTGAATCCATATTCAGGACCCGGCAAGTCGTCGATCTTGACGACGTTCTCAAGGGCAGGATCCTTGGCGACCAGGGTCACCTGGTTCTTGTCCTTGTCAAAGGCGAGAGGATCGCCTTCGAAGTATTCCTGCTGATAGTTGGGAGATTCCAGACGGATAAGTCCCTTGGTCCGATTGTCGACGGCCAGCTTCTCGAGAAGCTCTCCGCCAACAAGGACGGAATAGGCAATGGTAGCGACAAAGAGCAGGGCAAGAATGATGGCAGTGACGATCTTCAGGGCCTTGAGCCCTCTGTGTCGCCGCGGTGCAGAAGCGAGTTCTTCCATATATCCTCCTTTAGTCGACAGCGGAAGCAGCTTTCGCCTTTGGAAAACCGCCAAAACGGACTGCCGACAACGCAGTCATTTTAGCAAGCGCTTTCAGGTAACGTGATAGCAATATAAACTTTTAATGATTGCAATTCGTATTTTATAGTCAATTTGTCGGAAAAGTATTGCATTTGTCAAGATAATGTCAATTTTGATATTTTGGCTTCCTGTCTTTTCCTTATGGATAAGGCGCATTGATTTACGGATGTCTCCCCCAATCCATTGCCGGAAAAAGGCATTCTTTCAATAAGAAAAAGGAAGTAACGACCAAAAACGGAACCAAAAACACTTTTTCGTCTTTCTTTTTCCCGCCGGACGCAAGTCTTCGAAAAGGGCTTTTCGGAATTTCATTCTCTCTTGGTTTTTGGGAACTTGTCTGTTTCCGAGACAAAAAATGAAAATGCGCATTTATTGCATTTCGATGTCGTTTCATTCTTTTTTCCAGAAAACAAAAACCGGGTGGCCTATGGGAGGAGAACCACCCGGCAAAAATAAGAGGTATCGGAACTGAAGGAATCCTATCTCTGGACCCTTCCGGACGCATCGCCATTCATCAACGTCTCGACTTCTTCCTTGCCGACGTGGTTGACATCGCCAGGGATGGTCTGCTTGAGGGCACTTGCCGCAACGGCAAACTCCAATGCCTTCTTCTCGTCGCCTTCATAGGCGATAAGACCATGGATCAGGCCGGCGGAGAAGGAATCGCCACCACCGACGCGATCGACAAGACGGATATCGTACTGACGGGAATGATAGAACTCCTTTCCGTCATAGATAAGGGCGGACCAGCCGTTGTCGCTTGCGGAATAGGACTCGCGAAGGGACGTGGCCATGTAGCGGAAGCCGAACTTTTCCTTGAGCTTCGTGAAGACGTCCTGATAGCCACCAAGATTGAGCTCGCCCTTGGTGACATCGCTCTTCTCGGCCTTGAAGCCGAGGCACTTCTCGCAGTCTTCCTCGTTGCCGATGAGGACATCGACATAGGGCATGAGGCTTGTCATGACGGAGATGGCTTTCTCGCTGCTCCAAAGCTTCTTGCGGAAGTTGAGATCGCAGGAGATGGTCAGGCCATGCCTCTTGGCGGCCTCGCAGGCAAGACGGGTGAGCCTCTCGCCCTTCTCGGAGATGGCCGGCGTGATTCCCGTGAAGTGGAACCAGTCCTTTCCCTCGAAGATGGCATCGAAGTCGAAATCGGAGGGATCGGCCTCGGCAATGGCAGAGTGGGCACGGTCATAGATGACCTTGGAGGGGCGCATGCTTGCGCCGGTCTCCAGATAGTAGATGCCAAGTCTCTCGCCGCCGCGGACGATATGCTCGGTATGGACGCCAAAGGCCCTCAGGGAATTGATGGCGCTCTGTCCGATGTCGTTGTCGGGAACCTTGCTGACGAAGTAGGCTTCATGGCCGTAGTTGGAAAGGGAGAGGGCAACATTGGCCTCGCCGCCGCCATAGCAGACATCGAAGCTGTCGGCCTGGACAAAGCGGGTGAAGCCCGGCGTCGAAAGGCGAAGCATGATCTCGCCCATTGTAACGATCTTAGCCATATTTGTTTCTCCTTTGTTTCCTTTTCGATTAAAGGCCTTCATGGATGGCAAGGCACTTGGCGACGATTTCCTCGTGCGTCCCCTTCATCATCCAGGATCCGCCGACGGCGACGATCTTGTCAAAGGCAAGATAGTCCTTGTAAGTCGTCTGGTCGATTCCGCCCGTGGGAAGGAAACGAAGCTGGGGGAAGGCACTGGCAAGGCTCTTGATGGTCTTCAGGCCACCATAGTTGCTGGCCGGGAAGAACTTGACGACATTGTGGCCAAGATGGATGGCCTGGATGATCTCCGTCGGGGTGACGACGCCGGGAAGATAGGGAATGCCCTTTTCTTTGCAACAGAGGGAGACCTCCTCGACAAGACCGGGCGAGACGATGAACTTGGCACCGTTTGCGATGGCTTCCTCGCACTGCTTCCTGTCGATGACGGTACCGGCGCCGATAAGGGCTTCCGGATAGAGTTCGACGGCCTTTTTTATCGCCTCGGCGGCACAGGCCGTGCGGAAGGTGATCTCGGCAACGGGAAGCTTTCCCTCGACCAGTCCGCCGACCTTCTCCTCGACTTCCTCGACGCTGTTGAGGACAACGACGGGAACGACCTTCAATTCATGAATCCGATCAAAGAAATCCATATTTCAATCCTTCTTTCAATCCTTCGTAAAGAAATTCACGGCATTTTCGAATCCGATGTCCCGAACCATCTTGCTAAGACGCTCCTCCTTGTTGGGATATTCCCCTTCCTCGACGGCCTTGCCAATGAGGTTCGCAAGGATCCGGCGGAAGTATTCGTGGCGGGCATAGCTGAGGAAGCTCCTTGAATCCGTCAGCATGCCGACGAAGTGGGGAAGAAGACCATATTCGGCAAGATTGCGCATCTGTCTTTCCATGCCTTCCTTGTGATCGTTGAACCACCAGGCGGCCCCGAACTGGATCTTGGAGGGATAAGGGGCTTTCTGGAAGCAACCGATCATCGCAAGCACGGTCTCATAGTCACGGCTATCCAGAGGATAGATAATCGTCTTGTAGAGGGAATCCTTCTTTTCCAAGTCATCAATGAAATGGGAAAGCGGACGTATGAGGCTGGAGTCGGAAATGGCATCGTATCCGCTATCGCAGCCCAGCGTGGCGAAGGCATGGGAATTGAGGTTCCGCAACGCCTTGATGTGAAGCTGCATGACGAAGCAATGTCTCTTGCAGGCTTCGCCAAGGAAGAGAAGGATGTCGGCCATGTAGATTCCGACTTCCCTCTCCGTCAGCTTCTTTCCCATCATCGCCTTATGGAAGACTTCCTCGGTTTCCTCCTTCGTCGCGGGGACATAGAGGAAATCCTCGAAGGAAACATCGAAGGCGCGGCAGCCGTTCTCCTGGAAGTAACAAAGCCTTTCCTCCAACGCCTTCTTGAGATCTTCCATGCTTTCGATGGAATAGCCGACCTTGGCGCTGAGCATCTGGATCTTCCTGGGGAAGTCCGGATGATAGGCCTTGAGGAAGTCATCGGCACGGAAGGCGGGAAGGACATGGACATGGAAGGAGGAATCCTTCTTCAGAAGCTTGTGGTAGGAAAGGTCGGAAAGCGGATCGTCTGTCGTATAGAGCGTATCGACATGGCTCATCTCGAGAAGACGGCGGACGGAAAGTCCGGAAAGCTTGGCATTCATCCGCTCGTAGATGTCCTCGGCATTGTCCCGAGTGAGGCATTCCTCGATGCCGAAGTACTTCTTCAGTTCCAAGTGGGACCAGTGATAGAGGGGATTGAGGAAGGCGTTTTCGACAGTGTCCGCCCAAGCGAGGAACTTCTCCTTCTTGGAGGCGTCGCCGGTGATGAATTCCTCGGAAACGCCATGGGCACGCATCAAGCGCCACTTGTAGTGGTCTCCGAAGGCCTTGCCGTTCTTCTTGTCGACAAGCCACAGGTCGGTAATGGACTCATAGACACGGTCCTCGTAGATTTCCTCGATGGGGAGATGGCAGTGGAAATCGAAGATCGGAAGGTTTTCGGCCTGTCCGTGAAAGAGTTTCTTTGCCGTTTCGTTCGTCAGGAGGAAATCGCTATCGTTGAAGGCTTTCATTCCTTAGACTCCCGAGTAGCTGGAGAAACCGCCATCGATCGGAAGGACGACGCCGGTAATGAAGGAACTGGCGGCATCGCTAAGAAGGAAGAGAGTCGCTCCGACAAGTTCCTCGGCCTCTCCGAAGCGTCCCATCGGCGTAGCGGCGATGATCTTTCCGGTACGGGCCGTCGGCGTGCCGTCGGCATTCCAGAGAAGGTTCTTGTTCTGTGCGGTGGAGAAGAAGCCCGGGGCAATGGCATTGACGCGGATGCCGACCTTGGAGAAATGGACGGCAAGCCACTTGGTGAAATTGCTGACGGCGGCCTTGGCACCGGAATAGGCCGGAATCTTCGTCAGAGGGGTGAAGGCATTCATGCTGGAAATGTTAAGGACGCTGCATCCCTTTCTTCCAAGCATGTCCTTGGAGAATTCCTGGGTCGGAAGGAGGGTCCCAAGGAAGTTCAGGTTGAAGACGAAGGAGACGCCGTTGGGATCCAGGTCGAAGAAGGACTTCAGTTCCGGATTGTCGATGTCCCCAGCCTCGTAGTATTCCTTGTCGGTATTGGCCTTGGCGTTGTTTCCGCCGGCACCGTTGATCAAGATGTCGATCTTTCCAAGGTCCCTGTCGATGGCCTCATGGGCTTTCCTGAGGCTTTCGGCATCAAGGACGTTCGCTTCGTAGCCATAGGCGACCTGTCCTTCTTCGCGGATGGCCTTTGCCGTCTTTTCGGCACTTTCCAGACGCAAATCGAGAACGGCGACTTTGGCACCGGCTGCGGAAATCGCACGGCACAGTTCCGAACAGATGACGCCTCCGCCACCCGTCACGGCAACGACCTTATCTGCAAGCTTCACGCCCAAGGGCAAATCTTCGTATTTCATAGGAGCCTCCTTTTTCTTTTATCGGCCATTTCGAACAGACCATTCAGATAGCATGCGCCAAGCGCCCTGTCGTAGAGACCATAGCCGGGCTTGGCATCCTCGCCGAAGACATTCCTTCCGTGATCGGGACGGACATAACCATCGAATCCGTTGTCGACCAAGGCCGTGACGATCCTAGCCATGTCCAGAGAGCCCATGTCGCTAAGATGACCGGCCTCGACGAAGGAGTCTTCGTCACCCAGATAACGGACGTTGCGAAGGTGGGCGAAGTGAATCCGTCCTTCCTTGGCATACTTGCCCGCCATGTGGACCAGGTCGTTCTTCCGCGAGGCACCGAAGGACCCCGTGCAGAGGGTCAGACCGTTTCTCGTGCTGGGAACGGCAGCAAAGAGCCTGTCGAGGTCTTCCTCGTTGGAGATGATGCGCGGAAGGGAGAAAACGTCCCACGGCGGATCATCGGGATGGATAGCCATGTTGACATGGCATTCTTCGCAAACGGGAATGATCTTCTCAAGGAAATAGACAAGATTCTCGAAAAGCTTGTCGTGGGAGATGTTCCGATAGGCTTCCAAAAGAGATTGAAGTTCTTCCTGGGAATAGCTTTCATCCCATCCGGGAAGATGCAGGTTATGCGGATCGACCTTAAGGAAGTCTTCATGGAGATAGGCCAGGGAAGTCGACCCATCTTCATTCTTATAATACATAGTGGTTCTCAGCCAATCGAAGACAGGCATGAAGTTATAGCAAATGCACTTGACGCCATACTTGGCAACGAGACGGATATTGTGGATATAGTTTTCGATATGCTCGTCGCGCGTCGGTTTTCCGAGCTTGATGTCCTCGGAAACGGGAATGGATTCGATGACTTCCATTTCAAGGCCAGCCTTGTCGCAGAGGGCCTTCTGCCTTTGGATGGATTCTTCCTTCCATGCCATGCCAGGCTTTGTGTCATAGAGGGCGGTGACGACTCCCGTCATGCCCGGGATCTGTCGGATGTACTCCAAGGGGATGCTATCGTCTTCCCCGTACCAGCGGAATGTCAGCTTCATCGTGGAACTCCTTTTCGATACGTCTCGTCCTATTGCCTTCATTATAGAAAGGGCTATCAACAAATGAATTGCAATTTTATCTAAATTTGCTTGCAAATCAATTTCTCGACTTTATAATCAAAATAGGAATCATCGAATCAATATGTTTAGTTTTGTTTATAAGGACGTCGACTTTGCCCACAAGCTGGACAATTCGACCACGCCCAGCGAGAACTTCGAGCGGCACATGCATTATTTCAACGAGATCCTCTACTTCGTCAAAGGGGACGTCGTTTACCATGTGGAATCGGAAAGCCGACAGCTTCAGCCCGGAAACATCGTCATCATCCCGAGCGGAAAATATCATTTCGCCGTCTGCGATCTTCAGGTCCCATACGAACGATACGTCCTCAAATTCCCGGATACGATCCTTCCGCCTTTTTTGGCCGAAAGGATCCACAAGCTCTATTCCTTCCATACGGACACGATGAAATTCTTCCTCAATTTCAATAGCCTCGATGACTACGTCCAGCAATTCCAGGATCAAAACGAGGTCTATGCGCTTTTCCTTTCCGAACTGATCAAGCTCCTCGTCCTTCTTTCCAAGGAGAGCAACAGCATTCCGCCAGCGACAAGGCAAAACGACATCATCCGTTCCATCATCGACTACATCGACTCCCATCTCCAGGAAAGCATCACCTTGGAAACGCTCTGCAATCATTTCAACTTCTCCAAGTCCTATCTTTCCAACTGCTTCAAGAAGAACATGAAGACCCCCATCATGCAGTATGTTCGCTCCAAAAAGATCATTGCCGCCCACCACATGATCCTCAGCGGCGTCAAGAAAACCGTCGCCGCCGACTATTTCGGCTTCGACAACTATTCGACTTTCTATCGCGAATATACGAAAATCATCGGCATCGGAAAGAAGAAAAAGGAAACCGTATAATCCTTTTTGCAAGACTTTTGTGACTTTATTGCAATCGCTTACATTTTCTGCCTCCCTTAGAATAAAGAGGTAAGGAGACTTTTGCATGCGTAAGGTAACGAACATTAATGCCGACTGGATCTTCGTCGATCCCAGAACCCAAACG
Source organism: uncultured Bacillota bacterium (assembly GCA_949282275.1). GTDB lineage: Bacteria > Bacillota_I > Bacilli_A > RFN20 > CAG-288 > Enterosoma. The sequence continues at coordinate 26,401 of CASDOO010000006.1, read as the reverse complement.
GCGGAAAACATCACCATCCCCCACACCTGGAATGCCCTCGATGGCCAGGACGGCGGTGGCGACTACTATCGGGGAGAAGCCATCTACTCCCGCAGCTTCCAGCGTCCCGAGATGAAGGATGGGGATAGGCTCTATATCGAATTCAAGGGTGTCAACGCCTCTTGCCGCGTTTTCCTCAACGAGAAGGAAATCGGAAAGCACGATGGCGGCTATTCCTCTTTCCGTATCGACCTCACTCCGGCCCTCGAGACGGAAAACGTTCTCAAGGTCCTCGTCGACAACAGGGAAAACGACAGGGTCTATCCGCAGAAGGCGGACTTCACCTTCTATGGCGGCATCTATCGCGACGTCAACCTGATCCAGGTTCCCGAAGACCATTTCGACCTAGACTACTTCGGGAGCAAGGCCATTCAGATCGATGCCCTTCCCAAGGACTCCAAGGGAGAAGTCACCGTCCACGCTTTCACGAAGAGCGCCAAGAAAGTCGAAATCGAAATCCAGGACAAGGACGGAAACATCGTCCTCCATCTCAAGAACAACGAAACGGGAACGATCGAGAACGTCCATCTCTGGGACGGAAGGAAAGACCCCTATCTCTATACCGCACTTGCCCGCCTTGTCGATGAGGATGGCACGATCCTTGACGAGGTCTCCAGCCGCTTCGGATTCCGCACCTTCTCCTTCGACAGCAAGAAGGGATTCTTCCTCAATGGACGTCTCTACCCTCTGCGTGGCGTCTCCAGGCATCAAGACCGCCTCGGAAAGGGAAACGCCATCTCCAGGGAAGACCACATCGAGGACATGGCCATGATCGAGGAAGTCGGCGCCAACACCGTCCGTCTTGCCCATTACCAGCACGATGATCTCTTCTATGATCTCTGCGACGAGAAGGGCATGATCGTCTGGGCGGAAATCCCCTATATTTCCAAGCATCTCGCAAACGGCGACGAGAATGCCATCCAGCAGATGAAGGAACTCGTCTATCAGCAATACAACCATCCTTCCATCGTCGTCTGGGGCGTTTCCAACGAAATCACCATGGTCAACAAGAACCGCAAGGCCATGCTTAGCCTCCATCATCGCCTCAATGACATGCTCCACGAGATTGATCCCAACAGGAAGACGACCCTTGCCTGCTATGCCATGTGCACGCCCTTCGACAAGACGGCCCACTTGACCGACATCGTCTCCTGGAACCTCTACCTTGGCTGGTATGTCCCCTTCTTCTTCCTCAACGACCTCTGGATTTCCTTCTTCCACTTCCTCTATCCCAAGAGAGTCCTTGGCTATTCCGAATACGGTGCCGAAGGCATGCCCAATCTCCATTCTCCCAAGCCGAAACGCTTCGACAACACGGAAGAATACCAGTGCATCTACCATGAGCACCTTCTGGAATGCTTCGAAAGACATCCCTACCTCTGGGCCACGCATGTCTGGAACATGTTCGACTTCGGATCGGACGGAAGGGACCAGGGAGGCGATCCCGGAAAGAACCACAAGGGACTTGTCACCTTCGACAGAAAACTGAAGAAGGATGCCTTCTATCTCTACAAGGCCTATTGGAGCCAGGAAAAGTTCCTCCATCTCTGCGGAACCCGCTATATCAACCGCCACGAGAAAGTGACGGAAATCAAGGTCTATACCACCCTCCGGGAAGTCACCCTCTTCCATGACGGAAAGAAGGTCGAGACCAAGAGCGGAGACAAGATCATCACCTTCCGCCTGCCTCTCCACGAAGGAAAGAACGAAATCGCCGTCTCTTCCGGTGACTTCAAGGAAAGCATGACGATCAACAAGGTTGCCATCTTCGATGACTCCTACAAAGTCCACAGCGGCAACAGCATGAGCTGGGAAAAGAAGAAGAAATAAGAAAACAAAAAAGGCAAGGCTGCCGGAAACGGCAGCTTTTCCTTTGTCCCGAAACGACTAGAGCGAGACGTCCTTTTTCAAAAGGGCCGCAAGCGAGTCATGGCAAAGACGGAAGAAAAGGGCGCATAGCCCAAATTGGAGAAGGGACGCAAGAAGCGGTCCCAGGAAAAGCATGTCAGGAAGGAAGAGGGAGACAATGGCAACAATGGCAATGGAGGGCAGTGGCGCAAAGAACAGGACAATGGAGACAAGCTTGGGACCCCAGCCCCTTTGCAGAACCTCGATGCTGTTGTCGAAAGAAAAGACGACGAAGCGGATTCCGAAAAGAAGGCTTACCAGATTCGAAAGGACGGCATAGGAAAAAAGAGCGAGAAGGGAGAAAAGGATTTCCGCAACGTGGACATGCTGGACAAGCGAGAAAGTCAGCATCATGGCAAAACCGATGACCGTGGAGAAGACCGTTCCCAGGAAAAGCTTGGCAAGAAGGAAATGGTTTTTGGAAAAGGGATAGGTCTTCAGAAGCAGGATCGAACGCCCCTCCAGGGAAACGGAGGCAAAGGTAAAGTAAGGCTGGAAAAGGGAAACCATGACCATGGAAAAGAGGAAGAGAAAGACCATGTTCTCGGGAATGGCGCCACCCGCATCCAAAGACAGGACGACGGGTATGATGACGACCATGGAAACAATGATGGAGACGGAGCTGACCAAGGCCGAGACGAAGATGTTGAAATGGTTGCGGTAGTTTGAAAATTCCCTTTTTATCTGGAACAGCAACGGATGCCGATAGGCAAAGAGAAATGCCTTTTCTGTCCTTTGGAAGACTTCCTTTTCGTCATCGAGCCTTTTCTTCTTTCTTCCTTTCGACATCAATGTCCGGCGATAGAAGCGATTGCCGACGAAAACGGCAAGAAGAACACAGGCCGCGGAAACAAGAAGCGTCAGAAGGAGATAGAGAACAGACCATCCGTTCGCACAGGAAAGGGCGCGACCAGGAACCCAAGAAATCCAGTTTATGAAAAAGAAGGTATCGTAAAGACTTTCGATGGAAGCGGAAACGGCCTCAGGCGCACCACCATCGGGTCGAAGGAAGCCGACAAAAACAAGGCAAGAGGCCGACAAAAGGGAAAAGACAAGGGCAAGGATCGTCGACACCCTCCTATTCTTCTGTATCCGGAAGAGAACGTAAATCAGATTGACGAAGACAAAGGCGATGGCGCTGATGGAAAAGACAAGGGCAATCGAAAGCACGATGCCGACCAACACGGCGAGCATGGAATGCAGAACAATGATGCTTGTCCCTATCATCAATCCAATCAATGGAAGAAGCGTATAAATGCAACAGTAAAATAAAGCCAAGGCATATCTTGCAAGAAACAGCTTTTCTCCTTTTATAGGAAGCGGAAGAAAGGCGTCATCCCATCCGGAAAAGAAGACCGTGATGCTGTTGCAGCAAGCCATGAAAAAGCCATAAAGAATAAAGGAAGCAAGGTGGATTTCAAAATAGGTAAAAAGGGTCGCTGAAGAAACACTGCCTTCCTTCATGGTCAGCATCCCCATCAAAGGCTGACCGGCAAAGACAATGGCAAGGAGAATGGCGGAAAAGACAAGGGGGAGGAGCGAATTGCGCTGAATCACCGTCTTTCCTTTCTTTTGCCGGACACGGGAAAAAGAATTGGAGTAGACGGCCTTGACAAGGAGAAGGAAGTCTTTCATTTTCTCGTCAGCTCGAGGAAGAGCGTCTCCAGGGAGCTGTTTTCCTCCTGTCGCATCCTTCGCAGCTCGGCAAGGGTTCCGGAAAAGAGCAGCTTCCCCTTGTCGATGATGCCGATGTGGGTGCAAAGCTTCTCGGCCACGTCCAGGACATGGGTGGAGATAAGGACCGTCTTTCCCTTCATCACGTGTTCCATCATCATGTTCTTGATGACGTAGGCAGACTCGGGATCCAGTCCCGTCAGAGGTTCGTCCAGGATAAAGGCATCCGGTTCATGGAGCAGGGCACCTAGAAGGAAGATCTTCTGTCGCATGCCATGGGAATACGTGACGATATATTCGTCGAGATTCTTGGCGATGCCAAGCGTCTTTGAAAGCGTCTTCGCCCTTTCGAGGGCCTTTTCCCTGTCCACCTTGAAAATCGAGGCGATGAAGGCAAGATAATCGCGGCCCTTCATGCCAAGGAACATGTCCGGGCTATCCGGGACAAAACCGATTTTCGCCTTTGCCTTTTCGGGATCGTCCAAAAGGGAGACATCGTCATAGTAGACTTTTCCGCCATCGGGAAGGAGAATGCCCGTCATCATCTTCAGGGTCGTCGATTTTCCGGCGCCATTGGGTCCCAAAAGGCCATAGATGGCCCCGTTGGCGATTTCGAGATCGAGATTGTCGACGGCGACAAAGTCTCCGAACTTCTTGGTCAGTCCCTGAATGCGGATCATTCGAAAAGGTCCTTCCTGCCGAGGATGGAATCCTTGTCCGGATCCAACTCCCGGAGAACACGGCAGGGATTGCCGGCGGCGAGACTGTGCGGCGGAATCGACCTCGTGACAACGCTTCCCGCACCGATGATGGCCCCTTCGCCGATCGTGACGCCGCCGCAGATGACGACGTTTCCGGCAATCCAGCAATCCTTCTCGATGACGATTGGCTTGGCATATTCCCGATCCGTCAGGACGCCATCCTCACGGACATAGCAGTTTCTCTCGGAAGGAAGGAAAGGATGCATGGGCGTATAGAGGGAGACATTCGGGCCGACGAAGACGTCATCGCCGATCGTGACAGGAGCACAGTCGAGAACCGTGAAATTGAAGTTGGCGAAAAAGTTCTTTCCGATTCTCGTGTTGATGCCGTAGTCAAAGAAAATCGGTCCCAGAAGATTGGCGGAGGGATCCCTATCGGGAATCAACACGGAAAGGATGCGCCGCCTCTCCTCGGCCATATGCTCATCCGTCGCGCTGTATTGCCTGGACAGGATGTGTGCCCTTTCCCGCTTGATGACCAAGACCTTGTCGCTGGGATCATAGATCCTGCCGGCCTTCATCTTTTCCTCTTCCGTCATTTCATTCGATCCTCAATCCTACGATGTCATTATAGAAGAAAAGCTTTCCGAAAAGATATTTGTTCGAGGCGGATTCCATGACCGTCACGACAAGGCCATCGTGATAGTCGAGGTCTTCCGACATGGCCGGTCCGCGAAGGCCCATGACCAGGCTTTCCTTGTCGAGAAAAACGACGGGACAGCCTTCCATGCTGTCTTTGGCAAGGGCAATCGTCTTTTCCGTTTCCTCGACAGGATCGACGCCAAGATCATAGACAAGATAGTGGGATGCGGAAATGCCATAGGATGTCGACAGGACAATGCGTCCGGTATCGGTTATGCAGAGTCCCTGGACGCGATTGGGAAGGGAGTAAATGACGACAGGCTTCTTGTCTTCCTTTTCCAGGTCGGAAATCCGATACTGGCTGACGATGGCATAATGCATATCCTCGTCCGCCGTCTGGAAAGGATGCTCCGTGACATAGGCACCGCCATCGTGGAATTCCCCGACGAAGAGATAGTCGCCCTTGGCAAAGCAGAAGGAAGCACTGTTGTTGACCTCGATTTCCGAAACCTGATCGATGCGATCTTCCTCGAGGGCATCCGCAAGCGGGAAAAGGTGGAGCTTGCTGCCGGAAGAGACATAGATCGTGTCCCCGACGACGCACATGCCACCGGCATGCATGGTGGATATCTTGCCGTTTCGATACATCTCCGCATAATGGACGTTGTTCTCGGCATCCACGGAATAGATCCGGCTCGCCTTGGAAGAGGACGTCATGTATCCGGACGTCAGATAGACATCCTTGTCTTCCAGATAGGAGATTCCCTGGGGGATGAAACCGTCGTTGAGACCAGGATTGATGCCCTGAGATTCAAAAATGGCGTAGAAATCGGCATGGGCCCAATACTTCAGGCAATTCCACGAAGCAAACCACAGGAAAAACAAAGAAGCAAGGGACAGGATAGCGATTCCTATGATGCGAAGGATACGAAAAGGAAGTGAACGTTTCTTTTTTATTGTCGACATGATGATACCTCTCCTTGGGTTCCTATAAGGATATACAAGTCCCTTGCGGATTTCAAATCCCGGACAACGAGAGAAAAACTCTTGTAATGTCGTCTGCTTTTCTATATAATTCATTTTGCTCCATTTGGCTGCGTAGCTCAGTTGGTAGAGCAGCCGGTTCATACCCGGTATGTCGAGAGTTCGACCCTCCCCGCAGCCACCAGCTGGATCAATAGCTCAATTGGTTAGAGTACGCGGCCCATAACCGCGGCGTTGCAGGTTCAAGTCCTGCTTGGTCCACCATTGAGCACAATAGTAACCTGGGCGCTTGGACGTCCAGGTTTTTTCGTTTGCAAAAGAAATGGTCAATGACTTGCAACCTATAAATTACGGCAAAGATCGTTTCAAGGACTCAAGACTTATCAATATCGTTATCGCTTCGTCGAGACAGCGATTCGTTTTTCCATTGTCTTTTCGACCATCCGGGCATAGCGTGCCTTTTCCTTTTCGGAGATGGTAAAATACCAGATCTTTTTTTCCTTTTCCTCCCTTTGGGGAAGAATCCTCGTTGCCGAAGGGTTCCTCTTGGCGATTGTCCAGCGCAGCCTCGTGACACATCCGATGCAATTGCAAATGCCATAGACGAACGTAAACAACGGTGAGAGAAGAATGCCTTTCCACATTCCGGAGAGGCGATCGTCGAGACCATTCTTCCTTCTGTCCAGATAGACGGCAAGGAAAGACTGGATAACGCAGAAAAGGTAAAGGGAAAGAATGACCTGTACCGCCATGACAAGAAGGTCAATCATCGACTGCGTGCCGCAGTTGGAGAGCCTTGCAAAGGTGTCGGCAATGCCATAGTCGATCGTTCCTGCCGCCGTCTGCTCGAAATAGGCAAAGGAAAAGACATGGACGCCGGCCATCTGCATCAGCATGCATATCGCATAGGCGATATAGTAGAGGGGAAACCAGATGAAGCAGATGACCGAGACGGGATTGAAGGCGATTTGGAGAAGCATGTCCAGATACATCGGCTTGCCTGTCTTGAAGAACATCTTGACCATTCGCCATCCATCGGTAAAGAACAGACGGTTCAGGGAGTGGCCAAGACGAATTAGCCTATTGAATGTGTCCTTAAAGCTGGAGGGCTGATCCTCATAGACAATGGCATCAGTATTGAAATAGACCTTGTATCCGTCCTCAAGCCGACGGAAGCAGAACTCGGCATCCTCGCAGGCGGTCATGCAATCCCAGCCATCCATGCCCTCGGCGACATCCCTGGTAAAGGTAAGTCCCGGGCTTGTGGCCATGGCCGTGGAATTGATGGCCTGACGGAAAGTGTTCTGGACGCGGGAATCCTTGTAATAGAAAATGGCAGACTGCTGGGTCCAGAGATTCTGCTTGAGATTGCTCGAGCCTTCATAGCCCCGGACGATCTTGCAACCTTCCACCAAGGCATCGTTCATCTTCCGAAGATAATCGGGGTGGAAGAGATTGTCGGCATCGGCACGAATGAAGGCGTCAATGTCCTTCTCCTCCTTGAGCAGCCTTCGGAGGGCATATCGCATCGAATAGCTGACCATGATATGCTCGGGATCATCATCGTAGTACTCGTAGACAACGGCACCGGCCTTCCTTGCCTTTTCAACGGTCCTGTCCGTGCAATTGTGGGCACAGACATAGACCTTATAAAGGTCCTTGGGATAATTCATCTTTTCGAGAAGATGCCGAATCGTCCTTTCGATGACGGCCTCTTCGTTATGGGCACAGATCAGAATGGCAAACCGTTTCTGCGGTGTCGATGGCTTGAAATGTCGCCTCTTGAGCCAAAAGAAAAGATAGAATAGGAACTGGGGCACAAAAGAAACTGTGACAATGGCAACCATGACCAAGTTGATATAGAAAAGTATCGTAAACGACAAATCCACTGGAGTCATGTCTGTGTGCCTTTCTTGCAACGGAATTAGTATAAGAAACGCCCCGGACACTGACAATTGCTTTTTGGACTCTTGACAGGAATTGCTCAATTATCGTCAATTGGCTCATCACAAAGACAAAGATTTGGATACTCATTTTTTCCTCTTCGGAAATCTCCGAGTCGTATTGAAAAGGGAAATCCCTCGCAACTCTTCCAACGACGGAAGGACTTGTCTAAAATAGTTCCATTGAAAACAACGACATATGGAAAAAGAAAGAATTCAGAAAATCCTTTCGGCCATGGGCTACTGCTCCAGACGCAAAGCCGAAGAACTCATCCAGGAAGGTCGCGTCCAGGTCAACGGCGAGACGATCCCCCTCGGTTTCTCCTGTTACGAGACGGACGAAATCCTGGTCGACGGAAAAAGGATACGGAAGAAGGACGAAAAGCATCGCTACCTTCTTCTCAACAAGCCTCGAGGCTACATCTGCACCCTTGACGATCCCCAAGGAAGACGGACGATCCTTGATCTCGTTCCCAAGAAATACGGAAGGGTCTTTCCCGTCGGACGGCTCGACTTGGATTCCTCCGGTCTCCTTTTCCTGACGGACGACGGCGAATTCTCCAATTTGGTCATGCATCCCTCCACTTCACCGGAAAAGGAATACATCGTCAAGGTGACGGGAGCCTCCCATGGCGACGAAATCGACCGCCTTGCCAAAGGCCTCTACATCACCCGCGAAGGCTATACGGCTTCGCCCGCCAAGGCCAGGATTCTCGAGGAAGGCGAGGACTACTGTACCTTTTCCGTCATCATCAACGAAGGAAAGAAAAGGGAAGTCCGCCGAATGATGCAGACCCTTGGCCACCAGGTCCTCACCCTCAATCGCGTCCGTATCGGTAACATCGTCCTCGGAAGAATGAAGGTCGGCGAAATCCGGGAATTGACGGATGCGGAAGTTGCCGAGCTGAAACGAATCTGCATCGAAAACAAAAAGAACAAGAAAAGATAGCTTTTCCATTCATGGCGAAACGTCTGTTCCAAGTACAAGAAAAGGCCGGCCAATCAGCCGACCTTTTTTCAAACGGATCGTTTTCTTATTCGACTTCGATGGCAGCGCCAGGGCAGGACGTAGCGGCTTCTTCAACGGCAGCCTCATCCGCTTCGGTGGGCTCGGCGACGACTTCGGCAAGGCCGGTCGTGGGAGAGATAGCGAAGACAGAGGCGCAAATGCCGGCGCAAGCGCCGCAACCAATGCACTTCGAAGAATCGATAGTAACTTTTTTAGCCATTTTAATGACCTCCAGGAACAAGAGTATTGTATGCTTTCAAGTTTTTTTTATCAAGGCCGGTTTTTCCGATTGACATTTGTCCTCCGGGGCGGTAATATATACCTCGCCTATTCGGGTCTTTAGCTCAGTTGGTTAGAGCGTGCGCTTGATAAGCGCAAGGTCGGTAGTTCAAGCCTACTAAGACCCACCATATCGCAATGAATTGCCCAGTTCGCTGGGCTTTTTTCGTTTCAAACGCGCTGTCAAGTCGCGACTTTCGATAGCAATTCGTTGATAAAAGTCTTCGGGCTTTAAACGTCGAGAACATTGGTAGGACAACAATGAAAACAACATCGTCTTCCATCCTTGTTGTGCTATCCTATATCCATTATGAGATTGGACAAATATCTTAAGGTCAGTCGCCTGATCAAGAGACGAGAGGCGGCAAAGGAGTTCATCGAAAAGGGCTTCGTAAGGCTCAACGGCAAAATCGCCAAGCCTTCGACAGAGGTCAAGATCGATGATGTCATCGATATCTCCTCGCCATTTGGCAAATCCATCAAGGCAAAGGTAACGGAAATCCGGGCGGTTTCGACCATCAAGGACGCCTCCCAGATGTTCGAATTGCTTCAATAGATGCTCGCTGTCGACGATTCTTTCGACCATCGGAAGCACCTTCTCGCTTTTTCCGGTGGACCGGATTCCGTCTATCTCTTGTTGGAATTGGCAAAGCGTTTCGGAACGAACCTATCCGAACACGTCCGACTCATCTATGTGAACTATCACGATTCGCCCTTCGTCCCAGAGGAAGAAAAAATCGTAAATCATTATGCCTCGTCCTACAATCTCCATTTATATAGAAAAGACGTCTACTACAATAAAGACGACGGTAATTTCGAGGAATGGGCACGAAACATTCGTTATCGCTTCTTTTCCGATATTTGTTCGCAATATGGCTTAAGCGATGTTCTCACTGCGCATCACAAGGATGATTCCCTAGAGACTTACCTTTTGCAAAAGGAAAGAAACGCCCTTCCAAGCCATTTTGGCCTTCGTCAGCAAAGTAAAGTCGATGGCGTCTTGGTCCTCCGCCCTCTCCTTTCCATGTGGAAAAGCGAGATCTATGGCGAGCTTGAAAGAAAAGGAGTGCCCTACTACGAAGACATCACCAATCACGACGAACATACAAGACGAAACATTCTTCGGAAGCAGCTCGATCCCGAAAAAAAAGTCTCCCTTCTTCGAGAAATGGAAGAAGAAAACAGAAGGCTGAACCGCCTTCTTTCATCCTTCGCATCCCTTCCAGAGAGAATCGGATTTTCGTTCTATGAGAATCTTTCGGAAGAGGAAAGAAAAAGACTTATCTTCTTTCTTTTGGACAACAAGACAGGAACGCTTTCGCCTTCAAGGAGAGAGGGCCTTGCCAGGGAAATGTTCGAGTTTCTCAAGGGCAGGAAAGACGGAACTCTAAACCTAGAAGAAAAAGTCCTCTATCGAACCGGAGAGGACTTCTTCGTCCATGAACGAATCGCGACAGACGATTACGAGTTCCTTGTCGATGGTCCAACGCGTATCAAAACGCCCTTCATGGAAATCGATATCCAGGATCCGGATTGCTTCAATCATCTCCGATTCCCGTTCGTCATCCGAAACCCATGGCCCACGGATAGAATCGGAACCGATCTTTCAACGAAGGATGTCCATACCTTCCTCAGACGGCAGAAGGTCCCCTTCTATCTCCGGCAAGTCTACCCCATCTTCCTCAAGGATGACATCATTCGCTTCGTCCCTTTCCATAAAGACATCCTCGAAGGAAAGCTTCCTATTCGTTTCCTTCTTCCTTGAAAAGCCCCTTCATGGCGATGTCGAGAATCTTGTCCATGTCCATGGAAAGAGGATACTTGTCGATGTCCTTCCTATCCACGAAGAAGACCTCCCCTTCCTTGGAGGAATGGATTTCCCCATCATAGTCCCCACAGCGATAGATAAATGCAATATAGTGATCTATTCCCGGAAAGGGCCATTCCAGAAAGCCGCAGAATTCGACCTTCTTCAAGCGAAGCCCCGTCTCTTCAAGCATTTCCCTGCGGACGGATTCCTCGATCGTCTCGTTCTTTTCGACATGGCCGCCCGGAAAGGTCAAACCCGGCCAATCCTTCTTCGTCCGTATCTGGACGAGAATCTTTCCTTTGTCGTCATAGACCATGCACATGTTGCAAAGGACATCCTGTGATTTTTCGTGTGCCATATCCGCTTCCTATAATTTCCGATGCCAATAGTTTAGAATAGTTCCATGTCCAAAAGAAGATATCTCCTTCTCCTTTCCGCCCTGCTCCTCTCTTCCTGCGCGCAAGGGAGCTACCGCCAGTATTTCGGAAACATGGAACTGGTTTCCTTTTCCCTCCCCTACTCCGAAATCGATGAAAAAGCCATCGTTTCGGATGACTGGAAGGAAGCCGTCGAGGAGGAAAGAAGACAGGAAATCCAGAATACCCCGTCCTCTTCTTCCACGCACAGCCATGTCGTCCCTAGGGATCCTGTCCTGGAAAAGACCTATTATGCCGAAATCTTCGTCCTTTCCACACAGACGCAGCTGGATGCCTTCTTTTCCCTGGAAAGCCTTTCCTTCATGGAAGAAGACCGAAAAGAATATGGTTTCATGCCCCAGGATATCTTCTATGTCGTCGTCATCAGCCAAATACCGGAAGGATACGAGAGTTTCAAAAGGGAAAACGTCCAATCCACAGACGAGGACGGGAACATGGTCATCATCAGCGACAATTTCTATTCTTTTGCCAATCGTCCGGAGATCAACTATTTCTTCATCGACCTTCGTCATGCCCCGGATAGGAAAGAGCACGTCTTTTCCTTCCTCTTCGAGGTCCCGAGACAATATCTCGAAAACATCTCCGAAACGACCATACGGCCTATCTATTCTTGGGGAAAGAAATAGACTTCCGCTTTACCTTATTTCTCGAAACTTGTTTTATTTGCTTTTGATTTTACGATTTACTTTTCCTTGGAATGCCGAAACCAATTGTCCTTTATGGCATCCAACGTCGCCGGCAAATCGTCCTCGGCCATGGCGGCAATGGCAAAAAGATAGGACGGCATCGTCAAGGCTTCGTCCAAGGCAAAGGAGATACTCTCGCCAATATGGTCATCGACACGATCCAGGAGAATGTAATACTGGACTCCGTTTGCCAAGACGAGTGTCTTGGAGCCTTTGACCGAAAGCACGGTCCCTCTTATCGTTTCCTTTTCTTCCATTTTTCTTTCCTCACTGATAATCACTATACCACATCCAAATAATCTTTGCCGTCTCGAAGAAACATCGTCCGTTTCCACGCATTCCCATCCTTGTCCTTTCTTATCGAAAAAAGCCTATTTCCATGCTTCGGGAAGTATAATATTCCTGTCATGAAAACAGAGAAAAGACCCCTATCCGCAATCGATGCCCTTTGGCATCTTCAGGAAGATATCGCCGCCGATCTTTGCGGCCTGTATGCGGCTAGCGTCCTTTCTTTGGACACGGATGGCATCACCGCATCGGCCGACGAAGAGGAAGTAGTACTCGACAGGCTTGGCGAGCAGATCGAAGCTTTCCGCCTCTGCCTCTTTCCCTTCCTTGCCAGCAGGAAGGTCGATGGCTCCTCCCTTTCCGATTCCTTGGATGCTCTGGACGTCCTCAACGAAAAGACGAAAGACCTGATTCTCTACAGCTTCCTCTTCTTCGGCTTCGACAAGGATCCCCTGCTCTTCCATGAAGAAAGCAAGGACAGGGCCTCTTTCCTGCTTAATGAACTGGACCTCCGCATCCACCTCGACTACTACATCCGGGAGCTTGCGAACGGGATGCTCCAATACGGAAAGGCCTTCTATCTTCCGGACGAGGAGGATTTCCGAATTCTCATGGATCTTCCCAGCAAAAGGAAGAAAGGCTCGCAGAAGAAAGAGGAAAGTCCCTCCCCATATGTGGACTATTGGGATCGGCAATGGGAGAAGTACTGGCCATCGGACAGCCTTCGGAAACGATTCCTCTCCGACCAGGAGGAATATCCCGATTCCTTCGACATCCTTGCCATCGGAAACGGACAGGACGACAAGTCGAAGCTGAGGACCATCCAAGCCTTCCTGGACGATTCGGAGACAGACGACGGACGATGCCAAAAGAGGGAAATCCGGAAAATGATGGATTTCCTGAGAAAGGAGACACGATAACAATGCAAGAAAACGAAAAGATCCTTCCGGACCTCGGAACCCCCGAAGAATGCCGCGAGAAGATGGGACAGGCCTACGCATCCTTCCTGGACGTTGCCAGCAAGTTCATCTCCCTTGCGGAATTCTATTCGGACAGAAAGAACGAAGGACAGCCCTTGGACAACCATTTCCTCGACAGCTACAACCGCAACCACAAGAAGCTCAAGGATGCCACACCCGACGAGTTCTGCTATCAGATGGCCTTCTATGCTTTGGTCTATCTTTCCTACATCGAAGAGGTCAAGGACAATCTCGAAGAATACGAAAGGCTCCTTTCCAGCGAGGATGGCTCCCTTTCCGACTATGACCAATGCTGTGACTACCTGACCGTCCGCGACGAGTTCAAGGATCTCGAGAACATCCTCAAGGCCATCAACAACGACATCGCCGAAAACAGGGAAGCCCCAAGCCATATCGGCGATACTCTCTACGATCCCAACGCCAAGGAAATCGTCAACTCCTGATAGGACGGAAGCGGAAGAACATTCTTGTGCCGATCTTTCGGAAAAGGCTTACAAAAATATCAAAGGCGATAAGAAATTGCAAGCATAAAAGAAACGCTCGGGTTATCGCTCGAGCGCTTTTTCTTCCCATTCATTCCATCCAATCCAAAAGAATCTTCGGATCCTGAAGCAAACAACAAGTTTCGCAAAACATGAAATATAAAACACAAAAGAAGAAATAAAATAATATTAATATTGTCGTTTTAACTTCTTTGTAATTATCTATTTTTAATTCGATTTTTCAAAACAAAAACGCAAAAAACAAAGAAAAACAGGGCTTTTCCGCTCTTCTTTTCCCGTATGCCAATCAAAAATTGAAAGCGGTTTATCGAACTTTCTTGCAAGCCTTCCCTTTTCAGCCTAAAAAGTCAAATACAATTCACGGATTGCAAACCCGTATGATGGTTGCAAGCCGGAATTGCAGACGAATTGACCTGGGATTAAGGAGGAAACATGAAAAAGAATTTAATTCCATTGGCCGTGTTGGGTTTTGTCGGATTGGCTCTCACCTCTTGCACCGGAAGTGGCTATGCTGACTTGGTCTATACCGTTCCCGAAGGAACGGAAAAGGTCACCACGAACAAATGGGACCGCAACCAGGACGGAACACTCGGCTATGTTTTGATGAAAGGCGAAGACGGAAACCCGGAGGCCGAAGCCAGAACCGATGGTCTCGATGAAGGTATGGTGGACATCGGAAAGGATAGCAGCGTCGATGTCGCTAGGCTTGCTCAGCAGACGATGAGAGATCCTAACGCCGGCGCATGGCATGCCCCGACGGCGAAGAACACATTCGATGGTTGGGCTTCCCAGTATGGCGATCAAATCGATGCCATTCTTTCCAACAACGACGGTATGGCTTATGCCGTCTATGAATCTAACAGCTATAAGGATCTCGACAATCCTCCTGTCTTCGGCTTCGATGCCCTTCCGACGGTCTTGGATGCCATCATCGAGGGTAAGGGTTTTGCCGGAACCATTTCGCAGAACGGAAACGATCAGGGTTATCTGTGTGCCTTGATCACGAGAGCCCTTCTTGATGGTGCATCGATTTCCGCCACCGGAGAATTCACCGGAACCAATGCCGATCACTGGAACGACCTTCTCGAAAAAATGAACCACGACAAGGTCTACGACAATACTTACAAGAACTTCGCATCCAAGGTCACGCCTGTCACCACGAAGGAAGATGCCCAGACCCTGAAATCCGGCGAGACCATCGACCTCTCCGATGATAAGACGGAATACACGGAAAAGAACGTCTTCGTTTGCGGCTACAAGGCCGGCGACGACTTCCTTGCCAACAACGTCTATCCCGCCATCACGGAATACTGCGAGCATTTCAACCTCACCATCAACAACGGCGGAGACATCGTCATGGGAGACGGCAACCAGGATTCCAAGATCTACGATCAGATGACAGACCTCCAAAGATATGACGCCTTCATCATCAATGTCCAAACCAATACGGCTTGGGAGAGCTATGTCGAGAAAATCGATGCCGCCAAGAAAGGCGCGCCGATCGTCTTCTACAACAGACAGCCCTCCAAGTCCGAAAACGGATCCACAGTTGCCGATTCGGCAATTGCCAACAGGGACAAGACATTCTTCGTCGGCACCGCCCGCGATGGTCAGGGCGAGGCCATGCAGGAAATGGTCGTCAACTGGTTCAAGGCCAACAAATAAAAAGCTCTAAAGGCTCTTGGGAAAGGGGGGTATCCTCCCTTTCCCTTTCATTGAAAATGGAGGAAATATGACAGACGAAACAATCCTCGAAATAAAGAATATGTCGAAATCCTTCGGAAAGAATGTCGTCCTCAAAAATGTCAACATCCAGCTGAAAAAGGGACATGTTCTTGGATTGATGGGCGAAAATGGCGCCGGAAAATCCACGATGATGAATTGCCTTTTCGGCATTTATCAGAAAAACAGCGGTGAAATCTACTTCAAGGGCAATCCAACAGAATTCAATGGCCCCCGCGATGCTCTTTTTCATGGAATCGCCATGGTCCACCAGGAACTCAACCAGTGCCTGGATAGAACCGTCTTGGACAACCTTTATCTCGGAAAATACGAAACGAAACTAGGTCTCGTCATCGATGAGGCCAAGGAAAAGGCGGAAGCTCTCCGACTCTTCGCGCAACTGGGAATCAACATCGATCCGTCTTTGATCATGCGCCATATGGCAGTCGCGCAAAGACAGATGGTCGAAATCGCAAAAGCGGTCTCTTACAATGCCGAAGTCATCATTCTCGACGAGCCGACTTCCTCGCTTGCCGAAAACGAAGTCAAGAAGCTCTTCGACATCATCCGCAAATTGACCGCAAAGGGCGTCTCGTTCGTCTACATATCCCACAAGATGGACGAAGTCTTCGAGATCTGTGACGATGTCGCCGTTCTAAGAGATGGCGAAGTCATCTTCCAGAAACCCGTCCCGGAAACGAACATGGGCGAAATCGTCGCCGCAATGGTCGGACGTTCACTGGAGAATCGCTTCCCCCCACTCACCAATCACCCTGGGGAAGAAATCTTGACCATCCAACACCTCTTCTCGAAATACGAACCGGTTCTCAAGGATATTTCCTTTTCCGTCCGAAAAGGGGAGATCCTCGGAATCTACGGCCTTATCGGCGCCGGCTGCACAGAACTGCTGGAATGCCTATTTGGCCTTCGAACCATCGCTTCTGCGGAAATCCGCTATCGGGGAAAGCTTTTAAACTTCCGGAATTCCCATGATGCCATGAAAGAAAACTTCGCCATGATCACGGAAGAAAGAAAAGCCAACGGCATGTTCAAAAACGGAGACCTCATCTTCAACACATGCATCACGAACCTAAATGACTACATGGACTTTGGCTTTGTTCTGAACAACTCCAAAATGAGAAAGGCGACCGAAAACGAATGTGCCAAAATGCATGTCAAGTGCATGGGGCCGGACGATATGATCACCTCGCTTTCCGGCGGCAATCAGCAGAAAGTCATCATCGGCAAGTGGCTGGAAAGAAGCCCAGACGTCTTCCTTATGGATGAGCCGACCAGAGGCATCGATATCTTGGCCAAATATGAAGTCTATGAACTCATCATAAGAATGGCTGAACAAGGAAAGACGATTCTCATGGTCTCTTCCGAAATGCCTGAACTTCTTGGAATCACGAATCGTATCGCCGTCCTATCCAACAAGCAGCTCGCCGGTATCGTTGACACCAAGGCGACCAATCAGGAAGAATTGCTGAGACTATCCGCAAAGTACCTATAGAAAGGAGCCAAAAATGACTAGCACAAATGCAATCGCGGCGATTCTGCCCGATATCGCTGGCGAAAAGCAAAAACTTCATGATGCTGTCGCCGAAGAACTTGCCAGGCTCGAACCCCTTCGCGCACATCGTCAGATCCGCGCCGAGCAGCTTCGCCAAGACATCGAGACCCTGAAGAAGAATCGTGATCTCGATGACGAAACCAGGGAAAAGCTTATTCGGGAAGACAAAAGACAGCTCGCCATGGCCAACGGCCACAATGTCGAACTCGAAGAAAGAATCAAGGCCTGCTCCGCTTCCGGCGAATCGGTAGAATCCCTAAACAACGAGCTTGCCGCCTACAAGCAAAAGGAAGTCGAGGAACGACGGTTGATTCATGAAATCAGCCATGCCGGCGTCCTGAAACTCAAGGAAACCTACAAGGAAATCAAGGGTGCCACAGATCCTGTCTTCGCCAACGCAAGGAAGAAAGCCAAGGATGAATATGATATCGCCGTCAAGTTTGCCGATGACGAGTATCAAAAGAGCCTTGCCGAAATCACTGCCGCCTCCCTCGATCCCGAAGAAGCAAAAACGCGTAGGAAAAACATACTGACGACAAAGAAGAACAGGCTCTTCGAGGCAAAGAACTTCTATAGTGCAGCCATTCAGAAGATCAAGGATGCCCGCTACGAGCTCTACCAAGAGGCAATCGGTCTCGAGAGGGCCCTTCTCTTCCACAAGACGACCATCCAGTCCACCATCGAGAACAAATGGGAGACCTATCGCTACAAGTTCAATCTCAGCAACTTCCTTCTGAACAATGCCATTTATATCATCCTCATCCTCTTCTTCATCATCGCCTGCATCATCTCAAGACCCGCCTTCCGAACCGACATCCTCACATGGGGTTTCTTCTCCAATCTGCTCAATCAAGCCTCGACCCGAATCATCCTGGCCATCGGTGTCGGTGGGTTGATCGTCCTGGCAGGAACGGATCTCTCCGTCGGGCGTCTTGTCGGCCTCTCAGGCTTCATCACGTTCCTGCTAATGCAGAGGCAAGGAAGTACATCCATTACGTTCTTCGATACGGTGATAGACGCAAACGGCATGCCCCTTGGCGCCCGTATCTTCCTCTGCTTCTTCCTTTCCATCATCTTCTGTATGTTCTTCTCGGGACTTTCCGGCTTCTTCTCCGCAAAATTCAAGATGCACCCCTTCGTCTCGACACTTGCGACCCAGTTGATTGTCTACGGCCTTATCGCCTATGCTTCCGGCAACCAGCCTTCCGGTTCCTTCGTCGAAGGCGCAACAAATGCCATAGCCGGTTACATGGGCACCACCGGTCTTTCCAAGATCGTCATCTGGATGATTGTCATCGTTGCCATCATGTGGTTCGTCTGGAACAAGACGAAGTTCGGCAAATATATGTTCGCCGTTGGCGGAAATGGGGAAGCCGCTTCTGTCTCTGGTATCTCCGTCTTCTGGATCACGATGGCCGTCTTTCTCATCGCTGGAGCCCTTTATGGCATTGGCGGAACCTTGGAAACATTCCGTATCGGTTCCGGAAACGCGGACTTCGGATTCGGCTATGAGTCCGATGCCATCGCCGCCTGCGTCGTCGGTGGAATCTCCTTCTCTGGCGGTATCGGAAAGATTCGTGGCGCGGTCATCGGCGCCCTTCTCTTCACTGCCATCAACCTTATCCTTTCCTTCTGGAAACTAAACGTCAATCTCCAATCCCTCTTCAAAGGAATCATCATCCTTGTCGCCGTCACGCTCGACTGCGCCAAGTATCTCCGCAAGAAGTAAAGAGACTATTCCGATAGGAAAAGGACTGCTACAATAGAGGCAGTCCTTTTTCTTTCATAATCAAACTATTTTCTGAAAGGAGTCCCGCATGGGTGGCTATATCTTCTATTCGGTATTTGTCCTTGGCGTCTTCATGACTTATCTTGCCGGCATACGCTATGTCGATGGACTTCGCGGAAAGAAGGAACCGACATCCGATTGGGTCCTGATTGGAACGGGTCTCTTCTTCGGCGGAATCGTCATCCTCATCCTCTATGCCCTTAGTAAGGAGATTCGCCTTGAGGACATGACCCGGCACCGCAGACTGCTGATTTTCGGCGTGGCTTTCACCTTTCTTCAAATCCTTCTGGCCGTCCTTCTGACTGTCTTCGGCTATCTGGACTTCGGCTCTCCGCTATCGGACCCGTCTCTCTCCTCGGAAGTCGCCATGACGAGATAGTCTTCGATTTCCTTAAGGCCATTCGGCTTTTCCGCAAAGAAGCATTCCCGATTCCCGTCGAACAAGGACACGCACTTCTTCCGGAAGAAGTCGGCAAAAACTTTCTCTTCTTTCCGGAAGGCACCTCGGTTGAAGAAATAATCGGCAAGGCCGCTTTTCTTCTGCCGCATCTTTTCCCGTTCCTTTTCAAGGCCGTAGAAAAAGGAAGACAGGGAAAGGAAGATTGAGGCAAGGTATCCCGATGTGAAAAGGTATCCGTCAAAAGTCGTCAGGAGAATGTTTTCCAACTTCAGGCTTTGGTTTGGGTCCTCTGGGACGGGAAAATCGCCAAAGTCAAAATAACGCATGGTGAGACCATGGCGTCTGGAAAACGCCGCGGCCAATGATGCCATCCTCACGTTGTCCGTGTTTCCCTTGTCGATGTCCCCCAGCCAGAATGTCTTCTTGGATTGCATATCCGTCTCCAACTGAATCGAGCGGAGGATCGGGGAAGCAAAGAAACCATTCGGGAAGACGTCTTCTTGCCTTGCCGCCTCCTCGAAGAAAAGGACGCGATTGTATCCTTTCTCCAAGGCCAGGGAGAAAGCATCCGGATGTTCTTCCTGGTCAAAGACGGAAACATGGGTTGCCGAAAGCAGCGAAGAGGCCTTCTTGGGCACGCACAGGGCAAGGCAAGCTTCCGGATGTTTGACAAGGAAGGAACGGATGGCCAGAATCACGTCCTGCACTGCCTTGTCGTCCTGCTCGAAAGAAGTGGTGACAAGAACTCGAGGTGTCATTTCCTCCAATCCCCAAACCACTTCGTCCGAATGTCGTTGAGCGTATTGTCGAGATCGGCATCCTCAAGGGCAGCAATGGCGAAAAGATAGGAAGGCATCGGCAGGGAATCCTTGACGTTGAAAGTCAGCTCTTCGTTGACCTTGTCCTGGACACGATTGCGAAGAAGATAGTAGTCATGGCCATCGACCAATACGAGCGTCTTGTTTTTCGACGTGGCCAAGACGATTCCAGTCCGTTTGTTCTCATCCATAAGGGAATCCTCCTATACACCTATTATACTCGAAAAGGAAGAACGTGCTTCTTGTCACGGCCCCAAAGAAAACGAAACTTCCTGCCAAGAAAAGATTCGCCTTTATTGTCTCATCGCGGCAAGAAGGACTTCCTTGAGGTGGTTGCCAGTGATGATGTCCTTGCGGAGGATGTCGACGTTCTTCCGCATCTCCCAGTAATCCGACAGGGACAGGGAGGACACGACGTCGGCAATCTCATCGAGCGAGGAAACGGAAAAGCCGATGCCTTTTTCCTTCACGGTTTCCGCAAGCGGACTCTCCTTCCAGACGATGACGGGCTTGTGGGCAGCCATGTAAAGGGCAAACTTGTGGGACGTGTTTATCCGGAGATACTTTCCGAAATTTCCCGAGCAGGTCTTTGCCGACTTTCCGTCCCACACCAACCCAAAGTATCCATCGACCTCCGAAACGATGTCGATGGGATTGTGTTCCCCAAGGAACTTGCCTCGATAGTCCGTCCGCATCCCCTTCCCATAGAGGGAGACGCCTCTTCGATAAAGTTCTTCCGGCATTTGGGACAGGAAGGAAGACTTGGCCAGATTCCCCGCAAAGCAAAGGAGATAATCCCTTTTCTCGTTTTCGACATCGGGGCAAAGATAGTCCCAATAGCGATAGTCGACGATATGCGGCCGATGGGAGACCTTGAGATCCTCAAGAAGCGTCCTGTCCATCGCCGGCGATGCCGAGACAAGAGCATAGGCAAGATCCAGGCAGGAAGAATCCAACAGGTTGAGAAGCGGATTCTGGAAGCGAACGCCATCGAGGTCATGGATGAAGAAAACGACCTTTACCTTCTTGGAATGGGCATATGTCGCAATCTTAGAAAGCCCGAGGAACTTGATGGCAAAGGGAAAGTCCATGAAGAGATAGTCGCCGGGATTACAGCGTTCATCGATGGCGGCAATGATCTCGTTAACATAGCCGGAAAGCGCCTTGGAGTTCCGGCGCATGTTCTGGAACTTCTCGTCCTCTACCGTCACGTCTTCCTTCTTGAGGAGTTCGAATCCTAGCGATTGGTAAATCTGGTGGAGATCCACCCTGCTTTTGTTGAGGGCATTGTATCCAACGCCCACGACATGGAAATCCTTGATATAGAAGGCCTTTTTCATTCCTTGTTGACCAAGAGATAGAATTCCTTGCAGTTCTTATAAACATCCTTGAGGGAAGGATAGAGCTTGGTATAGACTTTCCGGTAAAGAAGGTCATAGATTTCATGGTTCTTTTTATCGGGATAAAAACTATGAATGATTTTTGAGAATTTCTTTGTCGCCTCTTGCGGCGTCTTGAAGATGCCTTGGGCAAGGAAGACGGACATGGCCGCACCAATCGTTGTCATTTCCGCATTTTCCGCCTGTCGGACTTCCAGTCCGAAGATATCGGCAAGAATCTGCATATAGAGGGAGGACTGGCTTCCACCACCGCTGACGACAAGATAGTCCGGACGGCGATGCGTCTTCCGGACGATTTCGTCCAGGCCTTCCCGAAGGGCAAAGCCGATTCCCTCAATGATGGCACGGTAAAGATGGAAGCGCGTATGGGCACCGGAAAAGCCGATGATGGATCCCCGGGCATTGGGCCTCTTTAGTCCAGGTCCCCAATAGGGCTGAAGAACAAGACCATCGGAACCCGGAAGGATCGAGGCAATCTTCCTGTCGAGGAATTCCTCGACGGACAGGCCTTCCTTGCGGGCCTCGACGAGGTCGGTCTCGCCGAACTGTTCGGAAAACCAACGGACCATCCATAGTCCGCGATAGATCTGGACTTCATAGTCGAAGGCGCCAGGATAGGGGGTGCCATAGGAAGGAAGGAAAGTCTCCGGTTCCTTGTACTTGTCGCTGACGACATCGATCGAACAAGCCGTTCCCAAGGAAATCGATCCGATACTGGGGTCGATGGCGCCATTTCCGAAAGTCTCGCAGGCCTTGTCCGATCCCGATGCGATGAGCGGCAGGCCTTCCGGAATTCCGGAAAGTTCGCTGAATTCCTTGTTTATCTTTCCGATGACCGTTCCCGGCGTCACCAGAGGCGGAAGGGCCTTCATGGGTATGCCGAAGACATCAATCTTCGGATGCCAGGACGGGAACCATGTCCCTTTCTTGAAATTGACGGGATAGTGCCCGATGCAGTCTGCCGAGGAAACGACGAGGTTTCCCGTCATGCGATAGTTGAAATAGGCCGTCAGAGGCACATAGTAGCGCATCTTCTTCCAGTTCTCGGGTTCGTTTTCCCGTATCCAGAAGGAAGCCGTGCGCATGGAATTGTATTTGACGGCGTCATACATTCCGATGACGTGGAAAAGAATCTTTTCATACCATTTGAGGTTGTAGAGATTCTTGAGCTTGGCCGTTCTTTGATCCAGCCAGAGGATGGAGGGTCGGATGGGCTTCTTGGATTCATCGAGGATGACCGATGTATCGCGGAAGGCAACGACAACCATCGCCTTCACGGTTTCGAAAACCTGGGGATAGTCCTTTTTGAGCTCGTTTGTCGCCTGTGTCATCGTAGCAAGATAATAGTCCGGCTCCTGTTCGGCATATCCCTTGCGGATGGAGAAATAGGGCTGTTCGTATTTTTTCTGGACGTATGCCAGGATTCCCTTTTCGGAATCCACCAAAGAAGCCCTCAGGGACTGAGTGCCGATGTCGATAACCAGGGTTGTATAGCTCATGTGATGCCTCTGTTTCTTGTTCTTAACCGTTTCTTAATTATAAGCCATGATATTGCCCTTTTCTCCCTCTTTCCGCCTTTCTTTTCCACTCCTTTTGACAAACGGCGGATATAATAAACAAGTCATGAAAAATAGAAAGACACTCTATCGTCTCAAGGCCTTCCTTTCCTTGACCGGCCTTGCCCTTGCAATCGTCCTGGTCCTTTCCCTTTTCCAGTATCTGATTTCCTGGATAGAGACCTTTCTCGAATGGGAAATCCCGACTTCCTGGTGGGTCGTTTCTCTCTATGCTCTCGGAATCTTGAGTCTTAGCTTCCTGGAATTCCATCTTCTCACGCCAACTTTCGGAAAGGGAAACGTCGCGAGTCTTCATGTGCTTCTGGACAAGGGAGAGAAAGTCCCTTTCCTCAAGGGTCTTGTCTCCGTCTTTCTCTGTTGCCTAATATCCTTTCTGATTGGCGTTCCCCTTGGCGGAGAAGGACCATCCGTCTTCATCGGCGCCCTTCTCGGGGAAGGCCTCTTCCTTTGGACAAGAAACAGATTCCATGTCTTCGATGCCATTGCCATCGGCGCATCCACGGGCTTCGCATCTGCCTTTCTCAATCCCCTGAGTGGATTCTTCTATCTTCTTGAGCATCATGGAAAGAAGAAGATATCTCTTTCCTTGATTCTGAAAAGCGCCTATGTCCTTCTTCTTTCTTACTTCGGAATGGTCTTGATCCGTTTTCTGGAAGGACGGGAAGACATCTTCCACTACAACCTTTTCCGATCCGATCTTCTTCCGATGTCGGGATACGAACACAACCTCCTCTTTCTCATGGTTCCCTTCATCGCCTTCGGCTTTGCCCTTCTCTTCAAGCATGCCGTCCTTGCCATAAGGAACACCTATAAGCCAGACGAGAAGAAGGTCTTTCTTCTCTCAACCCTGTTTGCCCTCATCTTCGTCCTATCCTTGAAATTCCTAGGCTTTTCCAGCCTGCTTGGCATCGGAACCAACCTCATTCACGAAATGACGGCCTTGACGATTGAGGATGCCTTCCTCTTCCTTTTCATCCGTTTCCTCTTCACCGTCTTTGCCTTCGATAGCTTCTATGCCGGAGGCCAGGTCCTGCCAACGCTGGCAATCGGATACCTGCTGGGCCTTTTCATCGCCGCTCTCCTTGATGAAACAATTGGCTTGCAGCCTCAGGAAGAGACTCTCTTTGCCATCGTGACCATGCTGACCTTCTATGCCTCCGTCTCCGATTCCTATTGGACATCCCTTGCCCTTGCCTTCTCCTTCGGCCCTTTCATGGTGATGGCACTTCCCACCCTCTTCTCCATTCTCATCGTCTACCTACTGGATCGTCATCTGCTAGACACAAAATCTTTGAGTACAATGATTGTTGAATATGATAGTAAGGTCAATCAAAGCGAACCAAAGCTGACATATTAAGTTTATTACCGATAACCGCTTCTCATGTCACTTTAGAGGTTGTTCTTTAATTAAGCAAAAAACGAGCATTCGCTTTTTGTATCTTTGTACAGCAAAGCCAATTCAAAATGTTGATGTTCTCGAATACTCAAATGGTGTCGGTTTTCGAAAACAACTAAAGTCAGGTTTTAGAAATCCTCTGCCCTCAGCGGATTTTCCTTGCTGGAATTCTCGCAGATATACTCGGCAACGACGTCATAGATAATAGCGGCTTCCTCCGCCTCGCCCTTCAAAGGAAGCGCACCATCCTTGGAGAACATGCCGGCCGTGTCATCCAAAAGGAAATCAATGACGACAAGGTCGATAGTCTGACCGACCATTCCAAAACGATTGGAAGGATAGGTATAGCAACCCGACAAACCACCGGAAGAGACCTTTCTCTGGGGAAGGATGACGACCTCGTTATCAAAAGGCGAAACAATCTGGATATCCGCCATCGTGATTTCGAGAGGGGTAGTCGATTCCGGGAAGGAACCTCGTACGCCGCCGGAATTATGGATGGCAAGGAGATTCGTTGCATCGTAATTTTTCTCTGGATAATACTTCTTCGCCATCTCGAACATTGCCATGACGACGAGGTTTCCGGATTTGCTCTTGCTCCACCGTCCTTCCAGATAACCGACAGGTTGTGCCTGCCTTTCCTTAAGAAGCTTCTCGACGGCTTGTGCAAATCCGCTGTCGGCCGCATCCTTCATTTCCCTTTCGACATCCGTATAACCGATGGAAAGGAGCTCCTTCGCATTGACGTCGATGCGCATGGAGGAGTAGCCCCTGGAATCCGATCCGCCTTGGACATAGGGAATCCTCTCGTCCTTCTCATTCTGGAACTGATGGGAATGACCACCAAATATTCCGAGAAACCCGATATCCGACTCCTGGATGCTGTTCGTATATCCGGAATCCTGATCGTCGTGAAGGGAAAGAAGAACGACTTCAGCCCCTTCCTCAAGACAAGCCGTATAGCTCTCGGAAAGAATATCGAGGTCACTGGAGAATTCATAGCCTTCAAGCGCCGAGGCCTTGATATCCGACTCCAGTCCCGAACCAATGGCACCGACGATGCCGATCTTGTGGCCTTCCGTCTCCAGGACGACATGGTCCTGAATCCAGGAAGGTCTTTTTCCGCTCTTTTCTTCCACGAGATTGGCACAAAGGAACGGGAATTCGGCAACTTCCTGATTATGCTGAATCTGCTCGACACCCCAGTCGAACTCGTGATTTCCAAGCGTCATGGAAGCAAACGGGAAATCATTCATGAGCCTTGTCGTGGACTCTCCCTTGTCATATCCGGAAACATAGCTTCCCTGCCACATATCCCCAGCGGAAAGAATCAAGGATGAGGATTCGTAGGCCGTATCCGAAAGAACGGATCCCTGCAAAGCCAGAATGCCATTATAGGAATCATCCTGATCGATCTTCCCATGGAAATCGTTGATACTATAGAGCGTAACGATGCCATCCACCTTTCCGACAAAGGGTTTCGTCGAACCTTCGCCTTTCTGACACCCGCTCAAAACCAGAATCAAAGACAGAAGAAAAAAACATTTCTTGTTTTTCATGACATCCTCCATCGCATTTCAATCTTATGTGGACTCCATTATAGCATAGCCAAAGCCACGAACATCCTTAGCAAAACCACTCTCCGATGCCTCACATAGCGTGGAAAGAAAGATTAAGTCTTCCAGACTGCCTATCCTTCATCTTTCGATGCCTCATGAAAAAAGAGCCTTGCATCGGCAGGGCTCCTATGTTTCAGGATGGCGGAGCAAGAGCGATTTGAACGCTCGCAGGGATTACTCCCTCTAAGTCCTTAGCAGGGACTCCTCTTAACCACTTGAGTATT
>CASDOO010000005.1 GCA_949282275.1 uncultured Bacillota bacterium | reverse complement strand
CTCGCCGGCCTCATTGAGGTAGGTGGCGGAGGAGTTCATGCAATTGAAGAATCCGTTCAAGGACCATTCCCATCCGGAGTCGAGCTGAATTTCCTTGCCGTCGAGAATGAAGGTCATGCCGGCCTGGACGTCTCCCATATGCTCGAAGACGGGGAGGAAGAAGGCGATTGCCGTGATGAGGAAGATGACTGCGCCATAGAACAGAGTGAACTTGAGTCCTCCGTGGGCGAAGACGCCGTCTTTCGGATCCCTGGGCTTCTGGTCCATGATGCCTTTTTCCTTGTCGTCCATGCCCAAGGCGATGGCAGGAAGGGAGTCTGTGATGAGGTTGATCCAGAGGATGTGGAGGGTGGCAAGAGGCAGGATGACGCCATAGCTGGAGAAGGCGGTGAGGATGGTGAAGAAGAACATGACGAGGACTTCGGCGAAGTTGGAGGAGAGGAGGTAGAAGATGGCCTTCTTGACGTTGGAGAAGATGCCTCTTCCTTCTTCGACGGCTTTCTCGATGGAAGCGAAGTTGTCGTCGGTCAGGACCATGTCGGCCGCACTCTTGGCAACGTCCGTGCCGGTGATGCCCATGGCGATACCGATGTCGGCCGCCTTGAGGGAAGGGGCATCGTTGACGCCATCTCCGGTCATCGAGACGATGTTTCCGTTTGCCTTGAGGGCCTTGACGATCTGGACCTTGTTCTCCGGCGAGACACGGGCGAAGACATTGGTCGTCTCGACCTTCTCCTGGAGGGCCTTCTCGTCCAAGGCGTTGATCTCGTCGCCGCTCATGCACTGGTTGATATCGTCGGCAATTCCGAGGTTCTTGGCGATGGCAAAGGCGGTGTCCTTGTGGTCTCCGGTGATCATGACGGTGCGGATTCCGGCCTTCTTGAAGGTGCTGACGGCAGGGGCGGCTTCCGGTCTTTCGGGATCGATCATGCCGACCATGCCTTTGTAGATGAGGTGCTCTTCGGCCATCTTCTCGCCGTTATCGTTGTAGCGATAGGCAAAGGCAAGGACACGGAAGGCCTGCGAGGCCATTTCGCTCGAAGCCTTGTTGATGTTGTCGATGTCTTCCTGCGTGATGGGACGGACCGTGCCGTTGATGTCGATGAATTCGGTGTGCTTGAGGATGGAGTCCAAGGCACCCTTGGTATAGATGACCCTTCTTCCGTCAAGCTTGTTTTCCGTGGACATCATCTTGCGGACGGAATCGAAGGGGAGTTCATCGATACGGGGCTGGGTCTTTTCTTCCGTCTCTTCCTTTTCGATACCCATGAGATGGGCGTAGTCGAGAAGGGCAAGCTCGGTCGGATCGCCATAGCGGTCTCCGTTGATGGAGGCGTTGGAGCAGAGCATCATTCCGGTCGCAAGGAACTTGGGCTGGACGGCCTTGTCGGCATCATAGGTAACACCATCGAGATAGACCTTCTTGACCGTCATGCGGTTCTGGGTCAGGGTGCCGGTCTTGTCGGAGCAAACGACCGTGACCGAACCCAAAGTCTCGACGGAAGGAAGCTTGCGGACGATCGTGTTGACCTTGACCATCTTTCCGACGCCAAGGGCAAGGGCGATGGTGACGATGGCGGGAAGGCCTTCCGGAATGGCGGCAACGGCAAGGGCGATGGCGTTTTCGAAGAGCTCGAGAATGCTTTCGCCGATGTTGTTCCAATCGCCGCTGGTGCCGGCCTGAATTAAGGCAGCAATGACGCCAACGAGGAAGGTGACGATGACGATGATAAGGCAGATAAGGCCGAGCTGTTTGGAAAGGACGGCAAGCTTCTTCTGAAGAGGCGTTTCCTCATCCTCGGCATTGGTAAGCATGCCGGCGATCTTTCCCATTTCGGTGTTCATGCCGGTGCCGATGACGATACCGCTGCCGCGGCCATAGGAAATCGGACAGGACATGTGGCCGATGGTCGCCTGGTCGGCAACGAGCGTTCCTTCTTCCAGGACGGCCTTGGCGTCCTTTTCGGCAGGGACGGACTCACCGGTGAGGGAAGATTCGTCCGATTTCATGTCGACGGAGGTGATGAGACGGAGATCCGCCGGGATGATGACGCCTTCCTCCAGGATGACGACATCGCCGGGAACGAGCTCCTCGGCCTTGACGGTCGCAAGCTTTCCGTCTCTCTTGACGGTACAGGTCGGCGTGGACAGCTTCTTGAGGGCCTCAAGGGATTGTTCCGCCTTCTGCTCCTGGATGGCGCCGATCAGGGCATTGATGATGACGATGGCAAGGATGACGATGCAGTCGATCCATTCGTCGGATTCGCCGCCTGTGGAGATGTGGAAGATAAAGATGCCAAAGGAGATAAGAGCGGCCACGAGAAGGACGATGACCATCGGCTCGATGAATTGCCTCAGCAGCTTGATGATGAAGGGGACCTTCTTTCCTTCCTCGAGCCGGTTTGGTCCGTACTTGGCGAACCTCTTTGCGACCTCTTCGGAAGAAAGGCCGTTGTTTGCGTCTGTCTGGAAATGTTGGCAGACTTCCTCAGGCGTATGACAATACGCCTTGAACTCTGGTTCCTTTTCGGTTTGGGGAACCTTCTGTTCCTTTTCAGAATCCATGGGTATCCTTTCTTTTTTTACTGGTCTCATCACCGATTTTTCTCGGCCCTCTCCGATCCGGCGTCCCGGATGTGATTGTCGGAGGTCGGTTGTAGACTACTCCCCAAGTAAAAAAGCCATAATATTTTATCTATTATTTAATGCCGTTACAATACTTTATATTCTAGGCTTTTTTGTAGTGGAAAAAGGGACAAAACAAAGAAAACCTATCAAAATAACAATAAAATGGATTGAATATATAAATTTGAGACTTCAGTAAAACAAAAGGTCAACAACATCTTTGAAATCATCAATTACCATATCGGCAATCGCATCGATTTCCGGCCAATCCTTCCTTGAGGCGTTGTCGCGGACGGATATGACCGGGAAGCCGGCATCATGAGCCGTCCTTGTCGCTGTTAGGATATCTTCGAAAACGATGGTCTCCTCCGGAGTCGAGTCGAGCGCCTTGGCGATGTGGAAGTAAATCGTCGGTTCGCTTTTGCTTGTCTTGAGGCTGTCGACGTTTACGAGAATATCGAAAAAGTCATAGAGCCCGTTGTTCTTCAGGCAGGGGACATAGAGCTTTTCCTGGTTGGATGTTGCCAGTCCGATGCGATATCCGTTTTCCTTGAGCTTGGAAAGAAGGAACCTGGCGTTTCTCTTTGGCTTGATATTGAAGGCATATTCGCTTTGCGCGATGCCCATCCATATGTCGATGAGTTGTTCCGGCGTTTCGGGGAAGCCGAAGCGCTCGATTGTATGGCGTGCAATGTCGTAGAAGGACATATGGGCAATCGTCTTTTGGTAGTCCTCCGGAATGGTCATACCCTTGGAAAGGAAGAACTGTTGGTCGACGCGATGCCAGACAGACATGGAATCCATAAGCGTCCCGTCAAGGTCGAAGATGCAGGCCTTTGCCTTTTTCAGTTTTTCGGTTTTGGTCATGGCTTTATTCTATCCGAGGTTTTTCCTTGGGGCAATCGGATGTTGTCTAAAGCGGAAATGGCACATAGAATATAGGAGATATGAACTATCTGTTCTTCGATACGGAATGTGCCAATTGCCTTCATGGCGAGGGCAAGATTTGTTCCGTCGGTTACGTCAAGACGGACGAATCCTTTAACATCCTCAGGAAAAAGGACATCCTAATTGATCCGAGCGCGCCTTTTCTTCTCGGCAATGCGAAAAACGGCGAAGGCATACAGTTGGGCTATCCCCTGTCGAGGTTTCGCTATTCGCATACTTTTCCTTTTTATTATGAGGAAATAAAGCGCCTCTTTACGGCTCCGGATACGCTCTGCTTTGGTTTCTGCATCCACCAGGATATTGGCTTCCTGGACTATACCTGCTCTCGTTATGGCCTTCCTTTCTTCTCCTTCGAGTATGTCGATATCCAGAAGCTGGACAAGGCCCTTTATGGTCTGAAGGATTACCGGGGATTGGATACGCTTGTCGAGACGTTCGGATTGGCGAGGTTCACCTATCATCGTTCCGATGACGATGCCCTGATGTCGATGGAAGTCCTCCAGAAGCTTCTTGAGGAAAAGAATTTGGGATTGTCGCAGGCCATTGCCAAGTTTCCGATGATTCATGGCGAAAGCCTTTCTCTTGCGAAAAACCTTCAGGAAAGAAGAAAGCAGAAGGAAAAGCAAAGGCAAATCCGTAAAGCTTCCAAAGCCCTGTTTGAAGGCAAGGCCCTTCCCTCCCTTTCCTATTACACGCCTTTCTTTTGGGGAAAGAACGTCTATTTCAAGCCGACATGCCTCTATTTCCATTTGGATTACCTGTTGAAGAATCGGGATCGGTTCCTTGTCCGTGGGATGCATCTTGTCGAAAATCTCTCCAAGGCGGACATTGTCATCTATGATCGGGGGGATTCCATCGGCAAGCTTCGTGAGGTCAATGGAAAGGCCACTTTCCTTCTCTTTAATCATTTCGTGAAGAAAGTCGAGAAGCATCAATAAAGTTGGTAAACTAATAATAATGTTTAAATAACCTGTAATTTGATTTTTTAAACAAAATCATAATATATATATATAGGTTGTTGATGAAAATGCGTTTTTACGATTTTATTGGAATTTCATGGATTCTGAGTCGAAAATTCGAGAACACCGATTCATCTTTGTCAAGGCTTGAAGAAAAGAGTCTTTTTTAGGGAGACAGACTATGTTTTTATTGTCATACCAAGTCCAAAATCAAGCATAGCAGGAATATTCAATTTTATGATTTTGTGTTATTCAATATAATCTTCTTGAAACAAAGAAGTAAAGCTTATGAGATTCTATGCGACAGTCAATGGCAAAAGGCGATTGTTGAAAAGATGGAAGGCTCTCATTATCGTTGTATCGATTTTGCTTGCCCTGGCACTCTCCTTAGGAATTTGGGCGCTCTACAACCCCGTTAAGCGAGACTATAACAATAAAGGAAAAAACGATTATCTCAAAAATCTCGAAGATACGGAAATCAAGGAAAAGAAGAATATCGTTTTGATTTTACTTGATGATATGGGCTATGGTGATTTGAGCCTGACAGGTTCGGAGGCTATTGAAACACCTAATATCGATGCCTTGGCTTCCCGAGGAATCTTGTTCACGAACTATTATTCCCCAAATCCGATATGTTCTGCCTCTCGTGCTGGAATGCTGACTGGAAGGATTCCTGTTAGGACCTTGACGGCAGGTGCCGTGGTTTGCGCGGGATTGTTCACGTTTGACATCATTAGGAATAGTAGGAATGCGAGGAAAGATGACAATGCTTAAAAAGATAATTTCCAGACTCAACGTCAGTTTCTACTTGTCCGTTGCAACGATTGTATTGTCCATTGTCGCCTTATGCATATACGTCGTCAATTCGAATCTTCCTTACTTCTCCAATCTGAATACCAGCGTTATTGTCTTGACAATCAGCGCCATTCTCTCCGTCATTGCCACTCTTGTTGTTTCTCAAATATTTGGCGATAAGTGGTTCCTCGGCATTTTGGAATTGCTCTCCTGCGTTCTTCTGACAATTGCCGCGACAACGGCTATTGTCGATCGTTCGACCGCCATGGGGTTCGTTTGGTTCTCGAATCTTGATGCAGACAATGCCGAAGCCGTCTCGGCTCTAAACCAAGCGCTAGGCTTCATGATCATCTATGTTTGCGGAATTGTTCTTCTTATCGTTGCAAGCTTCTTCAAATATATTCGTATTCCCAAGGTGGAACAGGAGAAAGCAAGTCAATAAGTCGAAACAGGAATGATATAAGAGCAAAGACGATTTGGTGAAATGTGGGGATTGCTTGAGGGTGAATGCCTTGAAGCAATCCCCTTTTGTCATGAGCCTTTTTTGGAACCTGCAGACATTAGGGATGGGAAGACTTATGACCTATCTTGACGATTGGAATCGGAAGAGCGGCAAAAGCCGTGTTTGGTTTGTTTTTTTCTGCCCACAAAAAGAGTCACCCTTTGATGGATGACTCTCGATATCTACTTGATTTTCGTGACCTTGATCTGGGGAAGGAGGGATTTCCAGAGCTTGTAGGAACCAAGATGGGGAGAGAATGCCGTGGCACCGCCTGCCGCCATGGAGTACTGAAGCGTCTCTTCGATGCTCTTTCCTTCGCTAAGTCCCTTGATGAATCCGGCAATGGAGGAATCCCCGGCTCCGACGGCGGAAATCTGCGTTCCGACGGCATTGGAGCAATGGTAGACATGGCCTTCTTCGCTGAAGTAGTAGGCGCCTCTTCTTCCGAGGGTGACCATGACCGAGCGCGGACCCTTCTTCCGCAATTCCTCGCCGCCGGCAATGATTTCCTCGTCGCTCGTGAGTTTCTTTCCGAGAAGATCGCCGAGTTCCTCGTCATTGGGCTTGATCAGGAAGGGCTTGTAGGGAAGGGCATAGGTCAGCGCCTCGTCGACCGTATCGAGGAAGACGTAGGCTTCGACGGGATTGCAGCACTCTTCCATGATCCGGGCATAGAGATGCTTGTCCTCCTGTCCTAGGGAACCGGAAAGGATGACAATGTCCTTCGGCTTGAGGTGCTTCTTGAAGTAGGCGAAGAGCCTTTCGATTTCGCTGTCCTTGACCTTCGGGGCACTGGGATCGAAGCGCGTGTCCTGATGGGGACCGGTGATCATGACGTTCATCCTGGAATTGGTCTCGGTCTTCAGGTAGACGGGATGGTCATATTCCTTGTCGACGATGGCCTTGATGTCCTTGCCGATGTTTCCGCCGATGGCAATGATGGGGATGTTCTTGACGCGGAGGTTACTCAGCATCCTGGAAACCGTGATGCCCTTTCCGCCGAGGGAGAAGCCTTCTGCCTTGGGACGATTGACGCCGCCGACCCTCAGTTCCTTGTCTTCCAGGTTGAGGTTGTAGTCGATGCAGGGCGCAATGGTTAATGAATAGATCATTTTGACAATTTCCTTTCTTTCACTACGCGGTTGTCTTCACTTCGATCATCTTTATCAATGAACGGTATTTGTCGTCTGCCTTGTCCGTAATCAGCGTCGGACGGGTGAAGTCGGAGAAGGTTGCGGTGGAAATGCTGTCGAACTTGGTGTGGTCGGCAAGGATGTAGACCATGCAACATTTTCCCAAGGCCGCGGACTTGATGGCGCATTCCTGGGGATCGGGGGTCGTGAACTTTGCCTGCGGGTGGATGCCGTTGGTTCCGAAGAAGCCGATGTCGAAATTGAAACGGCTGATGAAATCCAAGGCATAGGGACCGATGAAGGCGTTTGTCGTCAGCTTGAGCTCGCCACCGGTCACATAGCAGGTAAGTCCCCTTTCGGCGAGTTTTTGCGCCAATAAGGGAGAATTCGTCACGTAGTAGGTGTTGCGGAAGGCGGGAAGGAAATTGATCATGCTGGCGACCGTTGTCGAGGCATCCAAGTAGATGCAGGATCCTTCCTTGACGAACTCGGCGGCTTCGCGGGCGATGAACTTCTTGACGTCCGGTTCCGTCCTTTCCCTTTCGAGATATTCCCTGTCCAGCCTTTCGAACTTGAAGTTTCCCGAGAAATGGAGGGATGCTGCCCCACCATGGACACGGAGAAGCTTGTGCTCGCTGGACATGCGCTGGAGATCGCGGCGGATGGTCGATTCGGATGTCTTGAAAAAGCTCGCGAGGGACTCGACGGAGACGAATTGCGATGGACTTTCTTCGAGGAGCTTCAAGATCTCCTCATCTCTTTCTTTAAGGCTCATGATAACGTGATAATGATAGGACAAATACAAAAAGACTTCAATTGAAATCGGTCAAAATGCGCAATAATTTGCTCATTTTGCTCATATAAGGCATAGAAGTGGAAAATAAGAAAGGAAAAAATGAAATCAAATGGTCGTTTCCTGGCGATTCAGAAAGGAATCAAGCTTTTCTATATATTCTTCCTTGCTCCGGCTCTGGACGAGGGACAGGCGCAGGGCCTTGGTGTTGTCGAACCCTTTTAGATAGCGGACGGAGATGCCGCGCATGATGTCGCTTGCCGGTTTCTCTTCCTTGCAGGAGAAAATATAGTCCAAATGTCTCTTCAGTAGGGCAATCTGGCTTTCGACCGTGTTTCTTTCCGGCGTGCGTCCTTCCTCGATGTCGAGCATGTCCTTGAAGACCTTGGGATAGCCAATAGCCCTCTGACCGATCATGACGGCATCCGCCTTTGATTTTTCGAAGGCATCCTGGAAGTTCCTTTCGTCGATGGAACCGTTTGCGATGACGGGGATCGTGACGCTTTCTTGGATTTCCCTTATCACGTCATAGTGGACATCGCCGGCAAAGCCTTCCCTTCTTGTCCTTCCGTGAACGGCGATTGCCCTCACGCCACAGGCCTCGAGTTTTCGGCAGACATGCCGGACATCCATGATTTCATCGAAGCCTATGCGTATCTTGATGATGACCGGTTTTCTGGAAATGGAAACCATCTTTTCAAGCAACGGAAAAAGCTCATCGAGTCTGTTGAGCCAATAGGCACCCGCTTTCTGACGCATGACCTTTGGGACGGGACATCCGGCATTGAAGTCCAGGAAATCGTATTTTGCCCCGGACTCGAAAAGGGGAATCGATTGGAGGATGCTTTCTTGCTTCCCGCCGAAGATCTGCAAGGCGAGTTTGGTTCCCGTTTTCGAGTGGTCGTCCTTGTAGGTGTTCCTAAGGTCTTCCCATGTTGCCGAGCTGTTGTGGATCAAGGATTCGCAGGATTCCATTTCCGTATAGACCAACCCGGCCCCCATATCGGAAGAGAGCTGTCTAAGCGAATAATCCGTAAAGCCTGCCAAAGGCGCAAGGACATAACGATTGGGGATTTCGATTCCGGCGATGGAAAAGGTCTTAGGCATGTCTTTCCTCCAATATTGCAAGAAGCGTCTTTGCTTCCTCTTCGTCGATCATGGCAATGTGGTTTTTTTCGAGTGTCTGGGCAGCAATTCCTTTTCCTTCGATCGTCTTTCCGGAGAAGAGGCCGTCATGGATGTCATGGACGCCGCAGCTCGGGGAATTTTCCTTGAGGATGGCAAGGCGGATTCCTTTTACCTTGCAGGCCGCCAAAGCCCAGTAGGCCCCGTCCTTGTAGTTCTGGGTCACGTCCCGGCCTTTCCTTGTCATCACTTTTCCTTCGCGTATTTCGGCAGGATCCCTGGGTGTCTTTAGTCCGCCAAGGACTTCCGGACAGACGGGAACGAAATCGAAGAACCTTTCGAGCCTTTCGACCTCCGCACATTTCTTGCTCTTTCCATCGTATCGGCAGGCAATCCCAAGAAGGCAAGCCGAAACAAGGACCTTTTCCCTTTTCTTGCTTCCTGTGAGGAAGGCTTCCAATGTTCTATCGTCCATATCCGGTCTCCTTGGCGAATTCTTCCAGGAAGGAAAGCATGTAGGCATGTCTTTCCTCGGCCAGTCTCTTCCCTTCTTCCGTATTCATCATGTCCTTGAGGAGAAGGAGCTTTTCGTGGAAATGGGCGATGGTCGAGCTCTTGTTTCTCCGATACTCCTCGAAAGACATGTCCGTGCGATAGGTTTCGTTTCGGTCGTAGAGCCTTCTGTCGTGCTTTCCGCCATAGGCAAAGGCACGGGCAATCCCAATGGCGCCGATGGCATCCAGTCTGTCCGCATCCTGGACGACCTTGCCCTCGATGGTGTCGGGTGTCTTCGTGTCTTTCCCCTTGAAGGAAACGGTCCTTATGCAGGAGAGGATATTTTCCTGAATCCCAGGGTCGATATCCTGTCCGTTCAGGAAAGAAACGGCATTCTGAAGATCCTCGTGTCCGGGGAAAAGCTTATAGTCGTCGACATCATGGAGCAAACAGGCCATGATGACGACAAAGGTATCTGCCTTTTCCTTTTCCAATATCTTCCGGGCATTGGCGACCACCCTTTCGATATGATCGTATCCATGGCCGGAGGAATCCGTGTCTAGAAGGAAACGGACATAATCCTCGCATGCCTTTATTGTCTTTTCTTTGGTGCAGTCCATGCTACTGATTATAAGACAGCCAGGCATCAAAGCGAAAAAGAAGGCCTTTGATTCAGAGGGAGAACAGTTACCGAAAGCAACAATTTTCTTTTGGCTTTTCTTTCCTTAAAATCAAGACATGAACAGAATAATGGAAGCCATGGATGCCGTGATGGATTACGTCCAGCCGACGAGGAACTTTTCTCTCGCCTATGTCCTTCTTGATTCCGTCTTCGTCTGTCTTTTCGTCTTCCTTCTCTTCCTCAAGAAAAAACGCGTGACGGCCTATTGGGCGTTGGCGGGCGGCGTTCTTTATTTCCTTGTCGATTTTCTGCTTTTCTATCTCGCCAGCGGATCGAGGGAAATCTTTTCCTATGTTTTGAGCTATCCCGAAAGGACAACCCTTCTTGGGCCGGGCCAAACGGCAGGCGTTCTCTTTTGGATGTCGATGAGCTATGGCATCCTTGACTTTGCCTTCATTTGGCTTTGGCTGTCGCATGACGAACATCGGATCGAATACAGCCTCCTTATCGTCGTCTGGTGGATTTGCTGTCCTCTCATGGCCGATTTCATCGACAACCTTCTTCCCAATTCCCTGGCTTTCATGACAACCCGCGGAACGGGGAAATACCATGGCATCATGGGATTGATAATGGCCATCGGCTATATCGGGGCCATCGTCTATAACATCCTTCAGAAAGACAAGGAAAGGAAGGTTCCTCTTGTCCGTATCTTTATTATCGGATTCATGGCCCAATTTCTTTGGGAAGCCGCCCTTCTTGTCTTCGGCATCCGTAGCCAGAACTATGGTGGCGATAGCATGAGACAATTGATGACCTTGCTCCAGAATTCCCTTGTCGAGACCAATCTTGGCATGCCGTATATCTTCTTCATCCATCGCTTCGTCACGTCCCGATACCGGGACGACTGCTCCAAGGTTTCCCTTCCTGTCGTTTCGGCCTCGCGCTAGGGGAGAGACGTGGCAGGTTCCTGGATTCAAAGGACTCTTTGCCTTGATGCTGATGAGTGCTCTTGGATTGGAGTGGCGACAAGCCGGTTACGACATGAGGAATGTCAACGTTTTCAAAAGTGGAAGGACAAGGAAAATAGGGAAATGTCGGGAAAAGCGACTTGATGCATCTTGCGATTGGCTTATCAAAAAGAATGGGTATATAATCGGTCTGTATGGAACCATTGGAAAGGAGTGTCCATGAACAAGTCTTCTCTCTATGAAAAGATCATGTTGGTCTTTTCCCTCGTTCTCGCCATTTTTGTCGTTGTTGCCTTCTCCATTCCCGCCATCTCAATGACCATGTCGTCCGGCAGTCAGGAAGTCACCACAGGCATCTATTTCTTTTCTTCGACGGCCTCTTCCGATTCCTCAGGAACGATGGTTCCCGCTTTCGATGCTTTCGCATCCATTCTTGTCTGCATCATTGCGATTGTCGGACCGTTCGTTGCCCTTTTGGCCAAGAACATGGCTGGGAAATGCGTCGGATTGGCGATGATCCTGACCGGATGCGCCTGGAGTTTTGCCATCAATGGTTATTATGCGCCGGCAATCGATACCATCAATGAAGCCATCGAAACGGCAGGTGTGGATATGGCCTTCTCCACGCCGGCCTTGACCCTTGTCATCGTGGAATCCGTTCTTGCCCTTTTGTTCGTGCTTGCCATCATTGCCCATGAATGTTTCGGGGAAGTCATCGCCAAGCAAATCGCAAACATGAAGGCGGCCGCTTCCAATTCCGCGAATACGCCTGCCCAAAAGCTTGAGAGTCTCAAAAAAATGAAGGAAAGCGGACTGATCACCGATGAAGAATACGAAGCCAAGAGAAAGGCCATTCTCGATGAAATTGCTTAATATTATCAAGTTCGTTTCCTATATCGTCTGTTTTGTTTTTGCCATCCTTGCCATATGCCTGCCTGTCGCCTTGTTGGGAAGTGGTGATTTGGCGGTTGATGTCTATCTTTTTGGATCGGAAAGCAGCTTGGCGATTCTTCTGACATTGATTGGGTTGGCTGGCGGAACTTTCGTTGCCTCCTTTGCCAATAGCAAAATTTTCGTCAGTGTTGGCAGCGGTCTTTCGCTGGCAGCATGCGCTTACGTCATCTATCTTTTGGCGACCCAGGTGTTTCAGCCTTTTTCGACTGTCGAAGAGCTTTTCACCATTCAATTTTCGGCGTTTGCGGCAATCATCGCCGTCGTCATGGCCCTTCTTCTCGATTTCGTTAGCATGATAGGCGTTTTGAGAAAAGGCGAATGAGAAAATGATCGGGAGGGGTTCGGCCAATGGCCGGCTCCTTTTCCTTTTTCGAAAAACTCTTTGTAATTCGCGTTTCCTTATATATAATATTTCTAGTCCCTCGAGGGGCTTTTTATTTGACAAGCTGAGGTGATATCATGCGGGAGAAAGTTTCCCTAGTCTGCACGGAGTGCGAATCCCGGAACTACAATGCTTCCAAGAGGTCGAATGACCCCAATAGGATCCAGGTCCGGAAATATTGCCCCAAGTGCGGAAAGTATACGTTACACAAGGAAGGTAAATAGGAACCATGCACAAGATCAGCAAGTACTTCCGTGGTGTCGGCGAAGAAGCCAGGAGAATCCGTTGGCCGGACAAGAGAACATTGGGTCTTTCCGTTGCCAAGGTTTTGGCCATCGCCATTGTCGCTGCTTTGGTGATGCTTCTGTCGGACTATCTTGTCGGCGAGATTCTCAAGGCCGTTGGCGAAGCCTTCCCTGAGACTTCCGCTGCCACGTCGACTTCGGGCGCGGATACTTCTGCCTCCGCTGCCGAAGCCATTCGAAGCCTGTTAGGAGGAAGATGATCATGAACGAAGAGAAAATGATGATGCAGAATGAACCAATCGAGGAGAAGGACAACAGGACTTCCGTCGAGAAGGCTCTCTCTGCCGAGAAACCCAAGAGACAATACAATTCGAGTATCGGACACGTCCATTCCGGTGTGGGCGGAAGCGATGACGATGATGGCGACCTTCCCGAAAAGGCCTGGTATGTTATCAACACCTTTGCCATGCGCGAAAGGCAGGTCAAGGACATGCTCGAGAAGAGAGCCCATTCCATGAACATGGAAGACAAGATCTTCCGTGTCATCTGCGCCGAATACGAAGAACCTGTCCTGGACGAAAACGGAAAGCCGAAGATTGCCAAGGACAAGAAGACGGGCAAGATGGTCCCTAAGGTCAAGGTCAAGAACTATTATCCTGGCTATATCTTCGTCGAGATGATCATGACGGACGAGACCTGGTTCGTCGTTCGTAACACGCCTGGCGTTTCGGGTATCACCGGTTCTTCCGGTAAGGGTGCGAAGCCTTTCCCGATTCCTCGCGAGGAGATTGAGCCTGTCCTGAAGAGAATGCATATCGAGGATCCCGATATGTATTCCGACTACAAGGTCGGCGATCTCATCAAGATCCTTTCCGGAACCTTTGCCGATGCCGAAGGCCGTATCGACAAGGTCGATCCTGAGAACTCCGAGGTCACGCTCCAGATTACCCTCTTTGGCCGTCCCCAGACTATCGTTGCCAAGTTCTCCGAGATCGAGAAAGCACAGGAGAATCCCGATTTCACAGAATAAGGAAGAGTTCATGAAGGACATCCTCATCATCGGAGGAAGCAATATCGACATCAAGGCAACCTCCCATGACAAGCTGATCCTGCACGATTCCAATATCGGAAGCCTTTCCGTTTCCTATGGTGGTGTTTCAAGGAACGTCGTCGAGAACCTTTTAAGGCTCAAGGACGGCGTTCTTTTTCTTACCGCTGTCGGCAAGGACGCCAATGGGCAAGGACTTTTCCGGCAACTGAAGGACCTTGGCTGCCATGTCCTCCTCCTAAGGGACAATTTGGATACCAGCCACTATATCGCCATCCATGATGAGAGAGGGGATCTTTATGTCGCCATCTGCGTTTCGGAAATCCTGGAAACCTTGACGAAGGAACATTTCCTGCCCTTTGATGAAACGATCCATGAGCATCAAAGCATTGTCATCGATACGAATCTTTCTCAGGAAGCCATCGATTATCTATTGGATAACTATCCGGATCACCGCTTCCTTGTCGAAGCCGTTTCCGCAAACAAGATAACGCGCCTAAAGAACCGACTTCATCGGATATGGCTTCTGAAATCCAATCTCATGGAAGCTCGCCATCTTTTAGAAAACGAGGAACTTGCTCCTGTCGAAATTGGCATGAAGCTTTATGAAAAAGGCGTCTGCAATGCTGTCATCACCGATTCCGATAAGGATGTTTGTGTCATGGAACAAGGGAAGACATATTTCGTTCCTGTCCACAAGGTCAAAAAAGTCGTTTCCACGATGGGATGCGGCGATGCCCTATTTGCCGGTCTTATCCATGGCCTCCATCAAGGATGGCCTCTCAAGAAGGCTGTTTCCTTTGGCGTTGACATGTCTTCCATCACTCTTCTTTCTCCCTATGCCGTCGATCCCGATATCGAGCAAAAGATCAAAAAACAATAGTCTCTTTTCAAAAGAATATCAAACGGGATTCGCTATAAACTTACGGCAAAATTAACCTGACTTTAAGTCAATGATTCATATTTGATAGATTCCAAAATCAAGATATTGAAGCTTCGAAGACAAATCTTAATTTATCTTTATATTATCAAGCGTTGAAAGAAACAGTTCTTTTTTCCATAAATCCAATTTCTGTTTATCCTTTATGAAATTGGAAACATCTTTCTTTGCTAAATCGTAATCGACAGATTTGAACCTTTCTGCTAGTAATTCTTTGACTTTATTTACCGTCAATTTTTCGTGTTCATCAAGCACTCTACCAGTATTCTTTAGTTTGTTCTCCAAATATGTGAGATTAATCGCTAAGTTTTTTCCTATATAGAAGAGGTAGTCATAATAATCCCTGCCTTTAACATGATTTTTATAGTTTCGACATAATATGGCATGAATTTTACCCGCAAACAAGGTGGATTCATCAAATACTCTTATCTCATATGGAGCAGGGAGCAATCTAAATTTGGATTCTGTCCTTCCGCCTATCGGATTGTTTGTATCAACTTCAAATTTTATCTTCAATTTTTGGTTCGGAATGAATTTTCTTGCGTCGGCGCTTTTTGGGAAAAAGGAGAACATTATTGTCATCGTGTTCCCTTTCAAAAATGCGCTTTGTACTTTTGATTCTTTTGTCTTTGCTTTGGATTCAATGTTAATTTCAATCCCATAAGACTGGAATTCCCTTTCTAGCGCCTGGAAAAAATCATTCAATTTAAATTCAGGATCTTTATCGAGTAAAGCAAAGTCAAGGTCTTCACTAAATCTATCAAGACCATAGAAAATCCTTAAACATGTCCCACCATAGAATGCCGCTTTTTTGAAGAAACCTCCACGGGATAGACCGGCCAAGGCGATTTCTTGGAGAATCTCCTTAACGGCATTTTCCCTCTCCGCGTTGTTTTGTGGGTTATATTTGCGAAGCATTGTTTCGATGACACTATTCATTTGCTGTATTCCTTCCGGATAAGTTTGATCAAGAGGCGTAGGTTCATCTTGTTGTACAAAAGCGCAAGCCTATTCATGAAATCGAAATCACACGATGCGAACTCTTCCTCGTCCAATCTTTTGTCTTCGAAGAGCAGTACTTTCAATTCAGCAATGTTTTTTACGACTCTCCATTTGCACAAGGAATCGCATATGGCCTTTTCCTTCATGGCTATCTTGACCGTGTAATCGCCACTTTCCAAATAAGTCAGTCCTTCAGAGAATGCATTGACGGGAATGTCACTATATTCGTATCTCCCGAATTGGTTTTCAAATGTCCTGTTTTTCCTTAATTTCAGCGAAGCGGATGTGATTGGGAAAACTTTTTCCGGTATAAGCCCATAATAAGACAAGGCCCAATCGAAACTTAAGTAAGAAGGAGAAAGGATTGATGATGCCAACAAGCACGGATCGGTATTCTTGTCTGTTTCATAGATGCCTTTTGCCAACCTTATGATTGTTCCTTTGTCGGCTTCTCGCTTTATTTTTGCCAAAGGATTGGTGTAGTCACGATAGGTTTCTTTTAGTATGGATGTTGTAACTATCATATTTGCACCTCTAAATACAATATTATTGTATTTTCTGGAGTAAATCAATACATTCTTCTAAACAATTGTATGATTATGATTTACGAAAACAGGTGTTGAGTTCTGCGTTTCTTGATTCCAGTATGAATTCGGGAAGACCTATCTCGAAGTCTCTCGATTTGAGCGGAAGCTTGTCCTTTTCAATCGTTCTAAATTTCTGTCGAATGTAAGTCTAGCAATTGAGGCTTAGTAAACAGGTTTTGCCTTTTATGCTGAAGGTCCCACTTCCGGTTCAGATAGGTATGTCCAGTTGGAACTCGGGAATTATATGTAAACATGCTTTCGTAAATCTATAGCTGCTATCGAATGGTACAGACATCGTTTCGGAAGCGGAAGATGACAACTATAGAACACCTTGAGTTAGGCAAAGTCCTGATCTTGCTACGCTATCTATTGGTGTCAAAGAAATAGACCTCGAATATAAAAGGGGTCCTTAATAGAGATAAATTATAAAAAAGAGAAGGATAAACAAAAGTGTTGCTGATGAATCCGTTTGAAGCCGATTGAGATACAATTGTCCTGCCATATCGTAAACGTCCGTGG
>CASDOO010000004.1 GCA_949282275.1 uncultured Bacillota bacterium | reverse complement strand
GGTGCCCGAAGCCGGACTCGAACCGGCACGATATCACTACCATTGGATTTTGAGTCCAACGCGGCTACCAATTACGCCATTCGGGCATAGACGGACGATGGATAGTTTACCATCTTCCAAAGAGATATTCAAATGGAAATCAGTCGTCTTTGTCTTCTTCCTCCTCGATCGGCTTGACGAGAAGCTTCTCGACGGCGGCGTTTTTGTCCACGGCAAGGACCTGGATGTCGAGGTTCTCGAAACGGCAGGTGTCGCCGACGTTTGCGAAATGGTCATCGAGCAGTTCGATGATATATCCGCCGATGGTGACGTATTCGGTATCGGTCTTCTCATAGTCGATGTGGAAGAGGTCGCAGAAGTCTTCCAAGGTCAGGGAGCCATCGACGATGTAGGACCCATCCTTGCGCCGGATGTAGGGCCTTTCGGGATCGTCTTTCTCGTCCCATATCTCGCCCACGATTTCCTCGAGGATGTCCTCCATGGTGACGAGGCCTTCCACGCCGCCATATTCGTCCATGACCAGGGCAAAGTGGCTCTTCCGTTTCTTGAAGGCCTTCAGGATGTCGTTGATTTCCGTCGAGCGCGGAAAACGGAGCGGCTTCTGGAGAAGGTCGGCAAGATGGAATTCCTCGCCCTTGATCTTCTTTGCCATGAGGTAACGTGTCTTGACGTAGCCGATGATGTTGTCGATCGTTCCCTGGTAGACGGGAACGCGGCTGAACTTGTAGGTCTTGGGATCGTCAAGGATTTCCTCGAGGTCGTCGTCGATGTCGATGGCGAACATATCCACCCGCGGCGTCATGACCTCATAGGCCTCGGTATGCGTATAGCGGATGGTCTCATGGAGAAGGGTCGCCTTTTCCTGATCGACCATCCCCTGCTTCTCGATGCCTTCGACCATTTCGTGGAGGTCGTCCTCGCTGATCTCGATGTCCTTGATGTTGTTGACGAGTGGCTTCGTCACCAGCGTCCCGAGGCCGGAGACGACATAGGTGATGGGGAGCGTCAGCCGGCTGAGGAAAAGGATGATGCGGGAATAGAGGAGACTGAGGCGGTAGTTGAATATCTTTCCGAAGGACTTGGCGATGATTTCGCCAAAGACGATCTTGACGACGAGGCAGATGATCGAGGCGACAAGGCCCCATGTTTCCGCCGTCTTTGTATCCGCGCCGACGAGGATGCCGGCAAGGGTGACGCCCAAAAGGGTGGAGACGGAATCCAGGCCAGCGTTGACCGTGTCGTTGAGGAGAAGGATCGTCGAGATCGTCCGGGAATAGTCGTCCGTCAGATGCTTGGCATCGCGGAGCGTCTTCCGCTTCGGGTTCTTCTGGAAATCCGAGCCGAGCTTGAGGACGTCCACGCTTCCGTAGGCCATGTCGCTGGAGGAAAAGAAGAAGGAGAGGAGGATGAGAACGACAAGGGCGATGGAATAGCCGATGACCAGGCCGATCATAGGACGCCTCCATTAGTGGCGGGCCGGCTTTCCTCGGCGATGTCGTCG
Source organism: uncultured Bacillota bacterium (assembly GCA_949282275.1). GTDB lineage: Bacteria > Bacillota_I > Bacilli_A > RFN20 > CAG-288 > Enterosoma. The sequence continues at coordinate 13,480 of CASDOO010000004.1, read as the reverse complement.
ACAAGTTCCTCAAGGATGTCTTCCATGGCGATGATGCCGATAGGCTTTCCCTGCCTTGTCACGATGCCGAGATGGACGTGTTCCTTGTTGAGCTTCTCGAAGGCGTCGTCGATTGGTTCTTCCGCATCGATAAAGATGGGATCCTCGAGAATGGAACGGATATTGAGGTGCTTGTCCTGGCTGTACTCTTCGAAATAGGTACGGACGACAAGCGTTCCGACGATGTTGTCCTTCGTGTCGTCATAGACGGGGAAGCGGGAATACTTGCAGTTGACGATGACCGCATTGACCTTGTCTGCCGTCAGGCCGTCCAAGTTGAGCGCGACGACCTTCTCCATCGGGATGAAGATGTCCTTGGCCTTCAGGGAATCGAATGTCAGGACATTGTCGAGGATTTCCGTCTCGTCCTTCTCGAAGAGCCTTTCGGCCTCTTCTTCCTCATCCTCGTCCCGTTCCTCCTCGTTGACGGCAACGCTGACGGACTGGAGAAGCTCTTCCTTGGAAAGGAGGGATTGGTCCTTTACCTTGAAGATTCGATGGGCAAGGGCAAGGACCCCCTTGAAGAGGAGGACGATGGGAAAGAGAAGGAATTCCGTGATCAGGACCGGGTAGGCAAGGAAGACGGCCATGCGGTTTGGCATCGTCTTGGAGAGGATCTTCGGGACGGTGTCGGAGACGATATAGACGAGGAAGGCCATGACGATGGTGGAGAGAATGGATTCGATGCCTTCCGAAAGACCGTAGGCCTTGCTGAGGTTATAGAAGAGCATGGCGGAGAGATAGGACATCAATGTCTGGATGATGTTGTTTCCGACAAGGACGGCAACCAGGGTATTGTCGAAGCTCTCGACATGGCGGGTGATGATTTTCGCGGTCCGGTTGCCCTTGTTCGCAAGCGACTGGAAATGATACTTGTTGCAATTGGTATAGGCATTTTCGCTTGCCGAGAAGAGGCCGCTGACAAGGAGCATGATGGCAATCAAAAGCCAGCAAAGCCACATGGGCATGCCCCAAACGGTGATGGTTGCGGAGGTGGCGGGAGTGGCATCGGCAAGACTATTCAGCAATATATGACACGAGTCTGGGTCCACTTTGGATTCTGGTTACTCCTGTTCGAGACTGAGATTAATGATAGCAAATCTCGTGAGCGAATGGAAGGGGCGCAGGTGGGGCTACCGGATGGACGGTCAAGGGGCGAAAAGGAGGCAAAGAAAAACCTGCAAGGATCTCCTTGCAGGCATTGATATCAATGGTTGAAGCGATGGGATTTGAACCCATGACCTCTTGGTCCCGAACCAAGCGTGCTACCAAGCTGCACCACGCCTCAATTTAGCTTAGTAATTCTACTCCATAACACTTGCCATTTCAAGGATTTTCGGCAAGAAAAAGGGCCATTCCGGAAGTGGAATGGCCCGATAGACTTTGCTGAACTACTCGGCGTCCTTCTTGTCGTCCTCGGCCTTTTCCTGGGATTTCTCCTGGGCCTTTCTGGCCTTGACGAGATCGCGGATGGAAGTGATCTTCGTCGTCGTGGGTTTCTGGCTGAGAGGACGGGTCGGCTTGACAAGCTTGCCCTGGCTGACGTTGAAGTAACCGGACTTCTTGTTTTCCTCGTCGATCTTCTTCTGCTTCCAGCTGTCGTTGACGGGCTGGTTGGCGAAGATGGGGTTGACGACCGGCTGGACCTTCGTGACGCCCTTGAGGAAGGCTTCCTCGGCAGTCAGCTCGCCTTCGTAGGTCTTGATCTTGTACTGCTTGAGATCGAACTTGACCTTTGTCGGGGCAACGAGCTGGATGTCCCTCTTTCTCTCGCGGATCTGGTGGAGCGGGCCGGAGATGGCAGAGAGCTCCTTCTTCTCCTCGACTTTCTCTTCGACCGTCTCACGCTTGAGCGGATCGACGAGCGTGAAGGTTCTCTTGGGCTCGGCGGGCTTCTCTTCGACGACTGTCTCCTCGATGGGAGCTTCCTCGACGGGGGGCGGCGCTGCTTCCTTCTTCTCCTCTTCCTTCGGCGTCTCCGTGGCGGGGACTTCGACGATCTTGACGACCGTCTTCACCTCCTCGGCGGGGGCGACATAGGGCTTTTCCTCATATCCGGGAATCGTCCATCCGGAGGCGATGGTGGTCTCCTTGGCGGCCTCGAGGTTGTTCTTGTAGAGGGTGACCCTATCTTCGTAACGGGAAGGCCCGGTCTCGATGGTGTTTTCGGGATGTTCTTCTTCCTGCGGCCTCAGATCGTCGGCGGGAATGTGGTTGATGGCAGTGACGCTGGCTGTCGGCTCCGGCGTCTCTTTCTCTTCGGTCTCTTCCACGACTTCTTCGGCAGGCGTCTCCTCGACGGTCTCTTCCTCGGTCTTTTCTTCTTCCTCGACCGGTTCGGGGAGCACGACTTCCTTGTCCGGGAAGACGGTGGCGTGGATGGGCTCATGGGTTTCTGGCTCAGGTTCGGGTTCGGGTTCGATTTCCTCGACCTTTTCCTCGATGGCGGGCTCGGTAGCTTCCTCGGTCACCTCTTCCGGCTCGGCCTCGACCTTTTCCTCGGCCTCTTCCTCGACGGGCTTCTCTTCTTCGACAGGTGCCGGTTCTTCGACGGTCTCTTCGGCAACGGCTTCCTTCTCTTCGATGATGGGCTCTTCGACAGGCTCGGGAGCGGCGGCTTCGGTCACATCGGTCTTTTCGACTTCTTCTTCCTCTTCCCACGGTGCGGCGATGTTGTCATCCAATCCAGGGAGATAGTCGACGGGTTTGGTGTCGGGCGTGATGCTGGAAGCCTTCCTTGCGGCTTCGGCAATCTCGGCAGACTCGGAAGGAAGCGTCTCGATCGGGGTCTTTTCGAAGGGCTCGAGGTTGGAGAGGACGGCCTCGACGTTCGTGGTGCGGATGGCAGGAAGGGTCAGGCTATCGTTGGGAAGGATGGGCTCGAGGGCATTCAGGATCTTGACTTCCCGATAGGTCGGCTGGATCCAAACCCTTTCCGGCTCTTCTTCCTTCTCTTCTTCGACAGTCTGTTTTTCTTCGACAGGTGCCGGGATGACGGGAACGGGAGCGGGGATGACAGGCGTTTCGACGGGCTTCTCCTCAGGGATTTCGACAGGTGCGGGTTCTGGTTCAGGCTGGACTTCTTCCGGCTTTTCCTCGATGGCGGGTTCCGGGAGACTGGCCTTGGGAGCGCTCTTGACGACGGCGACGGGTTTCGTTTCGGGGACGAGTTCCGGCTCCGGGACAGGGATGGTCTTCAGCAGGATCGTCTTCTGTTCGGGCTCGGGCGTGACGATTTCGGGGATGGGCTCGACCGGGGTCTCGATGGGCTTTTCCTCGACAACCTTTTCAGGCTCGGGTTCCGGCTTGGGCTCAGGCGCTTCCTTCGTTTCGGGGATGGCCCTTTCGGCAGTCGGGACAAGAACCTTCTCGGGTTCCGGCTTCGGCTCGGGTTTCTTTTCTTCGGTGCTGACCGTCACGAGTTCCGGCTTGGGGGTGGGAAGCTCATCGCTCGGCTTGGCACGCTCGGCAGAAGGAACATAGGAGACGGGAACGACCTTTCTCTGGGGTTCGCTCGGGGCAATGCTCTTGGGAAGGACGGGCTTCTGTCCGGGCTCGACGACAACGATGTGTTCGGCAGAGGGAATCGGAGCAAGCTTGATGGCGCCATAGCCGACGGGAACCTTTCTTCCGAGAGGATCGAGCTGGCGATAGGGTTCCGGCTGCTTTTCAAGCTGCTTGATCTTGGCGCCATAGTAATTGTTCTTTCCGACGAGGCCGATGATGTTGAGGATGAAGGAAACGGCAAGGACGCCAAGGGCAAGATAGCCCATCGCGAAGAGCTTTGTCGTGATCCTTCCGGTGAAGCAGAGAACGTCAAGCTTCCCATTCGGCTGGAAGAGGGCAACGAGCGGCTCCCAGACCTTGGTGATGATCCAATCGAGGGAATCGGCGAAGCGACCGTTTTCGGCGAGGGAGACAATGAGGATGAAGGCGATGAGGCCGAGGACAAGAAGGATGGAGAGAACCTGGAGAACGATGCGCCAGGCCTTGCCTTTCTTGTTGACCATGCGGTTGTGGCCGAGGACGGCGAAGGGGAAGTAGAGGAAGAGCAGGATGGCCATCATGACTTCATAATAGACGGAGAGATACATCATGGCGGACTGGACCGGGCTGAAGTCCTGGATGGGGAGGAAGCGGTCATAGGGAACGCAGATGTACCTTGTGACATATTCGACTAGGCGGTCAAGTATGGGAGCGCCACGGAAGTTCACTTCCGCAAGGGCTTCCTGGACGAGTTCGTTGACGGGCGTCACGAAGCTGACGACAACGGCTGCCAGGCCGATCAGATTGAGCAGGAACAGGATGATGACGAAAATCACCCCGATTCCAAGCGGCTTCTTACGACTGGCTCGTCTGGTTTCTGGTCGTGTCATGATTAGCCTCCATTTCTGATTCCGGAAAACGGTCAGATTCCTAATAATCAAAAACAATATATCACCATAATTGAAAGCGTTACAAGGAAATTTATTATAAATCTAGATATTTTGCCAAAGAATTTTCGAGAAACAACTTCCATGCCTGTCATAGATGGCAAAAATAGGCCGTGAAATAGGGAAAACCCACTGGTTAACGACTAATCCAGTGGGCTTTGCCTGTGTGCTATTCAATGGAATTGAATTGACATTCCTGTTGTAATAAATGTACCTCATTTTCGGGAGGAAAGCAACAGAAAAGAGGGACATCAAAACTGCTCATCATATATGTCATAAAAGTTGGAACTATGCAAAAATCGGTTATTTATCTATCATACATTGGATAATTCAACAATTTAGCTCGAAAGGATGATAGAATTTTGTCTATGGAGGTGCCGCATGAAAGAACAAAAACGGAAAGCTGTCTTCTTCGATTGCTGGGATACGGTCATTTCCTTTCGCGAAAAGGTCCGGACATGGAATACCGAGCCCCTGAAGAAACATTGCCGGAATCGGGACCGGGTGGATTTTTCCGAAGTGGAAGCCTTTTCGGATTCCTTCCTTGGAAAGTATCTTTCCGCTCCGGGTCTTTATGAGATTACGGCCGAACAGTTTCTCGGCCTTCTTGTCGAACGCTTCCATCTCGAATTGGATTGCCCTGTTCCGGAATGCGTTCGCGAGATCCTTTGCTATTTGCTGCCCGAGCCGATGCCCGGGATCGAGAAGTTCCTTGCTGCCCTTGACGATGATGAAGTCCCCTATGCCATTCTCTCCAATACCATCTATGGCGAGAAGGAAACCTTCGACATTGTCCAAAAGCTTCTTCCCAAGGCGAACTTCCGCTTTCTTTTGGGTTCTTCCACCTTCGGGATCAAGAAGCCCTATGAGTTGTTCTTCGAGACAGGCATGGCTCGCCTTGACGCGAAGCCGGAGGAGGCGATTTATATCGGCGACTCTTTCTACGCCGATGTCTGGGGCGCAAACAGGGCTGGCATGAACAATGCCATATGGCTCAATTCGCGCAAGAAGGACAAGGAAAGATTCCGACCCTATATCGACGACTTCGACACGCTGACCTATCTGGAATGCCAGGACTATGAGGAAGTCCTCTTGCATTATCGGAAGGGAGATCTTTTCCGATGAGGGACATTCTCAAGCATACGGAGTCCTTTGTTCCCAAGGCGCTGGACGAACATGGGAATCCCGATATCCATGCTCTCTTCCGTTCTTTTCAGGACGCGGCCGTTTCCCATGCCGAGGAACTTGGCATCGGAAAGTCTTTCTATGTCCCGAACAATCTTCTTTTCGTTCTCTGCCGGATGAAACTCGTCCTGCTTGAGGACTTCGACTTTTCGAAGGAATACTCCCTGTCGACCTATGCCCTTCCTCCCGAAAGGATCCAGTTCTATCGCGATGCCTATATCGAAGACGAAAAGGGCAAGCGGTTCGCTCTCATCCGCTCGCTCTGGGTCCTTATCTCCGGCGCCAACAGGCGAATCGTCACGACCGATCGTCTCTCTCGGCAGCTGGCCCCGTTAAGCGAGGAGATGGAGAAGCTTCCTCCCGTCTTGGCGGGACGGCTTTCGGCCTTGGAAGAGATTCCGGAAACGACTTTGATAGGGGAACACGTCGTCGTTCCCGAGGATATCGACGGGAACGGGCATATGAACAATACTGTCTATATCCGTCTTGCCCAGGAGGCCGGCTTCCCTGCAAAGGTGAAGAGCTTCGAGATTGACTTCGAGAAGGAATGCCTTCTTGGCGACCGACTTTCTATATATAAAGGAAAGGACGGCTATGTCTGTGGCATGAAGGACGGACAGCTTTCCTTCAAGGTGAAAACGGAATTCCGGTTTTGATTTTCCTTCCATCCTTCCAATAAAGGGTGATGGAAGATTTCGTTTGTCCTCGTTGCGGGAACAGGGATTCCCGCCTTGTCGGGTATCGCAATGGCAAGCCCTATTGCCGGGCCTGTCTTTCCTTTGCGGGAAGGGATGCTGACATGGGACATCAAACCGCCAACGGCATAAGGCTGGAACTCGGCTACCCCTTGAGCAAGCGTCAGGCCATGTGCGCAAGAGAGGCCTTGGCGGCGACGAAAGCGGGGAAAAACGTTCTCATCCATGCCGTCACCGGAGCCGGAAAGACGGAACTTGTCTATCCTTCCATGGAATATTGCCTTGCCCGCAGGGGCCATGTCGGCTTTGCCACGCCGAGAAAGGATGTCGTCATCGATCTTCTGCCCAGGATAAGGGAGGCTTTTCCGAAGGCCGATTGCGTTGCCGTCTATGGCGGCCATACGCAGAAACTGGAAGGCGACATCATCGTTCTGACTTCCCATCAATTCTATCGGTATCCGGATTATTTCGACCTTCTCGTCTTCGATGAGATCGATGCCTTTCCCTATCGGGGCGACAGGATGCTGAAGCATTTCTTCGAGAGGAGCGTCCGCGGAAACTATATCCTCCTTTCGGCAACGCCATCCATGGCGGATATCCAGGAAATCCATGCGAAGAACGGCATTGTCATCGAATTGTTCGAACGCTATCATGGCGGTCTTCTTCCCGTTCCGGAAATCTTTATTGTCCACAGTCTTTTCCTTGCGGCGAAGTGCGCAAAAATTCTCGGAAGCTTCCTGATGGCCGGAAAGCCGACATTCGTCTTCACGCCGACGATCGCGCAAGGCGAGCGATTGTTCCGCTTTCTGTCCCTATGCTTTCCCAATGGTGCCTTCGTCTCTTCCAAGGCCGAAGAGAGAAAGACGGAAATCGCCCGCTTCAAGAAGGGGGAACGGAAATATCTTGTCACGACATCGATTCTGGAACGCGGCGTCACCGTCAAGGACCTCCAGGTCATCGTCTATGATAGTGCCTCGGACATCTACGATTCCAAAAGCCTGGTCCAGATAGCCGGTCGTGTCGGAAGGAAAATCGATAGCCGTGAAGGAAAGGTCTATTTCCTGGCCGACGAAATCAGCCCGGCCATGAAGGAGGCAATCGATGAAATCAAGGCCTACAACAGAAGAGCCTTTGTGCCGAATCTGTCTTAAACCGCTAAGGACAAAACCGGTCCGTCTTCTCTTGGAAGGCGAGCCTCTTTTTTGCGACGCATGCCTGGAGCAGATGGAATTCGACTTCAAGATCCGGCGCTTCGATGGGATCCATATCCTTTTTGCCTATCCTTACGCCGGCTTTTTCAAGGACCTGTTGCTTCAGTACAAGGAAAGATTTGACGTCGCCTTGGCCCCGGTCTTTCTCTATTTCATTCGCCCGCTTGTCCGTACTCTGCTTCGCAAGCACGTTTTCGTCCCTGTTCCATCGACACGTAAGAAGGAAGAGGAAAGAGGATTTTCCCATTTGGAGGAAATGCTCAAGGCGTGGAACATTCCCTATTGCCAGTTCCTGGAAAAGATCGGGGAAGAGCAAAAGGAAAAGGCGTTCCTTGAGAGATTCAATGCCAAGACAATAAGAAAAGCAAAAGATGCCGTTTCCATAGAAAACAAAAGGATTGTCTTATTTGACGATGTCTTTACGACGGGCGAGACGTTTCGCCAATCCTTGGAAATCCTAAAGGCCGAAAAAGCGAAAGGCATCGTTGGCTTGGTCCTGATGGACAACCATTTCAATCGGGATCTTCGGCGCAAAAGCTAGGCCGTTGTCTTTATGTTCAATAACTAATAGACTATAATAAATAACCAGCTGACGACTTTTCGGAGGCCACATGTATAAAATCATTAAGAAGCATCGCCTTATCCTGGCCATTTCCCTTCTCGTCGAGATCGTGATCCTGACGACCTTGGTCCTGACGACGATTTTCTGTCCGGATTATGGCGGACACTATATTGTCCTAAGCGTCTTCACCGCCCTTTTCGTCCTTTATGATGCCGGTCTTGCCCTTGCCTTTTCCATCCTGATCAAGGAGAAGAAAGGCCATGCCGAGATGACCAGTGCCGAAGTCTTGGGGAATGACATGGACGAGGCCTACAATTTCGGCGAGGTCGGCCTTGCGGTATGCGATGCCGAGGACAACGTCCTTTGGGTCAACGGCTTCCTGGCTTCCAGAATACCGAACCTGGTCGACACGAATATCTATTCCAGTCTCCCCGGCCTTTCTTCGCCCGTGGGAAGCGAAAGCTGGAATCGCCTGACCATCAAGGACAATTCCCATATCTTCAAGGTCGAGCTGCTCAAGGAAGCCCGCCTGTTCGTCTTCAAGGAAACGACCAAGTTCGAAAACATGGACGTCTATCGAAAGAAGACGGCTCCTGTCGTCGGCTATCTTACCATCGATAACTATTACGACATCGAGCAGGCGATGAGCGACGAGACGAAATTTGCCGGGGCCCTCTTCAAGGCGAAAAGTCTCATCACGAGCTATATCGAAAGCAGCGATTCCCTTCTGAGGCAGGTTCAGGCCGATCGCTATATCTTCATCACGACAAAGGAAAAGTTCGATGACCTTTACGCGGACAAGTTCTCCATCGTCGAGAAGGTGAAGAAGGAAACGGAAGGCTTTACCCTTTCCATCGGCATAGCCTATGACTTCCCGGACTATTCCAAGCTTTCCGAAATGGCCGCGTCGGCTTTGGACGTTGCCCTTTCCCGCGGTGGCGATCAGACCGTCATTGCCCCCTTCTCGCATTCGATGATCTTCCTTGGCGGAAAGGCAGAGCTCCAGCCGGCGAGAAACCGCGTCAAGATACGCTCCCTCTCCCGTGCCTTCGTCACCACGCTCCGCGACAACAAGTATAAGAAGGTCCTTGTCATGGGACACATCAATGCCGATCTCGATGCCTTGGGCGGCGAGGTCGGGGTCTACCTTCTTTGCCAGAAATACAAGGTCAAATGCCGACTTGCCTTCGAGGAACAGCTCGTGGACAACGCCACGCGTCGCGCCGTGGATACCCTCTACTCCAGCGACGAGAAGAAGAAGGTCTTCATCACCATGAAGGAAGCCCTGGATTATTTGGACGAGAACACGTTGCTGGTCCTGGTCGATCACAACAGCTTCGAACTGTCGATGTTCAACGAAGTCGCCCAAAAGGCCGACAATGTCGCCATCATCGACCATCATAGGCCAGGCATGAAGAAGGTCGAGAATCCTGTCTTCCTGCATGTGGATTCCTCCGCCAGCTCGACAAGCGAGATATTGACGTCCTTCATCACCTATAGCCTTGACGATATCTTCATCGACGGAAGGACGGCGACCTTGCTTCTTGCCGGAATCTCATTGGATACGCGCTTCTTCAAGGAGAAGACGTCCGCCGCGACATTCGAGGCGTGCAGTCAGCTGAAGTCCTATCGGGCGGATACGGGAAAGGTCGACGACCTCCTCAAGGAGGACCTGGAAAGCTACAACAGGAAGAACGAAATCACGCACAACATCGAGGTTCCCAAGACGGACGTCCTTCTTGCCAGCGCCCCGGAGGATGTCTATTTCATGGATGCGACCCTGGCCATTGCCGCAAACGAGCTCTCATCGCTTCGCGGCATCAAGTGCGCGATGGCGATCGGAAAGACGAACAGCCATACCGTCAAGGTTTCCTGCCGTTCCGACGGGGAGGCCAATTGCCAGCTTCTGATGGAGAAAATCGGGGGTGGCGGGCACTTGACCATGGCCGGCGCGACGTTTACCGATATGTCGATTCAGGAAGTGAAGGACAAGATCAAGGACATGCTCAACGACTATTTCGATGACGCCTTGATCCACAACGATGTCACCATAGGAGGATAGCGATATGAAAGTCTTGATGAAAAAGGATTTGAACAAGGTCGGAAAAAGAGGCGAGATTGTCGACGTTTCCGATGGCTATGGCGCAAACTACCTCATTCCCAGGGGCTATGGCGTCCTCTACACGGACAGTGCCCGCAAGGAATACGAGAGGGAGCTGGCCAAGGAAAGGGAAATCGAAAAGGAAAAGGCAAGGCAGGCCCAGGAAGTCGCCAAGAAGCTCGAAGGCATCACCCTGGAATTCGAGGCTCCTGCCGGCCGCCGCGGCGAGATGATCGGCACGGTATCCAGCAAGGAAATCGTGGAAGCGCTCAAGAAGCGGCATGATATCCTCATCGACAAGAAGATGATCGTGGACAAGAACACCATCGTCAACGGCTTTGGCACGACTTCCCTCAAGCTCGAACTTTACAAGGACGTTTTCGGGATCGTCAAGATCCACGTTTCCCTGAAAGAGAAGAAGTAATGCCGCAGAATCCCGAAGGTATCGATCTCAACGAGATTACCATCCTCGGAAACATCCTTTACGATGAGACCGGGGACACTTTTCTGACTGTTGCTCCGCAGTTGGAGCCCGAGGATTTTCTTGACCCCAGGAATCGGGCCATCTACAGGACTTTCCTGGATCTTGGCAAGAAGAACGTTCCTGTCGATCCGGCGACGGTCTCCGAGGAGCTGAAGAACAACAAGCTCTACGACGAGGTCGGCGGGGATGACTATCTCGACCTGATCATGCGCAAGACCACCCGTATTGCGCCAGTGGAGAACTACGTCAACAACGTCAAGGATCGTTCCCTCCTCAACAATTTCCTTGGACGCATCAGCGAGATACGGGAGGATGCCCAGTCCAAGCCGATCAGCGACATTTCCGAGTTCATCGGCAAGGCCGAAAGCTCCATTCTCGAAATCACGAAGATGCGCCGCGTCGCCCAGATCGTCAAGATGAAGGACGTCAGCGAAAGCCTTGTCAGCAAGCTTGTCATCCAAACGCAGGAATTCAAGAAGAACGGCAGGAAGGCCAATGGCGTGACGGGCCTGGAAACAGGATTTTCCAACCTGGATTTCTTTACCAAGGGCTGGCAGAAGCAGAACATGATCGTCGTCGGCGCCAGGCCTTCCGTCGGTAAGACGGCCTTTGCCCTGAACCTCCTCTACCAGGTCAGCAAGAAAGGGACGCCGGTCGTCTTCTTCTCCTTGGAAATGAGCGCGGAATCCATTGCCATGCGTCTTCTTTCCCTGACTTCCTCCCTCTCCACGGACGAAATCAATTCGCTGGAATTCCAGCCGGGTTCCCGGGCCGACCACGTCATTATCAATGCCCATTCCCCGGAAGAGGCAAGCATGGCAAACAAGCTTCAGCGCGGACTGGAGGAACTCAATCGCCTTCCCTTCTTCATCGACGACAATCCCGGCTCGAAGATGCTGGATATCTCGACGAAGTGCAAGAAGCTCAAGAACCTTATTCCCGATGTCGGCTTGATGGCAATCGACTATCTCGGACTCATCACGACAACCGGAAAGAAAGACAATCGGCAGGCCGAAGTGCAGGATATCTCACGGCAGGTCAAGCAGCTTGCGCGCGACTTGGATATCCCCATCATCGTCCTCTCGCAGCTCAAGAGAGAATCCGAGGCAAGAGACAATCGCAAGCCGATGATGTCCGACTTGCGCGATTCGGGTGCCATCGAGCAGGATGCCGACATGATCCTCCTTCTCTATCGTCAGGATTACTATTCCAATGTCGGGCTCGACAACAAGGGCCAGGCGACGGACATGAACGGAAATGCCAGGATGGAGGCCAACAATCCCATTTCGAAGGTCGACATCACATTGGCCAAGAACAGAAACGGACAGGTCGGCGAACTCCATTTCATCTTCGACAAGGAGCATTGCTCCTTCAATGCGGTAGCCGATGACGGACAGGAGACGCCTTTCTGATGCTTTACGATGTCATTTCATCCGGAAGCAAGGGAAATGCCACCCTTGTCATTTCATCGGGAAAGGCCATCCTTCTGGATTTCGGGATCAGCAAGAAACGCGTAATCGATGCCCTGAAGGGCTACGGCCTTGGCTTTGACGACATCCAGGCCTTCTTCCTCGGGCACGGCCATGACGACCATGCCTCCGACGCCTTCCAGGCCCCGCTCGATCGACTCTATGCCTCCTTCGAGAAAATCCCGAAGTCCGACAAGGGCGTCTTGCCGCTTCATCTTCTGAAGCCCTTTTCGCCCGTTCGCATCGAACCCTTCACCATCACGCCGATTCCCCTGAGCCACGACTTCAAGAACACGATGGGCTTCCTTGTCGAGGACGGCACGGAGAGGCTTTGCTACGTGACGGATACCGGATTCATTCCGGAAAACGACTTTCCCTTTCTTCAGGACTGCGACTACATCCTTTTGGAATCCAATCACGATGCCCAGATGCTTTTCCAGTCCAAGAGGCCCGACTACCTGATCAAGCGGATCATTTCCGACAAGGGACACCTTTCCAACGTGGATTGTGCCTGCTACCTTTCCCTCTTCATCGGCGAGAGGACGAAGGAGTGCTGCCTTCTCCACCTTTCGGAGGAATGCAACGATCCCCTTTTTGCCCAGCAAACCTATGAAAAGGTCATGATGGAACGGCTCGGCTATCTTCCCGAAGTGATCCTCCGCGTTTCCTCGGCAAAGCAGGAGACGAAGGGAGGGCAAAGGTGAACCTGACCTTTCTCATTCCCGGAAAGGCGAGGGAAAGCTTCCTGACCCTCGGATACCAGGAATACCTCAAGCGGATACAGGGCTTTGGAAAGGCACGGCTCGTCTTCCTTCCGGAGGAAAGGATACCGACGCCATCCAAGAGCCTTGTCGAAAGGGCACTCGAGAAAGAGGCGGAACGGGCCCTTTCCATGATCAAGGAAAAAGACCTGCTGGTCCTTTTGGACATCCACGCCGCTCTTATCGATAGCGCCGGGCTGGCAAGGAAGCTTGGCGACTTGTCATCGAGGCGGGCGAATGTCTTCTTCTATGTCGGCTCTTCCTATGGACTTTCCGATACGCTGAGGAAACGGGCGGATTTCTCGTTCTCGCTCTCCAAGTTGACTTTCACTCACTACCTTGCCATGCTCCTTCTTCTGGAGCAGGTCTATCGCTCCCTCAAGATTCTTTCCGGCGAAGAGTACGACAAGTGAAAAGGCGCTTGACAAATCTTTCCGGCATCTTTATAATTCCTTCTTGCTATTGGGATATAGTCAAGCGGTAAGACAGCAGTCTCTGAAACTGCGATGCCTTGGTTCGAATCCAAGTATCCCAGCCATT
>CASDOO010000003.1 GCA_949282275.1 uncultured Bacillota bacterium | reverse complement strand
CCCCGTCGGCTTGTGCGTGATGCGGACGGCCGACTCCGTCTTGTTCACGTTCTGTCCGCCTGCGCCCGAGGAATGGTAGGTGTCGATCGAGAGGTCTGCGGGGTTTATGTCGATGTTGATCGAATCATCGAACTCCGGCATGACGTTGACGGAGGCGAAGGAAGTATGTCTTCCTCCCGAGGCATCGAAAGGCGAAAAGCGGACAAGACGATGGACGCCGTTTTCGGAACGCAGGTTTCCATATGCGTTCTTTCCGGAGATGAGCAGGGTTGCCGAGCTGATTCCCGCCTCGTCGCCTTCCAGGATATCCAAAAGCTTGAAGGTGAATCCGCCGATTTCGGCATAGCGCTCGTACATTCGAAGCAACATGCTTGCCCAGTCATGGGCTTCCGTTCCGCCGGCGCCGGGATGGAATTCCAGGATGGCGTTGTTGGCATCGTAGGGGCCGCTATAGAAAAGGGCCTTCTGGAATTTCGTCATTTCCTTTTCCAGTTGGGCACAGGCAATCTCGCATTCCTTGTGAATGTCCGGATCGTCTTCCTCTTTCAGGAATTCGAGGTATTCCTTGATCGTGGCAAGCTTTTTCCCGAAGGCGGCCTCGGCATTGATCTTGTCGTTGACTTCGCTCAGCCTGCGGTTGATCTCCTTGGCCTGGAAGGGATCCTTCCAGAAGCTTGGGTCGGCTGTCTTTGCGCTGAGCTCGTCGCTGTCCTTCTGAAGCTGTTCGAGGTCAAAGACAGCCTCGCAAGTCAAGAAGCCGGCCTTCCAATCCCTTGCTGAGATTGGTGAGTTCCGAGAGTTCTTTCATTGTTCGGCTCTCCTTTCTTTTTTTGGCAGTCTCCATTTTATCAAATCGAAGAGGAAAAAATAGATTTTGCGCTATTTTGTATCCCAAAGCATGGATTCCCATGAAACGGAATTATGCCTGAAATGCTATAGTCTTTCCGGAGGTTTCGAACATGGAACAGGAATTGACTTTCCGTCTTGCCGAAAGAAAGGATACGGCAACGATATTTTCCTTTATCAAAAGGATGGCCGAATACGAGAAACTCGAGGATGAGGTCAAGGGAGACGAGAAGACTCTCGAGGAATGGGTTTTCGATAGGAAGGCCTGCGAAGTCCTTTTCCTGATGGTCGACGGCAAGGAAATCGGATTCGCCCTTTTCTTCCAGAACTTCTCGACTTTCATGTGCCGTGGAGGGCTCTATCTTGAGGATATCTTCATCCTGCCGGAATACCGGCACTGCGGGTATGGGAAAAGGACGTTCCATGAACTTGCCCGCATCGCATCCGAGAGAGGCTATGGACGCATGGAATGGACTTGCCTCGACTGGAACGAAAACAGCATTCGATTCTATTGTTCCCTTGGCGCCAGGCCGATGGAAGAATGGACGAACTATCGTCTGACGCGCGACAAGATCGAAAAGCTTGCTGAAGAATATTGACATTGTGTTAGAAAGAAATTAAAACAAAGGTAGACAAACGGCTTTGCCGAAGGAGGAAAACCATGACAAACGATAAGACGATCGCCGGCAATGGCGGCGAGCACTACATCCCCTATTCCGAAAGGACGGGAGCGGAATCCATCGTCTTTTTCACAAGGGACCTTTCCGAAGAAGGCCTGAGGAAGATCTTCGAACGCGTCAAGGCGCCTCTTTCGGGAAAGATCGCTATCAAGCTCCACACGGGTGAACCGCATGGACCAAACATCATTCCCCGTCCTTGGGTCAAGAATCTGATCGAGAAGGAACTTCCGGATGCCACGATTGTGGAAACGAACACCTACTACGAAGGCGATCGCTATACGACGGAGCAGCATCGGAAGACTCTGGAAATCAACGGCTGGACATTTTGTCCTGTCGATATTCTCGATGAGGAAGGAACGGCTATGCTTCCCATCAAGGGTGGCAAGTGGTTCGATGAAATGTCCGTCGGCAAGAACCTCCTGAACTATGATTCCCTTTTCGTCTTGACGCATTTCAAGGGGCATACGCAAGGCGGCTTCGGGGGATCCAACAAGAACATCGGAATCGGTTGCGCCGATGGCCGTATCGGCAAGGCGATGATCCATACTACGCCGGGATCCAGCGACATGTGGGACATCCGAAAGGAAGAGTTCATGGAGAGGATGACGGAATCGACCAAGTCCGTCATCGATCATTTCGAAGGCCATATCAGCTATGTCAACGTCATGCGCAACATGTCCGTTTCCTGCGATTGCGAAGGAACGGCAGCGGCTCCTGTCGTCACGCCCAACGTTGGCATCCTTGCCTCCTTGGATATCCTTGCCATCTACCAAGCCTGCATCGACCTTGTCTATGCGATGAAGGAAGAAGACCATCATGACCTGGTGGAGAGGATCGAAAGCCGACATGGATTAAGACAGCTGAGCTACATGAAGGAACTCGGAATGGGAAACGACAGGTATCATCTTATCGATATCGACAATGACGACAAGGAAATTTTTCCTGCCGAAGCCGTCCGCCACGTCGTTCCGTTCAAGGCAGAATAGTATCAAAATACTCTAGCAAGAATAACAAGTGTCTAAAAATCTGCTTTGTTTAGAATGGTAGGTAAGAGCAAGAATTTGTTTCTAAAAAGGACACCCTTATAGCTAGATATAAAATGGTTTCATCTTACGATTTACTTTGAATGTCTGCTTGATCAAATAAGGCGGGTTGGTTTTGCGATTTTGGATGCGAAGCGATTATAAAAAGGTCATACACGTATTCTTCATCTTTTTGACTTTAATGTAGTTGTTAGGATAAAAGACAAAAACTTCAGCAATATTACAAAAAATGCCATCCAATTTTCCGGATGGCATGTTCTGCTTAGTGAATCTTGGCGGTCGGGTTGCTTCTGTCGATGCCGTCGTCATCGGGAGTGATATTGGCATTGGCGGCAGGATCGTACTTGACCGGCGTCGGCGTGGCGGCCTGAGGCTTGATGGCACCGATGGGGGCAGAGACAGGCTGCTGGGCCTGCGTGTTCTTGCGGAAGGTGACGTGGAGAAGGGTACGGACGACATCGGTGGCGATGTTCTCGTTCATCTTCTCGAACATGTCGAAGCCTTCGTTGGTGTAGGCTTGGAGAGGATCGGTCTGGGCATAGGATCTCAGCCAGATGGCATCGCGGAGCTTGGACATCTGGTCGATGTGCTTGGTCCAGCGCCTGTCGATGCAATCCAGGGTGACGGTCTTTTCGGCGAAGTTGCGCATGTCCTCGTTCCAGTCCTTGCTATGCTCGGCATAGATCTTCTGGAGTTGGGCGGAGAGGACATCAAGGCAGTCGGCATAGGCCATCTGGTCGAAGGCCTTGGCAGGAACGAGGGCGGGATCGATGGAGAGAAGCTTGCTTGTGTTTGCGGCAAGCTTGGCACCGTCGATGAGCTTTTCCTGGTCCTTGAGGAAGAAGGAATTGTCGGAGATATGCTTGGCGATCAGGTCGAAGTAGGAAGGGATCGTCTCCGAGACGGACTTGGAATAGAGAATCTGGTCTCTTCTGGCATACATGATCTTTCTTTGCCTGGAGAGGACGTCATCGTAGTTGAGAAGCTGCTTACGGGTATCGAAGTTCTGGCCTTCGACACGCTTCTGGGCCTGGGTGATGGCGTTGGACATCATGCGGGACTGGAAGGAATCGTCGCCGAGCTTCTCATAGAGGCTCTTGTAGGACGTCGGGGCGAAACGGACGAAGATCTCGTCTTCCATGGAGACATAGAACTTGGAATAGCCGGGATCGCCTTGACGGCCGGAACGTCCCTTGAGCTGGTTGTCGATACGACGGGATTCGTTCCTTTCCGTGGCAAGGACGGCAAGGCCGCCAAGCTCCTTGACGCCTTCGCCGAGCTTGATATCCGTACCTCTACCGGCCATGTTGGTGGCGATGGTAACGGCATTCCTCTGTCCGGCCTGGGCGATGATCAGGGCTTCCCTGGCATTGTTCTTGGCGTTGAGGACCTCATGCTCGATGCCGATGTCGGTGAGCATCTTGTCGACGATTTCGGATTTCTCGACGGAAGGCGTGCCAATCAGGATAGGCTGTCCCTTGGCATGGCGCTCCTTGACTTCCTCGATGATGGCGTTGTACTTGGCCTTGGCGTTTCCGAAGATGGAATCGACATCATCGACTCTTTGGATGGGGCGGTTGGTCGGGATGGAGACGACACGCATGTTGTAGACCTTGCGGAACTCTTCCTCTTCGGTCTTCGCCGTACCAGTCATGCCGGCGAGCTTGTCGTAGAGACGGAAGAAGTTCTGATAGGTGATGGTCGCGAGCGTGACGGTCTCGGGCTTGATGGTGACGTGCTCCTTGGCTTGGATGGCTTGCTGGAGACCATCGGAATATTCCCTTCCCTTCATGACACGGCCGGTGAAGCCATCGATCAGAAGGATTTCGTCATCATGGACCATGTACTCGGTGTCGCGCTTCATGATGTAGTTTGCCTTGAGGGCCTGCTGGACGCGATGGGTGAGATCCGCCCACTGGGCATCGAAGAGGTTGTCGATAGAGAAGGCCTTCTGGACAAGCTCGACGCCATGGTCGGTAAGGGAGCATGTCTTCTTCTCGATATCGATCGTGTAGTCCCTGTCCTTGCGGAGTCCCTTGACGGCTCTGTCTGCCGTGACATAGGAAGATGCCGTGATGCCGGAACCGCCGGAGATGATAAGCGGCGTACGGGATTCGTCGATGAGGATGGAGTCGGCTTCGTCGATGATGGCATAGTGGAGTCCCCTGAGGACACGGTTCTGGACGGTCTTCGCCATGTTGTCTCTGAGGTAGTCGAAGCCAAGCTCGGAGTTTGTGGAATAGGTGATGTCGCACTTGAAGGCTTCCTGCTTCTCCTTGGTGCTCTTCTCGCGGAGGTTGACGCCGACGGTCAAACCGAGGAAACGATAGACGTTGCCCATCCATTCCGCGTCTCTGCTGGCGAGGTATTCGTTGACGGTGACGACATGGACGCCCTTGCCTTCCAAGGCGTTGAGATAGACGGCCATGGTAGCGGTAAGGGTCTTACCTTCGCCCGTCTTCATCTCGGCCACATCGCCCTCGTTGAGGACGGTGGCACCGAAGACCTGGACAGGGTAGGGGAATTGGTGGAGGACTCTCTTTGCCGCTTCCCTTGCGGTAGCAAAGGCCTCGGGAAGGATGTCATCGACCGTTTCTCCGTCCTGGAGTCTCTTTTTGAGGATTGGGGTCATGCCCTTGAGCTCCTCATCGCTCATCTTGCTGAAGCGATCTTCGAACTCAAAAACTCTCTTTGCCTTCTTTTCGATTTTCTTGAAGGCGCGGGCATCGATACGGAATAGCTTGTCGAGAAAACTCATGGCGATCTCCTTTCGGTAGGGACAGACAATTTCGTGCAAGGTTTCCCTGCGTCATTGAATAGCTTTCAAACAACTTTATTAATATATATCAAAGAACTATATATTCCAAACCAAAAATCGGTCAAAGTCACTTGATCAAAAAGGCCCGTTTCGTCCTAAAGAGTCAAGACTTGATAAAATAAACCCAAAAACACGTATAATATCCCTATATGGGCGTTGCCCAGACCCAGGACACCAAACAAATGAAATATAAGATCATCTGCGACAGCTCTGCCAATCTTCTTCCCGGAATGTTTCCCGAAGAGGAAAACATCGCCTTTGCCAACGTTCCCCTTTCCATATTCATCGGGGACAAGGAATATCGCGACGACGGGACTGCCGACATCAAGGACATGATGGACAAGATCTGCAACACGGATCTCAAGGCCACGTCTTCCTGTCCTTCCCCGAGCGAGTATCTTGCCGCCATGACGGGAGCGGACTATTACATCGTCATAACGATTTCCTCGAAGCTTTCCGGCTCCTACAATTCCGCCTACCTGGCGAAGACCAGCCACGAGAAACCGGAGAATGTTTTCGTGCTCGACTCGCTTCTGACCGCTGGCGCAATGGAATTGATGGCTCAGGAGGCAAGACGCCTTATCCATCAGAACTTTTCCTTTGAAGGGATTTGCGCAAGGCTGACAGAATATCGAAAGAGCGTCAATCTTCTTTTTGTCCTTGACAAGTTTGACAATCTCATAAAGATGGGACGTGTCAGCAAGGTCGTCGGCTTCATCGCCGAGAAGTTCAAGATCAAGCCGCTATGCTGCGGTGAGAATGGCGAAATCAAGATTCGCGAGAAAGTCCGTACGATTCAGGGCGTTCTCAAGCGGATGATCGTCAACATTGGCCTTCTCTGCCCGAACCAAAAAGGAAAAACATGTATCATCACGCACACGGATGCCAAAAAGAGCGCCGATTATCTTCAGGACGAAATCCGAAAGAACTATCAATTCGACGACGTCATCGTTCGGGATAATCAAGCCCTCTGTTCCTTCTATGCCATGACTGGCGGTCTTATCGTTTCTTTCTAGAAGCAATCTTAAATGATAAATGGGACGTGTCTTTATTTTTGACATGTCCCTTTTTCTTTTCGGAAGAATGGTCTTATCTATCATGGGAAAATTCTTTGTTTCGGGTTAAAATAAGAATATGGAACGAGAATTTCTTTGTCGCTATGGCGTCTATCAAATCTATCCTATCTCCTTTTGCGATAGCGATGGCGATGGAAAAGGCGATCTTGCCGGAATCATCGGAAAATTGGATTACCTGGCAAGCCTTGGCATAAGGACGCTTTGGCTTTCGCCGATCTATCCCTCCCCGATGTGGGACATGGGATACGATATTGCGGACTACTTCAATATCAATCCCGCTTTTGGAACGATGGCGGATTTCGAAAGATTGATGGAAGAGACGCGAAAGCGTGGCATGCGAGTCATCATGGATCTTGTCGTCAACCATACTTCCGATCGCCATCCATGGTTCCGAAAGGCCCTTGAAGATCCGAATTCCCCCTATCGGGATTACTATATCTTCCGTCCCGGAAAGGGCAAGGACGGGAGGAATCCGCCCAACAATTGGACGAGCACGTTCTTCGGTTCTGCCTGGAAGGAAGTCCCCAACGAAAAGGGAATGTATTACCTTCACCTCTATTCGGAACATCAGCCGGACCTCAACTGGGAGAACGAATCGGTTTATCAGGCGGTCCGGAAAGTCGTGGAATACTGGATGGACAAGGGCGTCTATGGTTTTCGGTGCGATGTCATATCCGAGATTTGCAAGGAGAGCTTCGAAGATGGGAAGAAAGGGTCACTGACAAAGCCGACGGGGCATGAGCACTACATCGCGACGCCAGGCTGCCACAGAATTCTCAAGCGGCTCCGAAAGGAAGTCATCGAGCCAAGACACGGCGTCCTTATTGGGGAATGCTATGGCGTGGAGAGGGATCAGGCATCCGCCTTTCTGGATGAGGAACTGGATACGCTCTTCGGGTTCGAGATTACCGATCCCGGCCTTTTCCGCAAGAGAATGCGGCCGAAGGATCTCAAACGAATACTTGTTTCCTGGCAAGGCCTTTCCTGCAACGGGAACTACTTCGAAAACCACGACCAGCATCGCTCCGTCGGAAAGTATGTTCAGGAAGGGGCCTTCGAAAAAGAGGGGGCGAAAATGCTCATCACCCTTCTTTGTGCCCTCAAGGGCGTTCCTTTCTTCTTCCAAGGCGAGGAAATCGGCTCGAAGGACTATCGCTCCTTGTCGTTGAAGGAAAGCCATGATGTCGTCCGGAAGTTCCTCGATGCCTTTCTGAAAGGCTATCACGTCCCTAAGCCGTTGCGGGACTATCTTAGCCGGAAATATGGAAGGGACGATGCTCGTGCCCCGATGGCCTTTGCAAGCCGGGAAGGTCATGGCTTTACGAAGCCGAACGTTCAGCCATGGCAAAAATTCAACGAGCTTTCCGATCGAATCAATGTGGACATCCAGGAAAAGGACGAGACGTCGGTCCTGAACTATTTCCGCGAATGCCTGAGACTTCGTCAGAGCGACGATGCTCTTTCCTTGGGTGATATCCAATTTCTGGAAAGCGATCCTGAGGTCCTTCTTTTCCTAAGAGTGAGTGAGGACAAGAAGAGACTCTGCGTCTTCAATCTTTCGGAAAAGGAAAAGGACATTCCCAAAGTCGTGCTGGAAAATGAAACGAGAAGAATCCTGATTTCGAATTACTGGCAAAGCGAAAAGGACGATTCCCTTCATCCATACGAGTGCCGGATTTATAAAGTAAACTAAGATTGCTTTTCGGAAGTTTCTTCGCTGTCTTTCTTATGGAATATCTTTCCTTCTTTGTCGCGGAAGTTGATATAGACAAGGGCAAAGACAAAGCCGAGGACAAGGGTCAGTGAGGGAATGAGATAGGAACCGAAGGAAGGAACGATGTTTGTTTGCGTCTGTCCGAAGAGAATCGTCACGGCGACTTCGACAAGAAGCTTCACGAGATAGATGGCAATGGTCGAGATGGCGGCCTTTGACGTGTGCCTTTCCTCGCCCAGGAGTCCAATCAAGGAAGGAATGGCAAGGCAACAGGAAAGGATGAGGGAGACAATAAGAAGGCCAGAAGCGTAATGGATGATGCTTTGCGAATCCTGGAAGAGCGAAAAGGCCTGATAGCCATTGATATAGGAAATATCGCCATTGATGTTCGTGCTAAGGAATGGGACCAAATAGAAAAGAAGGAAAATGACGAGTGAAAGGATGGGGATGAAGAAGTGGATTCGGTTTCGGGCGTTGATTCTCTCAAGACCGGTTCTTAGTTTTTCTTTCATGTTCATAGCTCGACATAGACGGGGTTTAGCTCCCGTTCCTCTCCTTTGGCAATCGTGCCGATTTTTTCGACGAACTCGGACAGGACCTTTCTTTCGATATAGTTGATCGTGGAGAAAAGCCGTCTTTCCTCGATGGTTCCTTCCTTGCGGACGAGGAAACATTGGGGGAGGTAGAAGCGGACGTTCTTGTCCTTGAGGCCCCTTTCCCCTTTCAGGAAGGCGAGGAACATGAGCTTTTCGACAAGGCTATGGAAGTGGGCGCTTATCCGCGCGAAGAAGTCCTCGGAAAGATTTTCCGCCTTCATTTCCTCACGGATGCGTTCCTCGAACTGGAGGACGGGGAGGGGAGAGAGAGGAAGCGGAGTCCTTTCGGGATCGAAAATGTCGATAAGGAAGATGTTGCTTGCGAGATTGCCGACAAGATCGAACGTCATTCTTCTTTCTTTCTTATAAGGAAAAAGAAGGGCGTAGTCCTTCTCGACGAGTGTCCTTTCGGATTCGCCAAGTCCCGGAATGACGTCCAAAAAGCATAGTTCGTTTGAGGAGGCGTCCAGATATGTCGTCTTTCCGGCGATGGCGCCAAGGCCAAAGGCATCCTTGATGGCAAGCCCGATGGCGTCCTGCGTCTGTTCATCGTATTTATTGGTCATGGCATTATTCTATCCTATTCTCGGCAAGAGGAAGGAAACAAATCGTCTTTACAGGTTCTTTGCAATTATTAACAGAATCAAGATATATCGCTTTTTGGGGACAAAGTAGATTATGGGCGTTTCAAAAACGAGGTAAAAACATGAAAAAGATCCTTATGAGCACGATCGTACTTGCCTCCCTCTCTTTGCTTGCCAGCTGCAACGGAACTTCCAGCAACACCGCCACGACTCCTACGGGTGGTGCCACCGGAAATACGACTCCTGTTGCCACGGATTTCGATAAGAGCAAGGACATCAAGCCCTATACCAGAGACACCACTTCCGGAACCCGCGATGGCTTCTGCACGAAGATCGGTATCGAAGATGCCAAGAGCGACGACACGCTTCTCACTGCCAGCGTTGCCCAGACAACCGGAAACGGCGACATGATGACGAAGGTTGCCCAGGACGAATATGGTATCGGATACAGCTCCCTTGCCAGCGTCCCGACCCAGGACGGCATCAAGGCCCTTACCGTCGACGGCGTCACCGCTTCTTCGGAAACGGTCGTCGATGGCACCTACTCTCTCCAGCGTAACTTCAACATGGTCTATGCCACAAGTGTCGACAGCACGCGTAACGCAACCAAGATTGCCCTTATCGAGTCCTATGTCGCCTTTGCTTCCTCCATCGAAGGTCAGGCCATCATCATCGATGCCGAAGGCGGAATCGTTGATCCCGAAGATGACTTCGCTTCCGGCAAGTCCTTCTCCGACATGCTCAAGGATACCAGCCTTGACTGGGTCAATACTCTTGGCGTCGAGAATGGCAAGATTGCCGGCGATTATTCCAACATTCAGGTGAACTTCGTTGGTTCTACCTCTGTCGAAGGCATGTCCACGGCGCTTTCCGAAACATGGACGACCTACTTTGTGAATGCTCCTGAAGCTGCCCATAACCATACGGGTTCCGGCGATGCCTTCAAGAAGCTCAACGATGGAACCGGCGATATCGGATTCGCTTCCCGTGACTTCAATGCCACCGAGCAGGCCGATGCCACGTCCAAGAGCTACACCATGGTCGAACTCTGCAAGGATGCCATCTGCCCGATCGTCAACAGTGCCAACCCTCTGACCAATATCACCATCGAACAGCTCCGCGGCATCTATGTCCGTCCGGACGCCATCAAGGACAAGGCAACTTCCGAAGAAAACTTCGGTGAGGATTATTCCGATGAGACGCCCATCACCAAGTGGAGCCAGCTCATTGCCTGATTTGTCGAAGACGAAGCATTAAATCAATCATCGGGAACCGTTCAAAAGAGCGGTTCCCTTTGTTCGTGAAAAGGAGTACAAAATGGAACCGGAACAGAAAACGGAGACCATACCCACCAACATTACCGTAAACCTCACGCGTCAGGCGGAGACGAAAAAGAAGGTCGATCTTGTTGTCAAGGGAGTCTTCTTTTTCCTAGCCCTTCTATGTGCCAGTATCATCATCTTTGTTGTTGTCTTCATTCTCGTCAAGGGAATACAACCATTCGTTACGGAATATCACTCTGCCGTGGGCGATGGTGTCGGAAAACAGGATTTCGGAAGTTTCTTTACGAACACGACATGGAACGGCGGGGAATTCAATCATGGTGCCGGCTACCTTGTCGTCAACACGCTGTATGTCACTGTTTTGTCCCTCCTTATTTCCATTCCTGTCTCGATCTTTACCGCCCTTTTGATCACGAGGGTCGCTCCCAAGCCTATTGCTGCCGTGTTCCAGACCGGTATCGAACTTCTTGCCTCTATCCCTTCCGTCATTTTCGGTTTGTTCGGCATGGGCATCATCACGGGTATCGTCAAGGCTTTTGCCAATGCTGTTGGATACCAGACGGCAGGCGGATCCTCGATGCTTTCTGGTGTTCTGGTTCTTGCCATGATGTCCATTCCGACGATGACGTCGATGTCGATAACGGCGATGAAGGCCGTTAATCCATCCCTTATCAATGCTTCCTTGGCGCTTGGCGCATCCAAGAGCCAGACCGACTTTAAGATTGTTATCAAAGATGCCCAATCCGGTATCTTCGCCGGCATCATTCTTGGCATCGGACGTGCCCTTGGCGAAGCTACGGCCATGCAGATGGTCATCGGAAATGCGACCGGTGGCCCGACATGGAATCCTCTCGATACTTCCGCGACGCTGACCACGCAGATGCTTATGGGAATCGGTGAGGCCACGCCGGGGACGATGGGATACGATATCCGTTTCTCTGCCGGTATCCTGTTGATGATTGTGATCCTTCTAGTCGATGTCGTTCTCAATTCCGTCAAGGATTCCATCTATGCCAAATCTGTCGGACAGCCAAACAACGCCCTGTTTGCTCGTCTCTATCGTCGTTTCTTCCCCGAGGGCATCATAAAGTCATTAAAGAGGAAGGAGGCTATCGAAAATGGAAGACAATAAGAAAAAAGAAGAATTGGAATCCATGGCCACTCCTTCCGAGGACGCGGTGACGACAAACGGAAAAGATGGTACATCCAAGGAAGGAAAGAAGGTTCCGACTTGGGCAAAGAAGGCCGCTGACTTGTTCCAAACGAGCCTAGCCAAGGTCAAGGAACCGTTCTCCCGTTCCAATATCGGTGTCGGCATGATTCCCGTTCCCGAAGAGAGCGAATTGTCCGATACCGTGGAGGAAGACTTCACCTATACCGCCAAGGAGAAAATCGAGTCCATCAAGAAAATCAATGCTGAAAGGGAAAAGAAGTTCAAGATTCGTTCTTTCTTCGATGTCCTGCGCTCTTCCTTAACCTACATTCTCTCCTGCCTTTCCTTGCTTGTCCTTATCGGAATCGTCGTCTATTGCCTTTCCACAGGTTGGGACACCTTCTCTTGGGGATTTGTCACCGGGAACTACAATTCCATCAATTATAATGTCCGTACACCCGATGATTTCTCCCTCGATCCGAATACAACCTTCCAAGCGCCGCAGCTTGACGAAGGGGAATACTTCTCCCAGAGGTGGGGCATCGTCTTCGCCGATACCGTCAAGACGGACGGCACGAGCGACGTCACGATCACCTATGTCGATGTCGAATCCCCCATCTCCAACGTTCAGGATCTTTCCGACCAGCCCTTCCATCTTGCCAACGGTTATTCCGTGACGATGATCATTGGCAAAGATGAAAACGGGAGAAGCGTTACTGCTGCGGCAAGAAACGGAGCTGAGGCCGTCGCGACAAACATGGACAGGATGGTTTCCATCAGCTCCGGTTTCTTCGCTTCCGGCGGTTTCGGCATTCGCGGTCCGCTTATTGCCACCCTCTATATGATTCTCTTTGCGCTCATCATTGCCCTGCCGCTTGGAATCGGCGGCGCGGTCTATCTCAGCTACTACGCCAAGCGCGGTACAATAACGAAGCTGATACAATCCCTCATCGACATGATATCCGGCGTACCATCCATCATCTTCGGTCTTGCCGGTGCCATCATCTTCATTCCGATATTCAACTGGACCGGTGCGACCGGAAATATTCTCTCGGGTTCTGCGACCTTGGCCTGCATGGTCCTTCCAACCATCATGAAGGCAACCCAGGAAGCCATCGCCGCCATTCCGAAGAGTCTCAAGAATGCTTCCCTGGCCTTGGGAGCTTCCGAGACGCAGACTGTCTTCCGCATCATCATTCCAAATTCCGTGCCGGGAATCCTGACGGGTACGCTCCTTGCCATTGGAAGAATCATTGGCGAATCCGCAGCCTTGGTCTTTGCAACGGGCACCTTCATCTCCGATGCCCCGACCCCGACGAACACTGCTGCCTCCCTTGCCGTCTACATCTGGAGGGTCATGTCGGGCGAGGCCCCGAACTACAAGGCCGCCGCCGCTGCCGCCATTCTCATCCTCCTTGTCGTCCTTATCCTCAATATCGCCGTCAAGCTCATCGCCTCCAAGCTCGACAAGTTCCGTCCCGTCGGACCCAAGCCGTGGTATCGGAAGTTCTACGAGAAGACAAAGCAGAAGTATCTTGACCGGAAGGAAGTGCGGGATTCCATCATGGGGAAGAACAGGCCCGCCATGGAAGGAGAACAAGAAAAATGACCCTTGAAGAGGAACAGACCATCCAAGCCCTCGAGGAGCTGGAGGCCAGGACGCCGTCACAGGAACCGGCCTTGGGAGCCCCTGCCGCGGCAAGACGCGAAGAGGCCGAGGAAACGAAGGACAATGTCGTTTTCGAGGCAAGGAACCTGAATCTTTTCTACGATGACAAGCAGGCCCTGAAGGACATCAACATCAAGATCTACAAGAACAAGGTCACCGCCTTCATCGGGCCTTCCGGATGCGGAAAGTCCACCTTCCTGAGATGCTTCAATAGAATGAATGACCTCATCGATGGCTGTCGCGTGACGGGCGAGCTGCTCTTCAATGGCACGGATATCCATACGATCAACCCCATTCTTCTTCGTTCCCGCGTCGGCATGGTCTTCCAGCAGCCCAATCCCTTTCCGATGTCCATTCGCGACAATATCACCTATGGTCCGCGCTGCCAGGGAATCAAGGATCGCAAGTATCTGCGTCAGCTTGTCGAGGATTCCCTCAAGGAAGGCGCCCTCTATGACGAGGTCAAGGATCGTCTCAAGGAATCCGGCATGGCCCTTTCCGGCGGTCAGCAGCAGAGACTCTGCATTGCCCGTTGTGTTGCCATGCGTCCGGACGTCATCCTTATGGACGAGCCGACTTCCGCGCTCGATCCCATTGCCACGAAGAAGATCGAGGACCTTATCCAGAAACTGAAAGAGAAGTATACTATTGTTATCGTCACGCATAACATGCAGCAGGCCACCCGCGTCAGCGACTATACGGCCTTCTTCATGCTCGGGGAACTTGTCGAATTCAACGCCACCGATGCCTTCTTCTCCCATCCGAAGGAGAAGCGGAGCAATGACTACATCACGGGACGCTTTAGCTGATATACAGGAGGAAATGGAATATGCAGATCGAAAAGGAAATCCAGCACATCGATTCGAAGGTCTACGAGATGCTCGATGCTGTCATCGACTCTTGCAAGCAGGCTTTTTCCTATTATCTGGATAAGAACAGAGGATACGACGAGAAGTTTGTCATCGATGATGACAAGATCAATCTCTATGAGCGCGAGACGGAATCCCTCTGCATGCAGATTCTTCTACGCGAGAAGGTCTACTCCGGCGATTTGAGGGACATCATCGGCAATTTCCGACTGGTCGAGGATGTCGAGCGTATCGGAGACCAGGCTTACGACATCAAAGGAACGACGGATTCTATCAAGAAACTTCCCGATGCGATAAAGGTTGTCGATGGCATGGAAGAACTTGCATCCGTTGTCCTGAAGATGGTTCAGGATTCCCTGTATTGCTGTGTCAAGATGAACGTCGATCAGGCACAGGATATCCTGGATCGGGACGACTATGTCGACAACAAGTTCTGGGAAATCGTCAAGATCATCGTCAAATTGAACGAGGAAAAGAAGATTTCCTCCGAGAACACGGTCTATCAGACCATGATTCTCAAGTATCTCGAAAGAATCGCCGACCACGCCACGAACATTGCCGAATGGGTCGTCTTCATGGTCAACGGCTATCATAAGGATCACGTGATCATCTAAAAAGGAGGGAAGGAAAATGGCAAACCTGATCTATTCTGTCGAGGATGATGTCAATATCAGCAAGATTATCGCCATCACGCTCCGGAAGCAAGGATACGAAGTCGTCTCCTTTCAGGATGGCCTTTCCTTTCTGGATGCTTTTTCCAAGTGCCGTCCGGATCTTGTCCTCCTGGATCTCATGCTCCCCGATATCGATGGCTTCGATATCATCCGGAAGATTCGCGCCGACAAGGAAAACGACGATGTCGAGATCATGATCGTTTCCGCAAAAAGCCAGATCGTCGACAAGGTCGATGGTCTGGATCTTGGTGCCGATGACTATCTCGAAAAGCCGTTCGATATCCTGGAACTCATCTCAAGGGTGAATGCCAAGTTCCGTCGAAGCAAGAAGCAATCCCGCATTCTCATCGATCAGGTCCTTATCGATGCCGATAGAAGAACCTGCTCCGTCGAAGGAAAAGATGTTTCCCTGACCAATGCCGAATTCACCATCCTTTATGAGCTGATGAAGGCTTCGGACAAGGTTGTCTCACGTGATTATCTTCTCAATGTTCTCTGGGGCGAGCAGGACAGCTATGAGAGCCGGACGATCGATGTTCATATCAAGTCCCTTCGCACGAAGCTGGAAGGACAGGGAAAGCATATCGTCTCTGTCTACGGAATCGGCTATCGATACACCCGATGACGAAAAAGAAAGTCATCCTCGAGGCGGTCCTCTTCTGCCTTGTCCTCCTTCTCCTTTTCCTTTCCGCCTTCCTGACCTTCTATCTGGTCAGCCAGGATTCCCTTGAAGGGAACATTCGCTCTATCTCTGCGGTGGCGGAAAAGATTTTCGATGGCAACGACTCCTCTACTGGCGAGGAAACGGTCTCCTACTTCGATGATGCCGGAGACTACAGGGTTTCCATTATCACGAAAAGCCACGATGACTATCAGATCCTCTATGATTCCGATGGCATGCTTCAGTCCGATGCCCTTGCCGAGGAACTCCAGCCGGAGAACCTCGGAAAATTCATCACCCGAAAATCCAGCTATGGCTACAATATGGTCTATTATGCCGTCCGCGACAGGGAAAAACCCGATTATTTCATCCGTGTCTCCGTTGCCGAAAGCGTCGCGACAAGCGTGTCGAGGAATTTCCTCATCTATGGTTGCCTTGTCATGGTTATCCTCATGGGTGGCTATATCGTCTTCAAGTACCGGGACTACAATCGCTCGGTCAAGCCCTTGCGGGACCAGGTCGAACGGCTTCTTTATCTTGCGGGCTATCCTGCCGATCGTCTTGGTTCGGGTGAAGACCTTGCCTTGATTGCCGATTCCATCGATGAGGTGTCTTCCGAACTGGACAGGAAGATCACGGATCTGCAGAACGAGAAGGAAAAGACGAAGATGATCCTGGATTCCATGAGCCAGGCCTTCCTTGCCGTTTCCGGGGATGGCGAGATCGTCCTCTTCAACCGCAAGGCAAGCGAGATGTTCGGCTATTCGGAAAAGGAGGCGCTCCACAAGGATTACCATATCCTTTCCGCAGGAGAGGATTTTTCCGCCCATGTCGAAAAATGCCTCAAGGAAAGAAAGGACGGTCGCCATTTCGATATCCAGATGAATGGCAGGACTTATCAGTGCAATGTCATGGCCCTGAATTTCCCGTGGATCGACCAGGTCCGCAATGGTGCGGCTATCCTTGTCATGGACGTCACGGAGGAAAGAAATCTGGTCAAGATCAAGACGGACTTCTTCGCCAATGCCAGCCACGAGCTGAAGACCCCGCTGACATCAATCCTTGGCTATCAGGAAATGCTCGAGAACGGATTGCTGTCGACAGATGAGGAAAAGCAGGATGCCGTCAGGATGACGATAAAGGAAGCCAAGAAGATGCGGGAGATGCTTTCCGACATGTTGACGATCTCCCGTCTTGAGAACGGAATCCGGAAGGAGAAGTCGGACGTCGAGATTTCCTCACTCGTTCAATCGCTTCTCGATGACATGCAACCTAAGATCCGGGAAAACAATGTCTCGATCGACCTGAAGCTGGAGGAATACCATGTCCAGGCCGACCGCGGCGATATCGAGAAGATCTTTTCAAACCTCATCGACAATGCCATCAAGTACAACAGGCCTAACGGCATGATCTCGATCGAGATGAATGCCAGGGATAGGTATATTACCGTTTCCGACACGGGAATCGGAATCAAGGAGGAACACCTCTCGCGTATCTTCGAAAGGTTCTATCGCGTCGACAATTCCAAGACATTGAAAAACGTGGAAGGTACCGGCCTTGGCCTTGCCATCATCAAGCATATCTGCCAGAAATACGGTTATCGGATCGAGGTCCGATCCACCTTCGGGCAAGGGACGACTTTCATCCTGAGGACATGAAAACGACCGGGTCTTAGCCCGGTCTTTTCAGTCGATGACGGCATTGACGACCCAATAAAGCTCGAAATCGACGACCTTGTATTTCGACAGGTCCAAATTGTCGAAGGCGTGGTCGTAGTTCTTACAGAGTATGTAGACGTTTCCTTCTTCGATATGGTTGGGAATGCCATTGAAGTCGAAATCGAGGAAGGAATTGATGTGCTCGAACGCTGCCGTGTTCGGCTCACCGGCAATGTCGACCGTTTCCAGATAGCGATAGGGGTCGATTTCCTGGTAGAAAAGCATGTAGATGGCGCCTTCCCCGGCATGGCTGGTCACATAGCAGGTATCGTAGTCCTTTATGGAAGAGACGTAGTCGATAGCCTGTCCCAGGGAGACGCGAAAGCTATAAAGGCCATTGTCGGTGTTCCACTTTCCGGTGTAGGTGGAAAGGAAGAAGGCAAAAGCGCCGACATAGAGCGCGGAGGAGGCAATGGCAAGCTGGCGTTTCCTTCCGACGGTATCGTAGAGACCGATTCCGGTCAGGATGATGAGCGGCGGGAAGAGGAAGTTGATCCGGTTGATATTGGGGGAGATGACGAGAAGCATCAGGAGGCTGACGCCAATCCAGACGCTAAGCAGGGTGAGGAGATTCGACTCGCTTTCGTTTTCGCTTTTGTGGAAAAGGCCAAAGAGGGCAAAGGGCGTCGAAAAGACATAAATCGTTCCAAAGATATCGATGCCGTTGAAGCTTAGGCCATCTGTCTGGAGGAAGAGGATCCTTAGGCCTTGGCCGAAGTTTTCCAATGCCGTCCGGAAAAAATCCGACGAGAAAAGGTTCGTCGTCGCATGGAAGCGATCCTGATTCAGTTTCGGTATCGTGAAACCAAGGAAACGGAAGGTTTCGCCATCGAAGAGATTGATCCAGATGAACAGGATGATAGGAAGGGCGACAAGGACGGAAAGGACGACGAATCCGATGGCTTCAAGGAGGGACATTTTTTTGCGAAAGACGAGGATGGCGAAAGCAATTCCAAGATAGAGCGGAAGGAAGAGATAGGAGGTACCATAGGAATAGGCGGATAAGCCAAAGACGATAGCGGACAGAGCGAGGGGAATTGTTCTTCTTGCATTTATTCCTTTGGCAGAGCGGAAGGAGAGGCCCGCCTGAAGGAGGTATGTCCCGCAGACAAGCAGGGAGGGGAAAGCGTTGGATTCCAAGGCCCATCGGCTCCGCATGATGTCCCATGGCGCAATTGCCAAAAAGGCAAGGACGGCGATGGCCATGTTTTCCTTTCCCGTTTTCCTTATCATGCGGAAGACAAGGAAGCAGGAAAGGCAGCTCAACAGGCCCATCGGTAGGCGGACGCTCAATTCGTTAAGGCCCAAAAGGGCGACGAAGGGAATGATGAAATAGGCGTAGAACGCATTCTGGCCACTTCCCCATGAAACAAGATGGACGGGAAGGAAGTTTCCCTTTCTGTCGATGCCATAGTGGAGAATCGACCAGGCTTCATATCCGATCGATGCCTCGTCCTGGTTGAACCCCCTTGGAAGCAGGTCGACAAAGCTGACCCGGAGGGCAAAGGCCACGGCAAAGAGGAAAGTGACAAGAAGAACCTTGGGATTGCTTTTGGCATAGGCGAGGATTCCTGTCGGGGAGTGGGCGATGGCCTTTGCATAATTGACGACGAAATAGAGTGCGGCAACGAAAAGGGATAGGCAGAGGATGATCCAATCGGCGATGAACATGCCCTCTCTCGTTAGATCCAACATCTTTTCTCCTTATCTTCCTTATATTTTAGAGGAGCCCGACGGAAACGGAAAGACAAGAAGCGAAAAAACAAATACTTGGGAAAGGAAAAGCAGTTTTCCGAATCTCTTTTAGGACCTGAAAAACAGAAGTTCGGTTATAATGTTTAAGTCTATGGAAAGAAAACATACCAACATCGGACGCTATATCGGCAAATCCGTAAGCCGCCTTCTTCTCGGCGCTGTTTCCGGTTTTTTCACCGCCATTCCCTTTTTCAACAACCGTGCCTTTTCGGAGACTTTCCGCATGGATGGCCAGACGCTTCGCGGAAAAGCCTATTTCCTTAGGCGTTGGTCCTATCTTCTTGGCGGTCTCATCGGCTTCGTCTTTTTCTTCCTTGTCCCCGTCCGTTCTCTTGCCGAAGGCTATCCTCTTGCCCTTTCCTGTCTCTTCATGGGCCTATCCCTGACTTTCGGCATCTATGAGATCTATCGTTGCTATCGATATCGAAACAAGAAGCACAACGTTTTTACGATCCTTTTTGGCCTTTTGGGGCTAGCCATTCCCTTGGTTTTGCATTTCTTCCCCCTTGATGTCCCTTCTCTGGATACGACGATGGGACTTGTCTTCCTTTTTGTTGCCGTCCTGATCGGCGCTTTCCTTGTCTTCTTTTCCGGCCTTTCCATCGGAACGGTCCTTTATCTTTGTGCCATCTATCTGCCTTTTGCGGATGAAATGGCAGAGGTTTCCAGGCTCTCGAATCTCCTGGAGGACCATGGCATGTTTTTGGCCGTCCTTCTGGGAGGCCTTCTTGTCGGTGGTCTTTTGGCGCATGCCATCCGGCGTTTTCGCCTGGTGACGGAGAAATCCGGATTCAACGCCGGAATCCATCTCGGCATTCTCGTCACGATTGCCGCATTCGAAATCAAGGAACCCTTTTTCACGGATGTTTCGACATCGTGGGAAGCACAATTGTTTGTCATTCTATCCGTTGCCATCGCTTCCATCGGTATCGGAATTGCCTTCACTTATCACGGCTATCGTTCTCTTGATACGGAGGATATTGCCGTTAAAGAACCGGTCTTGTCGCTGACATTTCCGGAAGCGCCGGACCATACGGAGAAGAGCGTTTCCTCTTCCTATTACCATGATCTTTTGGTGAAGGACATCTTCCTTCCTTATCCGGAAGAGGATGAGGAGATGATGACAAAGGCTTCGACAGGGGAGAAGAACGCATTTTCCGGAATCGATTTGGACAAGCTTCGCAAAATACAGGAAGAGATGAAGGACGAATGAGATTGGACCGTTTTCTATCCATGCGGGGTGTCGATAGCCGCAAGTCCATCAAGAAAGTCATCCGCAGCGGCAGGGTCGAGGTGGATGGAAAGCCCGTCTTCGATTTTGCGATGGAAATCAACGGAAACAATCGCATTGTCGTGGACGGCCAGGAAGTCGAAAACGATCCCTATGTCACGTTGATGATGAACAAGCCAGAGGGCTATATGTCCTCCATGGTCGATGAACGATATCCTTCCGTCATGAACCTTGTTCCGGAACGCTATCGAAAGCGGGTCCGACTTGTCGGAAGGCTGGACAACGATACGACTGGTTTGCTTCTTTTGACTGACAACGGTGTCCTAAATGCCCGTCTAGCCAATCCGAAACACGGCATCCAGAAGACCTATCGGGTCGAAGTGAACCATCTCCTCAAGCCTTCTTTCGAAGAAGCCGTGAAATCCCCGATCGATATCGGCAAGGGAGAGGTTGCCCATGTCGACAACCTCAAGGTATTGGATGACTACCATGCCGAAATCACCGTTCATGAGGGAAAGTACCATGAAATCAAAAGAATCTTCGGGAAATTCTCCTATGACGTCATCAAGCTTGAGAGGATCGCCTTTGGCAGCTTGACGTTGGGAGAACTGGAACGGGGGAAGTGTCGTCTGCTGACGAAGGAGGAATATGTTTCCCTTCTGGAAAGCGTCCATATGAAATTCGAAGAACAGCTATAGAGAGGAACGACGATGAAATTGAATGAAATACAGTATGTTTCGTTCTGGCATCGTATGCCGGATGCCGTCGACAAGATAGAGCGATGTCGTTTCGACTTTCCGGAAGGGAAGTGGAAAATCGAGACGGAAAACGGCGTGAAGGAAGGCGTTCTCGATCAAAACGAAAAGGAAGGCGTCTTTATCTTTTTGAACGATACCATCCATCTCGAGGAAGATCTCGAAGAGTACCGGGCATTTGATTATGAAAACGATCCGAACCAGTATTCACTTTCCTTCTTCCTCAAGGTTCTGTTCCGAAACAAGACCTATTTTGCCGTCAAGGGATGCTCGCCCCGCAAGGAAAAGCACTTCCGGGAAATTCTGGATTACTTCGGAAAGCTTATCCAGGAAAAAGACAAGGAAATCAAGAAGGCGAATTAGTTC
Source organism: uncultured Bacillota bacterium (assembly GCA_949282275.1). Taxonomy (GTDB): domain Bacteria; phylum Bacillota_I; class Bacilli_A; order RFN20; family CAG-288; genus Enterosoma. Next base: position 12,675 of record CASDOO010000003.1, on the reverse strand, counting down.
GGTCAGAAAGAGAGACAAGCAAAAAGGCGGCCCTGCATTGCGCAAGACCGCCTTTTCTTGATTTTTAAGCCCTCTTTGCGGTCTTGAAGTCGGTTTTGAAATTCCAGGCGTCATCGGAATTCTCGTATTTTTCGGTAACGATGGTTGAATTTTGCGTTCCTGGCAAGTCATCAAGAGAACCCCGATAGAGCTCCATAATCATGGAAGCCGTCACGAAATTACAAGGAACATACCGGAAACGATGGTCAAACCACGCCAAAGCTTTGCCTTGACCATGCGATTAGTACTCTTTTGTGTTGGAAGCATTAAGCGCTTACACCTCAAACTTGATTTTAGCGGTGAGGCATGATTTTTAAGTGAAAAAATGGGAGGTTCCGATAAAAACAAATAATTATGGACGAAATTGAAAAGCATTGGCTTGGATGATGAAATACGCGGAAGAAAAAGCTCGATTACTGCTTAAGGAAACATCAAAATCACAAAGCTAACTCTTGTATTTTCTTAGTTTCTTTGTGATAGGCAGGTCTTTCGTTGTCATTTCTTTGACTTTTGGAAAGCTACAATCGACAATTCCATAATCTTTAATCAAAATGCCTGCCCCATCGATAAGTCGAATTGACTTGTCTTGTCTTTCCGAGTCATCGAATTCGATGTCCATTTCCAAATCCAGATCATCCGGGCGCTTAAGAGAGGTGATGCGGAAAAGGGCGGAGGAAGGGTTTCGGAGGATGACGTTTCTTAGGCATTCCTGCTCCAGGACATGATAATGCTCGGTGGAATAGCCAAAGAGTGATTCCTGTTCGTCCTTGCGCGTGATATAAGAGTCCTCTCCAAAGACGAAAGAAAACAGGTACTCGTCTTGAAAGTCTTCATGAACGAGGGAAGCATAAAGGAGAATGGCGATGTCGTACAGGGAATCCGTCATTCCAGCCTGGATTGTTCGCGATAGCTTTCCCTTTCGGAATATCAACTTACATGAGTAATTCATGTCTTTAAATATAGTTGGGAAAACAAAAATGGACAAGGAAAAAGACCCAGTTTGACAATTCAACAATTGCGGCTGGGTCTTTCATCCGATGGAACAGTCTAGATTGGTGATGGTCGAATCTCCCTTCTTGACCTAAGTCTATCAACTTTGGTCAGCATTGTTGGACATCCCTTCCCGAATTTCCGACTATGGTGAATCGGTTCTGCTAAGAAACAGTTCAGCTTGACTCGTCTAGCGTCTCATACCTGATCGTAAGACTTATCGTATTCGTATCGTCATTAGGACAAAAGATTGGGTTCCAATCGGATTTCTTCTCGTCCCATCTCTTCCCGTATCGTCCCTTCCCTTCTCATCCCGAACCGTCTCGTCTTGCAGCTCTCATGCCATGGCGCTAAACCCCTTGAGGCTGCTTTCTGCCGGACGTCCCGGAATTGCTGGATTGCCGTTTTCGTCTGTCACACGCCTGCGTCTTTTTGCATCGTCGACATTGTCTCATTGGATTTGGAGCGAAAGTGGACATCTTGGTGGTTCTCAGCCCAGCCAAGGATCTTCTTTCGTCCGCTCGGCAACTTAGCCGAAAGGACAGCGAATGTGCCAAAAAACATTGGCGAACGGTTTCTCCCCAATTGCTCGGGTTTCTGGAAGAAGTTTTGTCGACACTTCCCGTCTCGTAAGAAAGGGTGAAGTACCGGCTCGACTATATCATGGCCAATGATATACGGAATCAGGTCACGAAACGTAACGACTTTCGACTCGGCGGATTATGGACTTCTTGATAGTGCGTTGACTATTAGAAGCTATATTCTTGGCAAAGTTTTTCGAAGCCTTCGACGGCTTTCTGTTCATCCTCTCCTTCGCATTCGATGGTGAGGACGGCTCCGCAGTTGATGGGGGCGAGTCCGAAAACATTCATGATGGACTTGAGATCGCACTCATCTCCATTTTCCAGCTTGAGTTTGATGTTGCACTTATGGTGATTGGCTTCCTCGACGAGTTCAGCGCTCGAGCGAGAGGTCAATCCACCCATGTCTGCGACTTTGATCTTGTAGCTTGTCATAGAACTCTTTCTTAGCACCCCTATATTAGCAAAAGCTGTAAGCGATTACAAGGACTTTCGGATATCTTACGCAAAAGGAAACCATGGGGAAGGGTCTTCGTATAAAGGAATCGAAAAGAAAACCTTGCAAGCACCAACGTCAAAAATATATCACGTTTAAGCGCTGTCAATTATTAAGTTTTGATATATTTCGCATATTTTATCGGTTTTCTTTCTTATTATTACTTTTCTTCCGTCTAAATCTTTGTTTTACGGGCGCTAATTGCTTGGGACGAGGAAAAGGAATGACGGAAAGTGGTATAATTTCCCCAAATCCATTTGGAGGATCGTCTATGAAAAAGATCACAAAAGCCGTCATTCCCGCAGCGGGCATGGGGACGCGTTTTCTTCCTGCAACGAAGGCCCTTCCGAAGGAAATGCTGCCTATCATTGATACGCCCAACATCCACTATATCGTCAAGGAGGCAGTCGAGGCAGGAATCCAGGATATCCTCGTCATCGTGTCTTCTTCGAAAGAGGCCATTGAGGATTATTTTGATGTCAACTACGAGCTGGAGACAAGACTTCATGAAAGCGGAAAGGACGAGCAGGTTCGTCTGATTCGGGAAATTGCGAACATGGCCAATGTCTGCTTTGTTCGTCAGAAGGAACCCAAAGGCCTTGGGGATGCCATCAAATACGCCAAGACATTTGTCGGTGACGAGCCTTTTGCCGTCATGCTCGGGGACGATCTGATTGATGATAGCGAAAAGCCGGCAATCGGAGAATTGATTGAGGCTTTTTACCAGACAGAGGGAACCATCCTTGGTTGCCGAAAGGTGCCAAAGGATCTTCTGAAGAAATATGGCGTGGTCAAGCCTTTTGACAAGGCCGATGGAAAGGTCTTCCAAGTGACGGACATGGTCGAGAAACCCAAGGATCCTTCTCTTGCCCCATCGGATGTTGCCGTGCTTGGAAGATATGTCCTGCCGCCGGAAATTTTTGATGTTCTTGACCGCACGCCCAAGGGCGTCGGCGGAGAGATTCAACTGACGGACGCCATCAAGCTGAGCCTTGAGCAAAGGAAATGCTACGCTTGCATCTTTACCGGAGAGAGATATGATATCGGCGACAAGTTCGGCTATATCAAGGCAACGTTGGATTTCGCTCTTAGACGTGATGACTTGAAGGATAGCGTTCGGGATTACATCCTCAAGTTGGCAAAGGAGATTTGATGAGGAAGTTTCGTCTGAGGATTGGCTACCTCCCTTTTCCCGAAAGTCTCTATCGAGTTCTGATGGTTCCGGAGAATATCACATTGGATTCTCTGGGCTATGCCATTCTCCTGGCTTTCGAGGCGAGATGCAATAAGCTATACTCCTATCGGTTCGGGAAGCGAAAGGTCGTTTCCCGGATTGATTATCCCTTGGCCAAATCCTTGGACGAAAGCTATGAGCTGGATTCCGAATGTTCCCTTTGCTCCTTTGGACTTGAGGAAGGCATGACCTTTTCCTTTTTCTACGGAAGGGGAGGCGACATACAGTTCCAAGTCCTTGTCGAATCCGCGGAAGAGGCAGAAGGCGACGAGAAGATTCATATTCTTTCCGGAAAGGGAGCCGGCATCATCGAAGAGAATCGGCATATCCTCGATTACTATTTCGAAAACGAAGGGGAAGACTATCTCTATTCCCCTTTGGTCGGAAGGAAAGTGAAAAGGGAGGATTACTTCGGCTTCGATTTCTCGCACTATGATGCCAAGGCTGGAGAGAAGAGATTGGACGAACATATCGAAGACGTTCGCAGGAACTATCGAGAAGCGACGCCCATGCTTCCCTGTATCTAAGGAGACATCGACTATGGAAAAGAAGAAAATATTCATGACTGGCGACAGGCCGACGGGAAAACTCCATATCGGCCATTATGTCGGAGCCCTGAGAAGGCGTGTCGAGCTTCAGGATTCCGGACTATATGACGAGAGTTATGTCATGATTGCCGACACCCAGGCTCTGACCGATTATTACGACAACCCTGACAAGATCCGGGAAAGCGTCATCGAGGTCGCCTTGGATTATCTCAGCTGTGGCGTGGATCCCGCCCGCTCGACGATTTTCGTCCAGTCGCGCATCCCGGAGCTTTTCGAGCTGACGTGCTATTACCTCGACCTCGTGACCCTTTCCCGGCTGGAGCGCAATCCGACGGTCAAGAGCGAAATGCGTCAGAAAGGCTTGGAAGAATCCATTCCGGTCGGTTTCCTTTGCTATCCCGTCAGTCAGGCTGCCGACATCACGGCGTTCGATGCCGATACCGTTCCCGCCGGCGAGGATCAGGCGCCGATGGTCGAACAATGCCAGGAAATCGTCCACAAGTTCAACTCCCTTTATGGAGAGACGCTTGTCATGCCGCATCTTCTTCTTCCGGAGAACGATTCCTGCAAGAGGCTTCCCGGCTTGGACGGAAAGGCGAAGATGAGCAAGTCCCTCAACAACTGCATCTATCTTTCCGATGATGAGCAGACCGTCAACAAGAAGGTCATGACGATGTTCACCGATCCGACGCATCTGACCATCAACGACAAAGGACATACGAAAGACAATCCTGTCTTCATCTACTTGGATGCCTTTGCCACGGACGATCATTTCCGTCGTTTCTATTCCCAATACGAAAATCTTGATGCCTTGAAGCGGAAGTACGAGAACGGTGGCCTTGGCGATGTCGAGGTCAAGCGTTTCCTTGCCCGGGTCATCAATGATGTTCTCGATCCGATTCGACAGAAGAGACACGAATACGAGAACGACATTCCCGGTGTCTACAAGATCCTTGAGGAGGGAACCCAAAAGGCAAGGGCAAAGGCCTCGGAGACCATCCGTCGTGTCCGTCGAGCCCTCAAGATCAATTATTTCGAGGACCGTAAGCTAATCGAGAAACAGGTCAAGCGTTTCCGGAAGCAGCACCAGGACGAGGAGAATCTCAAGACCTATCTTGCAAAGCAGAAAAAGGCGTAGAAACGCTCGAGTCTACATTAGTAGTCGATACCGATCTTATAAGAAAAAAGCGCACCGCCTTTATGAAAGTGATGCGCTTTTTTTCATGAAACCAATTCTTAGGCTTTGGGAAAGTATTCCTCCTGCGCCCATTTAGGAAGAAGAGAGATGTAGTCACGGAACTGGAAGACTTTCGTTTCGTGTAGCTTCTTGTTTTCTTCGCCAGTGACCCTGTTCTGGAAGTCGTTGATGGTTTCATCCCAGACTGGTTGTCCATCGGTGATGGAGAGATCATAATAGCCCTTCATGGTGGCGGAACCCTGGAAGGTAAAGTCATCTTCTCCTTCGCTGGTGAACTTCATCGTGCCGTTGACGGCATTCCAGTAAACGTTGAGGTTCTGACTGATCCGTGGGGCCTTGTAGATTCTTTCGATGGCTTCCGCCGCCGGATGGCCAGAGGCGCCATTGAGATTGTAGGTGTTGTTCGGGGAAGCAGGCCCGGGGGTCGTTCCGTAGCGATCGGCCCTTGCTGCGGAGATGGCAACGGCCTTGGGATTGAGCGTGTCCAGGAGTGCCTGACTATTGGAACCATGGGAGCCATGATGGTGAGCCTTGAAGAGAGTGACTTGGGGAAGGGCTTCGTTCTTAAGAAGGTCGGCTTCCGAGCCGGTGGTAAGATCGCCGCCCGTGAAGAAGCGGAAGTCTTCCTTGTAGGTAAAGATGCATGCGACACTGTTGGCGTTCCCGGCACCGGATTCTTCTGGCGTCACATAGTTTCCCGTGTCCAGAATATCGATTGTCAAGTCTTCCGTCAGGTAATAGCGATCGTTTGCGCCATCGATGAAGTTGACGCAATCGTAGGCGGAATGATAAGTCATGCCCTTTTCGATGTATTTTTCACGAATCTGGCCGACGCTGCCGGTATTTCGGCCACCATAATCAATCATCATGGAAATATTCTCGACGTTCTGAAGTGCGTTTTCCAGACCATTGACATGGTCTTCGTCGGAATGGCTGAGCATAAGGAGGTCGAGTCTGTCATCGGTCATATGGGTGTCCAGGAAGGAATCGATATAGGTGCCATCATAGGCATATCCGGAATCAATCAGGACTTCCACGTTTCCACTCTTGATGAAGATGGAATCGGAATAGATATGTTGCATCTCAAGGAAATAGACTTCGATGTTCTCATCCCCGGCATTGCCTTTGAAAATCGGGTCGTCCGCCGTGAGACCAGAGCCGATGCCGACCTGCTCGATGGGCAGGGAGACGTTGACGAAGATGCTATCGGTGACATAGGGATAGTCGATTGCGGTGACTGTGATGATAGCCGTTCCTTCATCCACGCCTTGGACGACTCCTGCTTCAGTGACACTGGCGATGGCGGAATTGGAGCTGGTCCACTGAAAATCGATATCGAGTCCTTCGGGAAGAAGGGCTGTTGTCAGGGATACGGCCTCGTCCTTGAGAATGTCGATTTCTCCGACGCTGATTCCGTTGGCAAGGATATCGACGGAGGAGGGAGCCTCCTCCGTCGAATCGTTCGTCGTGGCAGACGGACCAGTCGTCGCAGAAGTGGACGCGCAGGAGCAAAGAGCAACAGGGAGGAGACAAAGAAGGCTCCACTTTGCGATTCTATGCTTCATGATTTATTACTTCGCGGTGTAGAGGTGCAAATCGTCGACGTTATAGCGGTCGCTGCCGTTGCTGGCCGTGGCATCGATGGAAATGCGGCAAGCTTCTTCGGGAAGGGCAACGCGGACGGTGTTGAGTTTCTTCTCGGTAAGAACGATGGTGTAGTCGACCTTTTTCCAGGCGTCTTCGCCCGTGGCACCGACAGGGAGATAGGAGAAGGTCAAGGTCGAACCTGCGGAATCGGAACCGTAGACGGAAGCCTGGAAGTCAAAGAAGACGATGCCGTTGAGGTCTTCCTCGAGACGAATATGGCTTTCCTTGCGGCCACGAATTCCGAACGTGCCATTGAAGAAATCATTGTCGAGACTTCCAATAAGAGCTTGATCAAGCATCCATGTTTTCTTTTCGGGCGAGCCGAGCTTGACTGTGCCTGCTGCATAACTACTCTTTTCAGCGGCATTGCCATGGTCACCTTCCGTGCAGTCTTCGCAATCGAAAGTATGGACAAGCTGGAGATTGTCGATGACGGCAGTTCCGAAGACATTGATATTGAATTCCTTCGTATCGGTGACATCTTCGCAGCGGATGCTGGCCGTGAGGGTTATCATCGTGTCATTGGCAGCATGCGTGACGGCACCGGTGTTGCCATTGAGAATGGTTTCGTCACTGGAAGAATAGGAGATCGTGACGCCGTCATAGCCTTCCATTGTCTTGGGAAGATTGATGCTAGTGACTTCTTCTTCGATGGAGAAGGGAAGCGTCAGGGCTGTCTTAACAGAGGCGACCAAATCTTCGGGTTCCGGCTCTGCCAAAGTAAGATCGGCGGCCTTCATGAGCATGAGCTGAGGAGAAGCTTTGCCATAGCCATACAGGGACATGATACCGCTGACGGAAGCCTTGATGCCGACCATGGCGGTCTGGACCTTTTCGTTGATTGCCTTGAATTCAGCATCCGTCATCATTTCGGGGTCGATACGAACGTCAAGCTCGTTGTCGCCAACGGTCAAAGTGATGTTGTATGCCTTGGTATTGTTGACCTCGGCTTCCTTGACGACGGCGTTGCTGACGGAGACATAGCTGCCATAATAGGTACTCATGGCTTCCGCATCGGCGACGTTCTTGTCGGAGATATCTTGCTTGTCGGCGGTTATGGTTTCAGTAAGTTCGTTGCAAAGCTCAATGTCCTTGAGTTCGTGCTGTCCGGCATAAAGAGCTTTGTATCCGCCGACTTCATAGACCTTTCCGACCTCCACGGGGAAGGTGGCGCTATTTTGACCATAGACATAGAATCCGCCTTCCGTGTTCTGGATGTAATAATTGATTTCGTTGTCTTCCGAGGCTGGGCTGATGAAAGTGACGACACCCTTGATCTTCAGGGCGGTATCGTTTTCGGCGCTCATGAATTGATCGTGGGTGGAATAGGAGACTTTGGTCCAATCCGTTGTCGGTTCCGGGGCTGTTGCGGCCTTGACGGTAAGGGTAATGGATCCCGAGACTGTCGGGGCTTCCTTGGAAGTCGCGGTGATGGTTACTTCGCCCTCGCCGATACCACGAACGACTCCGGCTGCGGAAACAGTCGCCTTGGTTTCATCGGAAGAAGACCAAGTCACATCATCCTTGGCATTTTCAGGGGTGACGGAAACGGAAAGCGTCAAATTGCCTCCGACCTCGACTTCCTTTTCGGAAGCCGTGATAGTGATGGCGGTGGGAAGGGGAGTCTCACCTTTTTCGATAACAAGACTAAAGGTGGCTTTCTTTGTCGTATCGGAAACCGAAGTTGCCGTGATGGTGACGTTTCCTTCTTTCACGGCGGTGACAAGGCCAGTGCTGGAAACAGTCGCATTGGCTGCGCTTGATGAAGACCAAGTGACACCTTGATCGGCACCTTCCGGGAGAACGGTGGCGGTCAATTGAAGCGTCTCGCCTTCCTTGATGGCACGGACATTATTGGCGCTGGAAATGGTAATTCCCGTGACGGCGATACTGGTCGTGCTCGAAGGCGGCGTTGTCTGGGAAGAAGTGTTCGTGCAACCGGCAAAACAGAACATGGAAGCCAACAGGAAAACGCTTAGGACAGATCTCTTTTTCATTGTCTTTTATCCTTTCGAGAAAACAGAAAAAGTCTGAATAAAAAGCATTGCTGGAATCTTCGATTCGAAAACTTCCCAACCGAACAAAATGGTTGCAACAAAAGGTGGCTGATTGAGAAGGTTCTGTTTTTTTTATGTGTCCAACGGACACAGGGGTGTCGACCTTCTTTCAACAGCAAAGCGCTTGCCGAAGCAAGTATAGAGCAATAGGGGGGGTGAAAAGCAAATGAAAGCTGTTAAGAAGTTCGAAAGAAAGCAAAATCTTTTTCAAAAAGCGAAAGCAAAAGAGGGAAAAATCGACAAAAATCATAATTTCATTCAATTATTTTTCTGTATAAAAAGAATACAAATTAATAGAATTGAGTTTTAAAAATAGGAATTCATTTTAAAACCAATTTGATAATTTAAATTAAAGAATGGTTATGATTTTGTCTTTGTAATTTTAATTTGAATAAGTGCTGTTTTTGTCATGAACAAATTCGTAAAGTGATGATGAACGGATGATTCTTTGTCTCTCGTTTTCTGAATGGGTGAATTTAGAACATGTCACGAACGGCAATCAACCTGGCGTTTCCGGAAGCAGCACCAGGACGAGGAGAATCTCAAGGCCTATCTTGCACAGCAGAAAAAGGCGTAAAGACCTTTTGTTTTGAAAGCGCAAGCGGTATAATTTTCTCACCATCGCGACTGTATTCGTCGAACCTGGTCAGGGCCGGAAGGCAGCAGCCATAAGATTGGATCCAGGGTGCGGTGGCTTTTTTCATAACATGGATTTTCAGGAACTTTCATCCTATCTCGATCGACTTTATCGAAAAGCGAAGGAAATCTCGGAAAGAGGCGAAATCCCGATTTCCGCAATTCTTGTCTTTCCGGATGGTTCTTTTGTCGTGGACGGCAATGCTGTCGAAGAGAAGGACGATCCCTTGGAACATGCTGAGATGCGCGTCATCCGTCAAGCCATGAAAGCAAGGGGAAGGTATCTCAAGGATGCCATCCTCTTTGTCTCCCTGGAGCCCTGCCTGATGTGCATGGGTGCCATACTCAAGGCGGGCATTCCCGATCTTTATTATGTTCTGGACGATGAAAGGCTTGGGGCGCTTTCCCATTACCATGCCTTTGTCGACGATCGAATCCATGTCCATCGGATAGAAGACAAACGATTCAAGCCTTTGATGGATAGCTTCTTTGAAAATCTTCGGCGATAAGACGGGACTCAACGGATTCTTGTGTGGTTTTTGATAAGATCCTCTTCTTTTTGCTTTTTCAGGATAGGAAGCAGGAACAGGAATGCGGAAACGAGGGCAAGCGGAAGAACCAGGAATACGGATGGGAAGGTTGCAAGCAGATGGGCCGGTGTCGAAAACGCCATGAAGTTCATCAAAGTCAAGGCGTCGATGGCAAGAAGGAAGGAAAGAAGATAAGGGACCAAAAAGAAGAGCAGTGAGAGAAGGAGGTATTCCCTTCTTCTTTCCTTGTTGTCCCGTTCTTCCTGAAGGTAGGTAAGACGGATGCCGAACAAATTGAAGGCGAAGGCAAGGGTAAACAGGGCGGAAAGGACGAATAGGACAATCCCGGCAATGAGGAAATGCCTTAAATAATCCAGGCAAATAGTCCATGGCCTCCTTCATGTTTCCGCTGCCTGGAGCGATCCATTCCATGGAAAGATCGGTTTCGTTTGGATAGAGGAATCTTTGGATGGCTTGATAGCATTCGTGACTGGGCTTGTTCAGGAAAAGAATCTGCGAATAGGGCTTCGATTCCTCGGGGCAATAGTAGGTAATCGGATTCGAGACAAGGACCATCCTTCTGGTTCCACGGAGATTCCATCCGACGATGTCGAAAGTCTTTTCCACACCATTTTGCCGGATCGTGAAGGAGGAGATGGACGGAAGATCATCGAAGATGACGTCTTGGAGAAGATCGAAGTAAAGAAGCATCCATTGAATGGAGTAGGGCAGGGGAAAGTAGGAAAAGGGAAGATTAGAAAGATAACTTAGAAAGACGTCCTTCTTTTGGGAATCGGACAAAGCCAAGTAAGGCGTTTCCGGATAGAGAAGCGTCCTTTTCAAATGAAGAATTTCGTTTGTATCGTCCGACACCAAATCGTAATCTGTCTCGCAAATCGTTTCCATTGCGAATTGTTGAAGATAATCAATAATGCCGTTGTATGTTTTCGTGACAATCTTTCCTTTTCCATCTTGGAAGTATTGACCCGGGATTCGGAAATCGGTTTTTTGAAGGCTTTGCTTTTCTAAGACGAGAGCGCAATAGTCATGAACGGAAATCAAGGCTTCATTGTCTTCAAGCCCATTTTTCGTTTCGTCGTGGAAACGATATCCAGGAATGGCTGGATTGTAGGTGGAAAGGACTATGGCAAGAGGTTGATCCAGATCTTTGCTTATGATCCGATCGTCTTTTTCGCCTTGTAGCGCCAAGCCTTCGCTTCTTTCCAGCAATTCCATTCCGAGGCTTGCGGAGGGAAAGGAACGGGAGGATGGATTTTGGATGGCAAATTTGCTTTCCTCCATGCACTTGTCCAAATCCGCTTCCTCAAGGGGTGTCTTCAGGAATCCGCAGATGTGATAGGGAATGTCCTTGCCAGGGCAAAGGAGCGTTTTCCAATCAGCTTTTCCGGAGTGACCTTTCCATGCTGGATGAAGTCTGTGGCATCGTAGGGGTTCCGATAGCCGAGCCGGTTTCACAAATAGAGGTGCAGGGAGGCCAAGAGAATGTCCTGTTCCGCCGATGGCGCATTTCCGACAAGAAGAGGATAGGAATATAGGATGGCATTATCGAATTCCGCAAAATGGAATGGCGGCATGATCTCGGAAACCTGTTCATTCCGAAAGAACGGCTGAAAGGATAAAGAGTGTTTCGATATGGCAATGCCGTTGCTTCCGATTCGGCTCTCGATTTTCTGCCTGTCTTCGTCATCTAACCGAAGGGAACCTATGGGTTGGAGGACATGGCTTTGCGTCATGTTCCTTTCTAGCTGAACGAAGAAACTGTCTTCTTGCCTGGGATTGGCCGTGACGACGTGTAGGGACAGGAAGAAAAAGGCAACGGTCCAAAGAAAAACGGCGACAGCGAAAACGACAGGCTTAGAAAACGGCTTCTTCACCGGAAGAAAGGCGTGTTTTTCGGGGGGGCATTCCTTTTCCGAATCATGATTGTCTTCATTCTAACATTCCATTCCTTTATTCTGAACCGAAATTCGGTGACGGATTCGATCAGAACAGATCCCTTTCGTCGTCCTCGTAGAAGGACATGTCCATCATCTTCTCGTCCAGGACGATATGGTCCGTTTCCAGCGATTTCTTGACGTTGATGCAGCGTTGGTTGCGGCTTCCGCGATTGTTGATCTCGATGGAACGAAGGGCCATGATGAAACGCCCGTCGACCAGGGAGTCGATATAGGAAAGCAGGACAAGGTAGCGCATGTCCTTCTTCGACCGCTCCAGGATTTCCTCGAAAGTGAATCCTGTGAAGCAGATGACGTTGAGATGGTATTTCTCCTTCGAGAGCCGGGCGACGGCAATGGCATCGTCGAGATTGCAGAAAGGATCGCCTCCGGAAAGCGTGATGCCCGAGGTGGTCTCCTTGTTCTTTTCAAGGACGGGATCGAGTTGGTCAATGCCGATCTCGGTTCCGGCATCGAAAGGCCATGTCGTCGGGTTCTGGCAAAATGGACAGTGATGGATGCAGCCTTGGAAAAAGACGACGATACGGACGCCAGGGCCATCGACGATGGATTCTTCCGCGAAACCGGCAAGTCTCATGTTTTCTCCTTTATTCGGAAAAGCCTGCTCAGGGCAGGCTTTTGATGACGTTAGTCTTCGAACTTCTTTCCAAGTTCGGCGGCGTCGGAGTAGCGGTTGTGCTTGACGCGGTCGTTTACCTCGGCCTTCTTGGCGTTGTTGAAGCGGTCGAGCGTTCCGACAAGGT
>CASDOO010000002.1 GCA_949282275.1 uncultured Bacillota bacterium | reverse complement strand
GATCCCATCCCGAACTCGGAAGTTAAGCGCCGCGGCGGCGACAATACCCCTCGGGGCAAGATAGCTCGCCGCCGCTTTTTTGTTGTTTAAAAACTTGATTTATATAAAATCTTTGTGATAAAATGTTTTTGTTGTATGGCCTCCAGTAGCCAGCAACCGCATAGAAACGGTTCAATCCTTGATCGGATGCCGTAATAGCGAGTAATCACAAATCAAAGGAGGCAGAAATGTACGCTATCATTTTCACTGGTGGAAAGCAGGTAAAAGCCGAAGTTGGTAAAACCATCTATACGGAAAAGATTGATGGTGAAGTCGGATCCGAAGTCGTTTTCGATAAGGTTCTCTTTGTTGATTCTGACAAGGCTTATGTTGGACAGCCTTTCGTCAAGGGTGCTACGGTTAAGGCCAAAATCGTCAAGACCGGGAAGCAACCCAAAATCCATGTTCTTCGCTACAAGGCCAAGAGCAACGTTCGCGTTCATAAGGGCCACAGACAGCCATATACGGCTCTTACTGTCGAAGCAATCAGCCTTTAATTTCAGTAATGATTAGAGTTTCTATTCATTATCTCGATGGAGTATTGCGAAGTCTTTCAATCATTGGCCATGGTGAAAGCCTTGTTTGTGCCGGTGTCTCTTCTTGTTTCGTTGGTGCTTGCAATGCCCTGGAAGATATCGATTCCGTTCGAATTGAAATGCATAGCGGAAACTCTTCCATTGAAATGAATGGAAAACTCAATTATCATGATTCTGTCGTTATTGAGACGTTGCTTGTTCAGCTTAAAACAATTGAGGATAAATTCCCTAAAGAGATTCGTTGTACGGATTTCCGGGAAGAAAGGACTGGAAAATGAAAATCAGATTTGAGTTAGATATTCAACTCTTCGCTTCTCATAAAGGTGTCTCTTCCACCAAGAACGGAAGAGATTCTCATGCCAAGAGACTTGGCGCTAAGCTCTGCGATGGTCAGTGGTGCCATTCGGGTTCTATCATCTATCGCCAAAGGGGAACAAAGATTCATCCTGGCAATAATGTCAAGAGGGCTGGTGACGATACTTTGTTTGCTCTTATCGATGGCTACGTCAAATATGAAAGACTTGACAGGAAACGCAAGAAGGTTTCTGTCTATCCTGACAAGCCGGAAGTTGTTTCCAAGTAAGATGTGAACATTGGCTTCGGCTTGCCGAAGCCTTTTCTTTTTCATTGAGGTAATCCATGTTTGATCATTTCAAAATCACGGTTCAGTCTGGCAAAGGCGGCGATGGCGCAATCGCCTTTAGGCATGAAAAATCCATTGCGCGTGGCGGACCCTATGGTGGCAATGGAGGGCGTGGCGGCTCGGTTTATATTCAATCTTCGAAGGATGTTGAAACGCTTGCCAATTTCAATTTCCGCCAACATTTTTTTGCAACGGATGGCGAAAACGGGAAAACGAAGCTTTGCAATGGAAAAGATGGAAAAGACGTTTTCGTCATGGTTCCTGTCGGCACTATCATTACGGATGAAAATGGTCATTTGGTTGCGGATCTAGATAAGGACGGTGAACGCGTATTAGTGGCTAAAGGTGGTCGTGGCGGGCGCGGAAATGCCTGTTTTAAATCATCGACTCGACGAACGCCGAATATCGCTGAAAACGGGGCACCAGGCAGCCGTAAAATTCTTTCCCTGGAACTCCGTCTTTTGGCGGACGTTGGTCTTGTGGGCTTTCCGAATGCCGGAAAGTCTTCCTTGATCTCCGCAATGACGAATGCCAAGTCTCTTGTGGCTTCCTACAAGTTTTCTACCCTTGAGCCAGTTCTTGGCGTTTGTTTTTGCAACAGGAAAACCGATCGATTTGTCCTTGCCGATATTCCGGGATTGATTGAGGGCGCTAGTCAAGGAAAAGGAATGGGTTATGATTTTTTGCGTCACATCCTTCGCTGTCGTATCATTGCCCATTGCATCGATCCGACGGATACGGAACACGGCTCTATTGAGGAATCCTTGGCTGCCATAAACAAGGAAATCAACGAATACAGTGAAGAATTCGGTCGCAAAAAACATATTATCGTTTTCACGAAGATGGATTTGGTCGATGATTGCACTGAAATCGATGCCTTTATCCGAAAACACGAAAAGGAATACCCTATTTTTGAAACTTCCTGCATGGATGAGGACTCATTGCAGAAACTTGCTCTTTCCCTCCTTGCGGTTGTCAAAGAGGAAAGTCTCAACGAGCGGAAGAATCGTTTCCTCAATGATGAAAAGGAAGTCGTCTATTCTGCCAATGATTTCGACAATGGACAGATTCCAGAGTATCAAATCATACAGGATGCTGAAGGACGCTATATCATTCAGGGAGAAAGGGTCATTCGTACAAAGCGGCTTATCAATTTGTCCACGGACGAAGGAATGGATAGATTGATTGAATATCTCGATCGCATAGGCATCAACGAAAGGTTGAGAGAACTAGAAGCGGAACCGGGGGCTACTGTTGTTCTTGATGATTTCGAATTTGAGTATCAACCTTGATAAAATAGGTTTGCAAAATCGCGCTTTCTTTCAAAAATAGGGTAAGGAGGGCATATGTATCATTATTTGCACGGAATGATCACGATGCATACGGAAAATGCCGTTGTCGTCGAATGCCAAGGCGTTGGATATGAATGTCTTGTTTCCCATCCGGAAGATTTTCCGATCGGGGAGTCGATGTTCGTTTTCGTATGCTTCTTTGTTCATGAGGATGAACAATATCTTGTCGGTTTTAAGACCAAGGAAGAAAAGGATTTCTTCCAAAGATTGACAAGTGTTTCCGGCGTCGGGACGAAGACGGCAATGAATCTTCTATCCAATTCTTCCGTCGAAAGATTGTCCTCGGCGATCGAAAAGTCCGATCAGAATTACCTTATGAGCATGCCGGGCATCGGAAAGAAAACGGCTTCGCAAATAATCCTGGATCTAAAAGGAAAACTTGTCATTCCTGTTACAACACGCAGCTTTTCCGAAAAGAACATGGAACTGGCCTTTGAAGGTCTCAAAGGCCTGGGATTCAAGGTTCGCGAAATCGAAGAAGCGCTTAACCACATACAGGAAAGGAATCTTTCTGTTGAAGACTACATGACAAGATGTCTCCGGCTTTTGAACAGAAATGGATAATCACTACGGCGCAATTTCCGATTCCACCGTTGTCAAGGAACTGACGGAGAAGGATGATGCCATCGACGTCGACCTTCGGCCTCGGACGCTAGATGACTATATTGGCCAACCGGAAATCAAGAAGGAACTTTCCATCGCCATCAAGGCCGCGAAGCTGAGGAACGAGTCTTTGGATCATGTCCTTTTCTATGGCCCGCCAGGTCTTGGAAAGACGACCCTTTCTTCCATCATTGCCCATGAGCTTGGGACCGAAATCAAAGTGACGAATGGTTCTTCTCTGATTCGGACCGGTGACCTTGCCGCCATTCTTTCTTCGCTCAATCCCGGGGATGTCCTTTTTGTCGACGAAATCCATCGGATGCCCATCGTCGTCCAGGAAGTGCTTTATAGCGCCATGGAGGACTTCATGCTTTCCCTTATCGTCGGCCGGGGCCCGGACGCAAGGACGCTCAATATTCCTCTTCCCCCATTCACATTGGTTGGCGCGACCACGGACCCCGGAAAGCTTTCCGCACCTCTTCGCGACCGTTTCGGAATCCTCCTTTCGCTCAAATACTATTCTCCGGAAGATCTCCTGAAAATCGTAAAGAGAACGAGTCTTGCCCTCAATTTCCCGATCACGATTGATGCCGCTTACCAAATCGCATTGCGCGGACGGGGGACGCCGCGAATTGCCAACCGCCTTTTCCGGCGCGTTAGGGATTATGCTACCTTTGAGGGAAAATCCATCATCGATATCGAGGCAACGAATCATGCAATGCAGGCTCTCAATATCGACGAGTTGGGTCTTGACGAAACCGATAGGAAAATCTTGGAATGTCTCATTTTCCGCTATGACGGAAAACCTGTTGGACTTTCTGCCTTGGCCTCTGCTATCGGGGAAGGCGTCGAAAACATCTCCGATGTCTATGAACCATATTTGGTCCAGATTGGCATGATAAATCGTACACCGAAAGGAAGGGTGCCGACCAAAAAGGCCTTTGAACATCTCAAAATCCAGAGACGGGAAGGGGAAACGAACGGACATTTGTCTTGAATCATATATATAATTCTGCTAAATTATTCGAGTATTTTTGCCTGTGAATAAATTCATCAAGGAGGGTCAGCCATGCGACGTCTCTTAGCGTACCTGATAATGATGTTGACAGCCATCGGGGTCATTGTCTTCAACGTGCAATCGGTTCTTGAAAACACGAACGATGCCATGGAATTCGGACGGGGAACGGAACTCGTCTATTCCATCACCAAGAGAGACAAGGACAATTATGATTCGGCCAAATATCCCAATCTCATCAATACGAGCGATGACTCTCTCGAGTTGGCCAATATCGACATTGCTTCCAAAGTCATGGAGCGCTTGGATACCGCTGGTGTCCGCAACGCCGATGTCCAGGTCGTTCAGGGCAACGCCGACACGAATGTCGGCTATGAGCTTCGGGTCACGATCTCGCCGCTTTCGGATACGGAACTGAACAACGTCAAGGAAATCCTTGGCCATACCGGGAGCCTTTCGATCGGAACCTTTGGCGATGATTTCCTCTATTCCGAAGAGGAATCCGCCGAGTTTTTCGACACGGAAAACATCGCGACCTTGGTTTATGACGGAACAACGCCCTATCCCGCCATCAATGTCCTTTCTTCCGAGGCCTTCGACGAGCTGAGCTCGCAGGCGACCACGGCTGGCGAGAATCACGCCAACGACACCGTTCCTAACGAGGAGCTGCCGGAGACTTCAACCGAGGAAGATGACGGAAGTGCCGCTGCCAGCGTCCGCGGAAGCACCCTCTATCTGTGGATGAACAAAACCACGGAGGACACTTTCGACAAGGCCTATGGCGTCAACGACACGCCTATCGTCCAAGAGGTCAAGGACAAGGTCCTTGCCGAAATCAACGTGAGCGATTTCGATGCCACCAGCATGCGTCTTCTCGTCCGCAACGATATCAACGGGGAGCCCTTCACGATTTCCACGGCCAGGGCCTTCGTCAACGCCCTCAATTCCACCGACTACGGCTTCGACATCGAATTCCTTTATCAGAACAATGTCGCGCCTGTTTTCGGAGCTGGTGTCATCAATACCTGCTATCTCATCGTCGGTATCGCCATCCTGGCCATTGCCGTCCTTCTTGTCCTTCTCTTCGGCGTCAGCGGACTTACCGGTGCCGTCACCCTTGCGCTGTCCGGATTCACTTCGCTTTGGCTCATTTCCCTTCTCGGCTTTGAGTTCTCCGTTGCCTCCATTGCCGGCATCTTCGTCGTCCTTGGGCTTTCCTTTTTCCTCTCGGCCAATTATTTCCACCAAGTCTGGCTGGAAAGCGAGAGCAAGGAAAACCTGGAAAAGGCCAATCGCGAGGCCTACCGCAAGTCCTTCTTCATTTCCTTGGACACGGCTGCCGTCGTTCTCGTTATTTCTCTCTTCGGCTTCCTCTTTGCAACTGGCAGTTTCCAGACTTTCTTCGGAACGATCATGATCGGCACCATTGTCACCTATATTCTCACGAATTTCCTCAACAAATGGGCAACATATTGGCTTGTCAAGGATAGCAACAAGTCCCTTGTTCCCTATTTCAGGCTCTTCCGTTCCAAGCGGAAAGAGAAAGAGACGGAATTTGTCTCGCCCAAGAAAAAGCATTTCTCCCATATCCTCATGCCGGCCATCGGCGTTGCCTCCATTGCCATTCTTGCCCTTAGCCTTCCTATCAGCAATGCTCTTGGCGGTTCCGGCTTCCATGCCTTCAACAATGCCGGAAGCTATTCGGAAGGCTATACGCTGAATATCAGCTATACGACCGAACTTCAGCGCTATGAGACGCTGGAGACCTCGCAGCGTTTCCTTGCCTATCTTGAAGCCATCGGCGAAGGAAAGGGAAACCCGCAGTACAGCGCCGTTTCCAGCGAGGAGACGAGTTCCCTTGGCAATGAGGAAATACCGACCTTTGTCTATTATCCCGACACCGCCTCGTTCAATTCCGTCGAAAGGACGGACGAGGACGGCGAAACCTATTACGAGAACTATTTCTCTGTCGATGTGGATCGGGACCTGAGCGCCATCAGCCTTGCTTCCGGACAGGAACTTGTCAACTATATCCGCGAGGCGATGCTCAACGACAGCTATGAGTTGGGAGAGGACAACAACGTCAACGTCCGTCCTGGCCAGGATCCGCATTTTGTCGCCAGTTCCCTCATCGTCGGCGCCTATAGGCTCCAGCCGACCAATGTCTATCACTCTTCCGTCAATCTCTTCCTCCTTGTCTTCCTCCTTCCCGTCTTCGTCGGTGTCTATGTCCTCATTCGCTATGGCATCCTTGCCGGACTGTCCGGCCTTGTCGGCGGCGAGATCTATTCCGCCCTTCTTGTCGGCCTTCTCTCGGCCACGACCATCCCCTTCAACAGCTACTCCGCCTTCGGTCTTCTTGCCGGATTCGTTCTTGCCCTTCTCCTTGTCGTTCCGATGATCGGACGCAACAAGATCATCCTCAAGGAAAGGGGAATCCGTCAGAATGCCTCTCCGGAGGAAAGGGCCCAAATCACGAATTCGGAAGGCGCGCAGATCCTTCCCGTCGTCGTCTCCACTGCCCTTTCCCTGGCGATACTCTTCATCGCCTTCTTCTTCCTCAATCCGCAGACGATTCCCCTTGCCGCCATCGGCCTTGTCTCCTCCCTTCTTGTTCCGCCTTTCCTTGTCTTCTTCCTCCTTCCGCTCTACCATCTTTTCGCCATCCACATCAACTTCCGCCATGTCCGTTCCCTCTACCAGAAACATCGCGAAAAGAAGGGGACCGACAAGAAGACGGCCGCAAAAGACGGCATTGTCTATGTCGATGAAGATTCGCCGCATGAAACCATCGTTCCTGGTCTGAACGATTTTGTCTTCTAATGCCTTTCCTAGCCAATCTTCTGGAATATTACCACATGACTCTCAAGGACCTCGATGCCCGCCAGGCAAAGAGGTCTTTTGCGGATTTGAAAAGGCCCAATGGCACGAAGGGATTCGACAACGTGGTCCGTCGGCTTAGGGAAGCCATTTCCGGCAATGAGAAAATCGTTCTTTATGGCGACTATGACGTTGACGGCCTTGCGGCCACGGCCATCCTCAAGCGTGCCCTGGATCGACTTGGATGCGAGGCCGGTTTCTTCATTCCGAGTCGCTATGTCGAAGGCTATGGCCTGCACGTGGACCGTGTCAAACAGTTCGTCGAAAAGGGCTATCGCGTTTTGGTGACTTTGGACAATGGCATTAGCGCCAACGAGGCGGTTGCCTTTGCCAAGGAAAAAGGCATGACTGTCCTTGTCATCGACCATCATGAACTCCCGCAGGCCCTTCCCGGCGCCGATGCCATTTTCCATCAAAGCCTTGATGCCTTTCTGCCCTACAATTGCTCGGCGGCCTCCCTGTCCTATTTCGTCTCTTCCGCCCTTCTTGGAAAAGACGATCCTTACTTGGCTTTCCTTGCGGGGATTGCCGTCTTTTCGGACGTGATGCCCCTTGTCGGGAACAACCTCGTCTTCGCACGACTTGCCTTGGACAATGCCAATCGTTATCGTTTTGCGAACCTGAAGACGATCCTGGACTATCCCCTTTCCTTCGAGGATCTTTCCTTCAAGCTCATTCCGATGCTAAACGCCCCCGGAAGGATCTGCACGGATTCCCTTTCCACGAATTGGGCCTGCCAGTTTTTGGTACGCGAGGAAGACAACGCCTTTGCTACCGCCAAGGCGAATTTCCTTTCCGAGACCAACCGAAAAAGGAAGGCGCTTGTCAAGGAGGCAAGCCTTGTCCCCGGTTCGGCGCTTGAGACGACAGCCGGAAACGTCTTTTCCTATCAGGGACCTTCTGGCCTATCCGGGCTGATTGCCAATCGTTTTCTCCGGGAGAAGGGGAAGTCTACCGCTGCCTTCTGTTCCGACGAAAAGGACGACGCCATGCTTGTCGGTTCCCTTCGTTCGGAACTTCCGATCCTTTCGGATTTCCTGACGGCAAACGACAGGCTTTTCGTCCGTTGCGGCGGGCATGCCAAGGCTAGCGGTGTGACCATCCGGAAGAAGGATTACTATCGTTTCGCGACGGCCTTTCTCTCCTTTTGCGAAAAGGCGCGCCTGGAACATGCCGACAATGGGGAGGCCAGGGAGATCCCCATCACGGTGGAAGACCTTAACGCGGAGAACTATTCGATCCTGGAACGTTTCGAACCCTTTGGCGAAGGCTTTCCCGCCCCGGTCTTCGCTTTGACATGCGCGACGGAGGACATCCATCGGGGACAGGGACGGTTCGAAGTCCTTTCCGGCGATGGCCATGGAAAGGCCATTTGTTTCCGCGATCCTGCGACCCTTGGCGAAGGCGAGACGACGACATTCGTCGGAAGGATGACGAGGAACGTCTTCCAGGGACGCACGACCTATACCCTTTTGGCCGACCTTGTACGCCAGGATTGAAGCGGAACGGAAAATTCCGTTTTTTCCGATTTCCGAATTTTCGGTTGCCTTTTCGCATTCCCTTCCTACAGCATAATGGGAAAGGAGAGAACCCATGGAAGAAAGAATCGAAGAAAGGCTTCGCCTGGCGACAAGGAAGATTTGTCGCATCGTTCGGGAAGAGGTCGACCCGAGGCAAAGTCTCGTTGCCCTGAGTCGCTATGTCCTTCAGGTCGTCGAGCTGGACAATCCCTGTTTTTGCTATGTCATTCCCTATAGCCGGCTGTCCCTGGCAAAGCGCGGTTACATTGCCTGCGTCTTCCTGAAGACGATCGACCATCGACGTGTCGCCGTTTTCGACACCCATTGCTGGAAGGGGGAAGAAGCTTTGGCAGTGGCTCGGGAGAAACTCGCCAATTTCGGCCTTTACCTCTTCAGTTCCCGTTTTTACTGCGACCCGGATTGGCAACGCCGTTAATTCCCTCCAAATGGCCCGTGGGCGCTTTATATCCTTTGGATTTTAATATAAAATATTAAAGTTTGGAGTTAACCGAAGTGAAAAGCGATTCCAGGAGTACCGTCGAGACTCTATCCCATCCCCTTGACCGGGAAATCGACCGGAAGAAGGGCAGGGAAGCCATATGGAAGGCCATATCTTCCTTTTTGCTTGTCCTTTTTGCCCTTGTCGTTGCCCTCTATTTTTCCCTTCCTCGCTTCCAGATCCGCGGCATCCGCTATCATGGTCTGGACTATCTCGCCAGGGAGGATGTCGAAAGCCTGATTTCCGGGGCTTCGTCGCGCTCTCTCCTGTTTACGGACAGGGAAGACCTGGATGCCATGTCGAAAACGATACTGAGCGGCGGAAAGGGCCTTGTCGGGGAAGTCACCTTCCGCGGGAACATGTTCGGATTGGATTGCTTCGTCGAGGAATCCTATCCGCTCTTCCGCTTTCGCGCCCTGGAAGGACAGGACGAAAGGGTCCTTCTTTCTTCCGGCACGTCCCTGACGCGTTTTGCGGAAGGCTTTTCCTCCTGTGCCCTGGAGGGCGAAAGGACCAAAGAAATCCTTTCGCGGATGCAAGAGGACTCCAAAAAGGCCCCCGAGGTCTCATTCGACGTGGATGCGGATAGCGGCCTGAAGGCCTTGGCGGAAGGATTCGACCGACTGCCCTTTTCCAATCGGGATGTCGTCTGGACGATCGACCGGATCGTCTTCCATGTCGATGCGACCGGGAATCTTTCCACGATGGACGTCGTCCTGACGGACGAGGCCTATCTTGTCGAGGCAATCCCGGTCGTCGATACCGAGAGCTTCTTCGATGCCGATTTCTTCTCGGCCCTTCTTTCCTGCCTTTCTAGGGAAAAGACAGGCCTTTCCAAGGCCGATAACGGCCTGGAAGGCGACTATTATCGCTTCCGCTATCGCGAAAGGAAGGCGAATGGCTCCTATTCCCTGGAAACGATCGGCGATGAGGGAAAAGTCTTCGACGTCCCTTCAATGGAGGATTGACAAATGGCGAACAACGTGACGGCAATCGAACTTGCCCGGTCGGGCATCCGGATGACAATCGGCTATGTCCAGAATGGCAAGGTCTTCGTCCTTCAGGCTCTTCAGGGCGACAGAATCCCCGTGGACAGCGATGGCGGGATTTCCGTTAAGGCGGCCGAGGAAAGCATCGCCCTGCTCTTCGAGACGGCCCGGAAGGCGCTTGGACGGGATTTCGACTTCGGCCCTGTCATTGCCGTTTTCCCCGGAAGGCATTTCCGCTCCCGGGAAGGGGAAGCGACGACACTGACCGTGGACATGCTCAATCATATCCGACAGCTGGACTACTCCAACTGCATCAGCATGATCCAGAAGGAGACAAGGGAGGATGGCTATGCCGCGGTCTGTTGCGCGCCCTTCCTTTTCGTCTATGACAATCAGGCAAGGGGCGATTTCCTTCCCGGCCAGGTTTCCGAAAAGCTGACGGTCAAGGCGGATTGCCTACTCTTGGAATCCAATGACGTCCATCGTTACCGGAAGATCTTCAACGATCTGGACATCTACCCCTATTTGGAACTTGTCGATACCTATGCCGGACTTTGCTTCCTCCAGGGGACGTCCATACCCGAGAAGTTTCTCTTCCTCTCGTTGTGCGAGGACCATGTGAGCCTCGCCCTTGTCGAGGAGCGACGTTTGCTTTTTGCGAAGACCCTGGAAGACGGCATTTCCGATTTCGTCCTGGACTTCGCGAAAAGAGGGAAGGCGCCCCTGCCGGAGGCTTGGCAGTTTGCGCGCCTGTTCGGCTTCGTCCCCGATGCGGAACATGTCTTCTCGCCACTCCCCCATGCCACCACGATCGACAGTGCGAGGACGGAACTCGAAAAGGCGTTCTCCCCGCTCTTGGCGTCGTTGGCAAGCCTTGCCGAAGATCTGCGCCTCGAACAGAACGTCCCGCTGGTCCTCTTCGGATCGGGAACCGAGATTCCGGGAATCGATGCCTATCTCTCGGAAGGATGCGGACGGGAATGCTATATCGTCAACAACAATACCATCGGCGCGCGAAGCCAGGATTTCATTCCCTGCCTTGGCGCCATCAAGGCTTCCTCCCTCCCTTACCAGCTTTCCAGCAATGAGGGGCAGAGACAAGCCGAGGACGAAGTGATAAGGAAGACCTATTTCGGTCGTAACTAAGGAGACTAAGCCATGGAAGAAAGAGAACTCAAGGCCATGATCGACGAAGACGAGCTGAAGACGAATGCCAAGATAAAGGTCATCGGCGTGGGTGGCGGCGGATCCAACGCCGTCAACCAGATGATCCACGACAAGGAAGAACAGGTCGAGTATTGGGTCTTCAACACGGACAACCAGGCCCTTTCCAATTCCCCCTGTCCCAACAAGCTCGTCCTTGGACGCAACGTCACCAAGGGACTTGGCGCCGGCGGAAACCCGGAAATGGGCAAGAAGGCCGCCGAGGATTCCTACGAGGACATCAAGCTTGTCGTCAAGGGCTGCGACATGGTCTTCATCGCCGTGGGCGAAGGCGGCGGAACCGGAACAGGTGCCGCTCCCGTCGTTGCCAGGGCCAGCCGGGAAGAGGGCTGCCTTGTCCTTGCCATCGTCACAAGGCCCTTCAACTTCGAGGGAAAGCTGCGCAAGCTCAATGCCCTGGAAGGAATCAACGAGCTTATCAAGAACGTCGATGCCCTCATCGTCGTCTCCAATGACCGACTGATGTTCAGCTCGGGCGGCCAGTCCATCAAGAACGCCTTTGCCGTTTCCGACAGGACGCTTGCCGATTCCGTCAGCACCGTCACCGATCTTATCCTGCTTCATGGCATCATCAATCTCGACTTCGCCGACGTGAAGTCGACCCTTCAGGGAAAGGGACTCTCCCTCATCGGAATCGGAATGGGCAAGGGCGAGAACAAGGCCATCGATGCCGCGACCAACGCCATCAATTCGCCGCTTCTGGAAGCTTCCATCAAGGGAAGCCGCTCGATGATTATCAACGTCACGGTCGGCGAGGACGTTACCCTCGACGACGTCCAGCATGCCATCGACTACATAACCGAGGCTGCCGGCGCCGACAAGGACAATGGCGTCAACATCATCTTCGGCGTGCAGATGAACGCTTCCTTCCAGGACGAGATGAAGATCGCCATCATCGCGACCGACTTCGCCAAGGAAATCGAGCTCAACCTTCCCACCACGAACCTGACGCGCTCGACAAGGAACTATATCGTCGACAAGACACGCGAAGAGACGCCGGCCTATGTCAAGCCGCTTGCCGAGGGCGAAAGCCGCGTCGAGAAGGAAATCAAGGCCGAGGAAGAGAATTCCGTGCTCCCGGATTACCTGAAGACCCTCTTCGCCAGGGAAGGCGAAAGAAATGAACATCCGTCGGATACCGAAAAAGAGGAAGATACCAAATGACCATCGAAGAATTCCGTTTGCAATGCGAGAAGGCCCTGGAAGCCTGTCGGAAGGAAAGCCTGGAAGTCGATAGCCTCGATACCCTGAATGCCTTCAAGGGAAGGCATCTGGGAAAGAAGAGCGCCCTTACCGGCTTCTATCAGGGAATGCGGGACCTTTCGCCCGAGGAGAAGAAGACATTCGGCCAGATCCTTTCGGACCTGAAGACGGCAATGACCGAGATCTACGAGGAGCGCCTCAAGGCCATCGACGAGCAGATCCTTCTTGCGAAGATGGCAAAGCGGAAGGTCGACATCACCCTTCCTGGCTTCCATTCGGAACGGGGGACGCTCCATCCCTATTTCAAGACCGTCCGCGAAATCGTCGACTTCTTCGTCGGCCTGGGCTTCACCGTCGCCGACGGTCCGGAAGTGGAAACGGACGAAAACAATTTCGAACGCGTCAACATCCCCAAGGACCACCCCGCCAGGGACATGCAGGATTCCTTCTCCATCGCCGATGGCTGGATCCTGAGAAGTCACACCTCCGCCGTCCAGTCCCGCGTCATGAAGGCCATGGAAGGAAAGGAGCCCGTGAAGATCCTCTGCCCCGGAAAGGTCTATCGTCGCGACAACGATGCCACCCATTCCCATCAGTTCGGCCAGATCGAAGGCCTTGTCATCGCCAGGGAGGCGACCTTCGCGAACCTCCTCGAGCTTCTGACCAAGCTCCTTCGCCATCTCTTCGGCGAAAAACGCGCCGTTCGCTTCCGCCCCTCCTTCTTTCCCTTCACGGAGCCGTCCATCGAGGCGGACATCTCCTGCTTCGAGTGCAACGGCAAGGGATGTTCCTTCTGCAAGCATACCGGCTGGATCGAGATCCTGGGCGCCGGCATGGTCCATCCCAACGTCCTTCGCATCAATGGCTATGACGAGAGCCTTTGCCAGGGCTTTGCCTTCGGCCTTGGCATCGACCGCATCGCCATGCTCAAGTACGGAATCGACGACATCAAGAAGCTCTACCTGGACGATGTGGACTTTCTCGCCCAGTTCAGAAAGGAGTAAGGCATGCAATTCTCTTATCGACTGCTATCGAAATTGGTGGATCTCTCCGGCATCGCCTTGGATGAGGTCTGCGATCGTCTGACATTCTCCGGATTCGAGGTCGAGGGACGAGAGCCCTTGGCCGAAGCCACAAGGCTTGTCATCGGCGAGGTCCTCGAGGAGAAAAGGCATCCCGACAGCGACCATCTCCACCTGCTGACCATCGATGCCGGCGGACAGGGGATTCTCCATATCGTCTGTGGCGCCCCCAATGCCCGCAAGGGAATCAAGGTCATCGTCGCCCTGGAGAACTGCGTCCTTCCCGCTATCGGCGTCACCATCCACAAGGGAGTCATCCGCGGGGAAGCCTCCGAAGGCATGTGCTGTTCGCTTGTCGAACTGGGCGTCCCCAAGGAAATGCTCGACGAGAAGCAGATTGCCGGAATCGAGGAACTTCCCGTCGATGCGCCTGTCGGCGAGACAGACGTCCTCTCCTATCTCGGCCTTGACGACACGATCCTGGACGTCAACGTCCTGCCCAATAGACCCGATTGTCTTTCCTATCTTGGACTGGCACGGGAGATTTCCGCCCTTTTGGGACGGAAGATGGTTGCCCTCGAGAACGTCGACCTTTCCGCCCTTCCCTGCCTTGTCACGAGCGAAAGCCAAAGCGAGGCCTGCCCTCGCTTCGACCTCCTTTCCCTTCGCGACATCACGCCGAAAAAGGAGACGCCGCTTCCCATCCGCCGCTATCTTCAGGCCTCGGGCATCCGTCCGCTCTCGCCGCTGGTCGATCTTGGCAATTTCGCGATGCTCCTCACCGGGCAGCCGCTCAACCTTTACGATTCGAAGGACAATGCTTCCCTTGCCTATGTCGCCCGCGACGACTACGAGGGCCCCTTCGTTTCCTTCGACGGACAGGAACATAAGCTCGCGAAGGACGATCTTGTCATCTTCGGGGGAAAGGACATCCTCTGCCTTGCGGGAATCGCTGCCGGTAAGGAGGCCATGGTCCATGCGGATACGACTGGCGTGGACATCGAGTTTGCCTGCTTCTATCACAAGAACATCCGCCACACGGCTTCCAGGCTTGGCCTGTCCTCCTTCTCGGGCCAGCTTTTCGGCAAGGGCCGCAATCCCTACCTGATCGATGAGGCCATCCAGGTCACCATCGCCCTGCTCCCCCATTTCCTTCAAGGCTATCGCCTCTATTCCTATTGCCGGAACGAAAGGCTTCCCGAGAGGAAGGAAGGCATCGCCTTTTCCCTTGAACGCCTCAACAGGCGTCTTGGCTCCGACTACTCCGAAGAGGAAGTCGAGAGAGTCCTTTCCCGCTATCGGATACAGAGGAAGGATGGCCTTCTCTATCCGCCCGTCGACCGCACGGACCTTCGCGAACAGTGCGACATCGACGAGGAGGTCTTCCGTTTCTATGGCGCCGAGCGCATCCACCCGTCCCTGGAACATTTCCCGGTCACCTATGGCGGCCTTGACGAAGGCCAGCGCAAAGAAAGGGCCGTCGAGGATCTCCTTCGCGGCTTGGGCTTCATGCAATGCCTGACATACACCCTCGTCTCGGCGGAAGAGGATCGTGACCTTCGCGTCTTTTCCGAAGACCCCTCCTATCGCGTCCTCAATCCGATGACCAAGGACCATGAATTCGTGCGCAGCGACCTTCTTGCCTCCCTTCTTTCCTGCATGCATCGGAACCAGAGCCGCCAGAACAATGACCTGGCGCTGTTTGAGATATCCCCCGTCGATACCCCGAAGGGAAACAGGCTCTACCTTTCCCTTCTCCAAAGCGGGAATGCCTATCTGTGCGATGCCTATTCTCCCTCGCCCTATTCCTTCCTGACGATGAAGGGGGCCATCGAATCGCTCTTTGCCCTGCTGGGAATGAAGGAAGGACGCTATCGTCTCCTTCCCAGCGCCAATGCGGCCTTCAATCCGATGGCGAGCGCCGACGTCTATCTCGGAAAGGATCTCGTCGGAACCTTTGGCGTCCTTTCGCCCAAGGTGGAGCGAAGCGAGCCCATCGTCGGCGAGCTCGACCTCGGCTATCTTCTTGCCCAGTCGGGCGGACGCTTCCGCGTCGAGGGAAGGAAGAACGTGATTCCCGTCCGGCGCGACCTCTCCTTCCGTCTGGATGGCAAGGCCGACTATGCCACCGTCCGCAGGACCATCCTCAAGGCGCGGGACAGCCATATCGTCGACGTCGCCCTCTTCGATCTCTTCCACGATGACAAGGACGGGGCGGACTATCTGGGCGTCAGCCTCTTCATCGCCGGCGAGAAGACGTTCACGGATGCGGAAATCGCCCAATGCGTCGACAAGGCCGTCGCGGAGGTTAAGAAGAGCCTTGGCCTTTGCCTGAGGGGAGAGAACAATGCCTAGCTTTCGCCTGGTGGAGGATTCGGCCTCCCCTGTCCGTGCCGAGGACTTCTTCGACCATGTCGCCCTCGTCGCCCACAACTGCTACCAGGTGGGAAAGAAGGACCACGCCAACAACGTCCTCTTCCTTTCGCGCCTGATTGCCAACGGCCATCTTGCCATGATCGAGCACTATCGCTTCCTTTTCCGCCTCGATGAGGCATGCTATCGCCGTATCCGCCTTTTCGACGATGCCTATCAGGAGCGTTTCGAGGATGGGGGACGCTATTATGTGTCCACTTCCCTGCGTCCGCTTCTGGAGGCCTCTGGGGAGAAAAGGAAGGCCTATTCCTGCCTCATGTCCGCGCTGGATCCGGAAATCCGCGCCCTTCTTCCCGCTTGCGAGTCCTGTCCTGGCGCGATTCGGACAAGGCCCGAAACGGAAGGACTCACGCGCGAGCACTTCCTCCTTTGCGTCTATCCGACCTATCACATCGTGACGGACAGGGGCGTCACCCATGAGCTTGTCCGCCACCGCCCCTGTTCCTTCGCCCAGGAGTCGACGCGCTATTGCAACTATTCGAAGGACAAGTTCGAGCATTGCCTGACCTTTATCCGTCCGCAGCGCTATGAAGAGATGAAAGGCATCTATGATGCCTTCTTCCAGGCTGCCGCCGATGCCTATTTTGCCCTTCTTTCCTCCGGGGCCCGGCCGGAAGAGGCCAGGAGCGTCCTTCCGAACGCCCTCAAGGCCTCCATCATGGTGACTTGCTCCCTCAAGGAATGGCTCCATATCCTTTCGCTTCGTTGCTCCCCCTTTGCCCACCCCGACATCCGCCGTGTCATGGAAAAGGTTCGCCAGGACCTTCTTTCGCGGAATCTTCTCCTTCCGGAGGAATGCCATGCCTAATCGGGATGGCACGTGCCTCCTTCTGGATCCCGACTACGTCCTTCGTGTTGAAGGGAGCTCGGTTTCCTTTGACGTTTCCCTTGCCGAGGAGGAAGGAAAAGGCTTCCCCAACATCCTCGCCTTCCAAGACGGACGGCTCGACGTGACGATCGTCGGCAAGAATCCCGTCTATGAGGCCAGTGTCGTCCTGACGGGCGTCGCGATCGTGAGAGATGGCCATGACGGCAGCGAAAGGGAGCTTCCGATACAGGACGATGTCCAGCTCGTCCTTGACGTGAAGGATATGGAGGCAAGCGACATCCCGATGGAAAAGGACGGTCATTTCGACCTCCGCGGGACCTTCCTCTCCCTGCTCCACGACGCCGTCCCGCCAAACTATTCCGCCGTCCCCCTGACGCGCGTGGAAACGAAGGACTATGTCCTGATGAGCGAAGAGGAATACGAAAGGTCGAAGAGGAAGGAGAGTCCGTTCGATGCCTTGGACGCCTTCTTCGATGAGGAAAAGTAGAAAGAGGATCATGACTCCTTTGTGGCCGCCTCAAAAGGGCGGCCTTTTTGGTGCGGACCGTTTCGGATGGGTTGATTCTGGCCATGGATTGGGATTTCCCGCCCACGGTCTCCCACCGGCGAAAACGGAATGCGCGGAAGGGGAAAGCTTTCCATGGCAAAGGGAAAAACGCCGAAGGAATCGGCATTTTCCTGTGTTTGCATCCATGTCCTGATGGAACGGAAAATGGGAAAAGACATTGAAAATTCATTTTTCGTTGCTATGGCATGGGAGAGAGTGTATAATTGTGGGCGTAAGTGGGAGAAGAAGATGTTCATCGGAAAGAAGGAGCAGACCATCGACGACAAGAACAGGATGGTCCTGCCGACGCTCTACCGCAACGACTTCCAGGGCGGCGAAATCTACGTCACCCTGGGTCTCGATCATTGCATCGAAGCTTTCCCGACGTCCGTCTATGAGAAGAAGGCGCAGTTCATCGCGAGCCTGGACGAATTCGATCCGGTCGCCCGCATGACCAAGCGTACCTTCATGAGCAACACGTTCTGCCTCCAGATCGATTCCCATAATCGGATCCTTCTTCCGCGCGAGCTCACCGAAAAGCTGGGCTTGGGTCGCAAAGTCGTCATTGTCGGCGTGATGGACCATGTCGAAATCTGGGACAAGGAAGAATACGGGAAGCAGGAAGCGTTCGAACAGGAGAACTTCTCCAAGAATGCCCAGGAACTGATGGGAAGGCACGGATGAGCGAAAACACGTGCCATGTCCCCGTCCTTCTGAAGGAAGTCGTCTCGTTTGTTCCCAATGGCAAGATCGTGTATCTCGATTTGACGCTGGGCCGTGCGGGACATGCCAGTGCGATCCTGGAAAGACTGGAGAAGGGAAGCATCTTCGTCGGGGTCGATAGGGACAGAAAAGCGCTGGAGGAATCCGAGCAAAGGCTGAAGCCGTTCTCGGGAATCCGGAGGGTCTATCTGCATTCAGCCTACGCCCAAGCCTTTCCGGCAATACGCCGGGAGGGTATCGACAAGGCGGACTTCATCCTGATGGACATCGGCGTCTCCTCGCCGCAGTTCGATACGCCCGAAAGGGGATTCTCCTATCGCTTTGATGGGCCCCTGGACATGCGGATGGACAACGAGACAGGACGGACGGCCGAGGACATCGTGATGCAGTACTCGGAAAGGCAACTGACCGAGATGTTCCGCAGGAACGCCCAATGCTCCTACGCCAACCTTGTCAGCAGACGGATTGTCGAGAAGAGACGAGTCGAAAGGATCGACACGACGATGAAGCTCGTCGAGACGATCAAGGAAAGCCTGCCGGCAAAGGAGCTGGGCAAGAAAGGACATCCCGCAAAACAGTTCTTCCTCGCTCTGCGATACGAAGTCAACGGGGAACTCGAGCAGCTCGAAAAGGGCCTCGAGGAAGCCCTCGACTTTCTCAGCCCCGGCGGAAGGCTTGCGGTCATCGCCTTCAACTTCGAGGAAGACCGCATCGTGAAGGAATGCTTCCGGAGGCATGGCCGGCGAAAGGCCGTCGACAAGTTCCTCCCGCAGGTCGAAGACGAGCCGCAGTTCCTCGAGCTGACGCGCAAGCCCATCGTCCCCACCAAGGACGAACTGGAAAGGAACAACAGAGCCAAAAGCGCCATCCTGAGGGCAATCGAGAAAAGGAGATAGCAAGCGATGAAAGACCGCCTCAGGCGGACCAACGTCCGCAAGTCCAGCCACCGCCTGAAAAGAGCATGCTTCTGCATAACCCTTTTTGCCTTGGCCTTCTCCGCGGTCTCCCTTGTCTATATCCTCCATGCCAACGCCAATCCCGGGACGAACCCCTTCGAGTCGACGCTGACCATCCAATACGAGGAAGAGGATGGCGGCGACATCCTCAACCAGGGATTCTGAATTCGCCAGACAACGGCAGGAATGCCGTTTTCCAATAACCTCCTTTCTGAAAGCCGCGCCCCCTTGCGGCTTCTAGACCCATTGAGACCGGCATAAGGCCGGTCTTTTTCAATATGAAAAAACCCCTCGACGAGGAGGGGTTGCGTATCGTCTCGTGTCAGTAGGAACGGGTCGCCTTCTTTTCCTGGATGTCCTTGAGAAGGAGACGGATGAAGTCCTTGGAGGCAATGGTACGGGTATCCTTGGCCTTGTGGATACGGTAAGTGACGAGATCGGATTCCGCTTCCTTGGCGCCGATGACGAGTGTGTAGCTGACCTTCATCGTCTGGGAATCGTGGATGCGATAGTTGAGCTTCTCGTTGCGGTCGTCAAGCGAGGCACGGACGCCATGACGCTTCAGCTTGGCAAGGAGGGCCCTCGCGTAGGCAAGCTGGCTTTCGTCGGTCGGGGAGACGGGAAGGATGCGGACCTGCTCCGGGGCAAGCCACGTCGGGAAGGAACCCTTGAAGTTCTCGGTGATGATGCCGACGAAACGCTCTATGGAACCGAAGATGGCACGATGGAGCATGACCGGCTCCTTCTTCTCGCCGTCCTTGTCGACATAGGAGAGGTGGAAGCGATGGGGAAGCTGCATGTCAAGCTGGATGGTTCCGCATTGCCAGACGCGATTGAGGGAATCCTTGAACTTGAAGTCCAGCTTCGGGCCATAGAAGGCGCCGTCGCCGGGATTGATGACATAGGGAATCTTGTTCTCCTCGAGGCAGGCCTTGAGTTCCGCCTCGGCCTTGTTCCAGGTCGAGATCTTTCCGACGTACTTGTCCAAGGGACGGGTCGAAAGCTCGATGTGGTACTCCAGGCCGAAGAGGGAATAGACATAGTCGAAGATCTTGAGGAGCTGGCGGATCTCGCTTCCGATCTGATCGAAGGGGAGGAAGACGTGGGCGTCGTCCTGGGTGAAGCAGCGGACGCGGAAGAGGCCGTTGAGGGCACCGCTAGCCTCATGGCGATGGACAAGGCCGAGTTCGGCGATGCGAAGCGGGAGATCGCGATAGGAGTGGAGGTCGTTTCCGTAGACGAGGATGGCGCCCGGGCAGTTCATCGGCTTGATGGCGAAGGGCTTGCCGTCGATCTTGGTGATGTACATGTTCTTCTTGTACTCGCGCCAATGGCCGGAAGTCTCCCAGAGCTCGCGGGAAAGGATCTGCGGGGTCTTGACGACCTTGTAGCCATTGTCGACCATGAGCTTCCACCAGAACTCCTCGAGCTCGTGGCGGAGGATCATGCCGTTGGGAAGCCAGAAGGGGAAGCCGGGGCCGTAGTCGGAAATCATGAAGAGACCCATCTCGCGGCCGATCTTCTTGTGGTCGCTCTCCTTCCTTTCCTCAAGGATGCGGAGATAGTCCTCCAGATCCTTCTGGGAGAAGAAAGCCGTTCCGTAGATACGGGTCAGGCTATCGTTGTTCTTGTCGCCCTTGAAGTAGCAGGAGGAAGTGGACATCAGCTTGAAGGCCTTGATCTGGCCGGTGGAGCGCATGTGGGGACCAAGGCAGAGATCGACGAAATCGCCCTGACGATAGACGCTAAGGCTTTCGCCCTGGGAAGAGAGCTCATCGATATGGATGAGCTTGTATTTCTGATTGGCAAAAAGGGCCTTGGCTTCCTCTGCCGTGACGTCCTCGCGAACGATCTTCTCGTTTTGGGAGACGATCTTCCGCATCTCCTGCTCAATCTTGGGGAGGTCCTGGTTCTCGGAGAGCGGATGGTCAAAGCGGACATCGTAATAGAAGCCTTCCTCCGTGGCAGGACCATAGGCAAACTGGGCCGTGGGATAGAGATGCTTGATGGCCTGGGCCATGAGGTGGGCCGCGGAATGACGGAGAATTTCCAAGGCCTCCGGGGATTTCGCGGTAATGGCCTCGAAGGTGCAGCCATCCGGAAGCTTCTCGGTCAAGTCAAAGAGGGAGCCATTGACCTTGGCGCAGATGGCCTCCTTGGAGAGGGAAAGGGAAATTGCCTTGCAGGCATCGAGGGCGGTGGAACCGTCGGGAAGGCTCTTCTTGGATTTGTCAGGCAGGAAAATGTACATGTTGTTCTTCTTTCTTCACTTCTCCAATTCGTGGAGAGCGAGCGAGGCGGCGCCGGCAAGACCGACGTCTTGGTCATACTTGGCAGAACGAAGGACGATCGGATTGATGTGCCAGGAAGCGATGGTGGCATTGGCGACCTTGGCAAGATCTTCCTTATAGACAGCGCTGGCCTGCCACGTTCCGCCGGAGAGGGCATAGGAATTGCAATTGAAGAGGAGCTGGAGGTTTCCAAGCCATGTTCCCAAAAGGCGGAGCCAGATGTTGTAGATGCGGCGGGCTTCCTTGTCGTTTTCCTTGACAAGGTCGAAGAAGGTCTTGGCGTTGGGGATGGTCAGTCCTTCGCGTGCACAGAGACGGACGATGCCGTTTCCGGAGCAAAGATATTCGGCCTCGTAGAGCTTGTCGCAGTATTCGATGACCTGCCTTCCGGCTTCCATCGGAAGGTCGATCATTTCGCCGTTGTGGACAATGCCAATACCGATGCCGGAGGAAATGGTGATGAATCCGGAATCGAGATAGCCTTTGTTGACGCCGAAACGGCTTTCGACATAGGCGGAGCAATTGCCATCGTTTGCGATACGCACAGGGATGCCCGAGAAGGTTTCGCTGAAGCGACCATGGAAATCGTAGCCGAACTCGATTCCGAGATTTCCGCAACGGCCGACGCGGTTGTGGCTGACGACACCGCAGATGGACATGCCGATGGCATCCTTCTTAAGGCCGGACTCTTCCTCCACGGTTGCGATGAGTTCGATCATGCGGTCGCAGAGCTTGGCGGGATCGTTCTTGATGGAGGGAACCCTGTGGACAGCCTTGATGTTGAGCTCCTCGTCCATCATGGCGACACGAAGATTCGTGCCACCGCAGTCGATCGCAATAAGATTCTTGGACATACCTGTATGCTCCTTTGCCTTTTAGTCTTCGTCGATGACGCCCTGATCGTTGAGGGACAGTACCTTCAGGAAGTTGGTCTTTCCGGCTCCGACAGGCGTTCCACCCGTGAGGATGATCTTGCTGCCTTTTTCGAGCTTGTAGTCCTTGGCAATCTTGAGAGCCAGGACTTCCATTTCCTCGAGGAACTGAGGAACTTTCTCGACAAGATAGGGATAGTTGGCGTAGTAGAGCATGGAATGGGCCAAAGCATCTCTGTCGGAGGAAACGACGATGACAGGGCAGACCGGCCTTGTCTTGCTGATACGGACGGCCGTGGCGCCGGAGACGGAGAAGCAGACGATAAGCTTGGCGTTGACGATCTGAGCCGTGTCGGCAACGGCAGTGGCGATGGCATCATTCGTCGTCTTGCGGGAAGAATCGAAGGCCTGGTGGCTGGCTGCCTCATAGTCGAAGCGCTCTTCCATGACCTTGGCGATGCGGGCCTGCATCTGAACGGCCTGGACAGGATAGTCGCCGTTTGCCGACTCGCCGGAGAGCATGACGCAATCGGTGCCTTCCTCGATGGACCAGGCAACGTCGGAGACTTCGGCTCTGGTCGGATAGGGGTTGCGGATCATGGAATCGAGCATCTGGGTGGCCGTGATGACCGGCTTTCCGAGCTGACGGCACTTTTGAATCATGTATTTCTGATAGACAGGAACCATTTCCGGAGGAATCTCGATGCCGAGATCGCCTCTGGCAATCATGATACCGTCGGATTCCTCGATGATGGCATCCAGGTTCTCGATGGCCTCGGTGTTCTCGACCTTGGAGAAGATGAGGATGTTCTCGCCGCCATGCTCCTTGAAGAGCTTGCGGATTTCGCGGATGTCGTTGACGGTACGGACGAAGGAGGCGGAGCAGATGTCGACATGGTTCTCGCAACCGAAGATAAGATCGGAACGGTCCTGCGGAGAAAGATAATCCATTGTCAGGTGGGCACCAGGGCAGTTGACGCCTCTCTTGTCATTGCAGGTATGGTCGTTGAGGACCTTCATGATGAGCTCATGGGTCTTTTCGTCCTTGCCAATGCAGGTCATGACGAGATTGCCATCGTCAAGACGAATATCGGAGCCGACCTGGACATCGTCATAAAGGCCGGTGTAGGTGACGCCGAAGGCCTTGGTGTTTCCGATCCTTTCGGTTCCCATATAGATACGGACCTCATCGCCCGCCTTGAAGGCAGCCTTTCCGCCTTCGAACTTTCCGGTCCGGATTTCGGGACCCTTGGTATCGAGACAAATCGGGATGATGATGTTCTCTTCCTTCTCGATTTCGCGAAGGGTCTTGATCTTTCCAAGCTGTTCCTCATGGTCGCCATGGGAGAAGTTCAGTCTCATGCAGGTCATGCCATTGCGGAGAAGCTCCGTGAGGACAGGCTTCTGCTGACTGGCAGGTCCAATGGTGCAAACGATCTTCGTCTTTTTGTCGATTCTGTAATTCATTTCTTTCTCCTTGTCTATACAGAATTCTCGTCTCTTCATTCAGTGAAAATGAATGACCGAAAATAAACAAGGATATTCTAAACAGGGACCCTGGTAAAATCAATTTCCGTAAAGTGGGAAAAGCGACATTTGAATCGCTTTCCTGACGCAAAACCGACGAAATGGGCGGAATGAGGGAAAGATTGCCTCCCATGAACGTATCCAAGGGAAGAAAATGCTATAATCGAGTGGATGAAAATCATTGAGAAAAATGCTTCTTTTACGATCGTAAGCCACTTCACCCTTTCCGAGACGGATGAGACGGTCCTGTCCCTTCTTTATCTGCCTCTCGTTTCTGG
The DNA here is from genome assembly GCA_949282275.1 of uncultured Bacillota bacterium. GTDB lineage: Bacteria > Bacillota_I > Bacilli_A > RFN20 > CAG-288 > Enterosoma. The sequence continues at coordinate 52,964 of CASDOO010000002.1, read as the reverse complement.
GACGGGATACGCCCTTTACCGCTACTTGTTTTCGCTTGCTCCCCTTATGACCAAAAAGGGCGCCTTTTTTTTCGAGGACCTCGAAAAGGCGTTGGGTTTTCGTCCTTCCACTATTCTTGAGGCTTTTTCCAGTCTCGAGGCCATTGGACTTGTTTCCTCTTTCCGGAAGGAGAGCCTTGTGGAAGGAAAGCGGAGTGTCGCTTTCCTTTTCCGCCTGTACCCGCCGGCAAGCCCGCGGAAATTCTTTTCGGACATCATTCTCCGAAATCTTCTCGAGCAACAGGTTGGCAAAAAGGCTTACCAAGAACTTTTATTCTTGTTCAAAGACTCGGAGAGGGTCCCCAAAGGGTTTGTCGATGTTTCCAGCCGAATCGGAGATGTTTATTCCCTGGAAGGAACGAACTCCGAGGAAAACGAGGTTGATTTCGAGGATAAATCCTATCGAAACGTTTCCGATTTCGATTCCGGGAAGCTTCAAAACTATGTCCGGGAAGCCGGATTGACGCAAGCCTGCAAGAGCTTTTTCCCGGAAATCCTCGAGCTTGCGACCCTTTATGGGATAAAGGAAGAGGATGCGATGGCCCTCATCGAGAAGAACACGGATACGGAAAGGCATTTCCACATGGATTCCTTCCGCGAGGATATCCGTGTCTTCAAGGACTATCGTCCGCTTGCCAGAAACGAGACCAAGGAAAACTATAAGGGAAAGCTCCTTTCCGTCCTTTCGACTTTGTCGCCTCAGGAATATCTTGCCTATCGCCTCAACGCCAATCCCCCGGAATACATGCTCGAGGAAATCGAGAAGCTTTCCCGGAACACCCATTTGGAAAATGCCATCATCAATGTCGTCCTGGACTACTCGCTGAAGAAGACGGACGGAAAGTTCACGCCTCTTTATATTGAAAAAGTGGCCTATTCGCTTCTGGGTGACCAGATTCATTCCGCCTATGATGCCATGGTCTATCTCAACAGCCAGGATGCAGGAAAGAAGGCCGCAAAGAACCAAAAGCGCCGGAAGGCCATTTCGAATCCGGAGGAGAGTCCGGGCGAGGACAAATCCCTGGAGGAAAAGGCACTTGAGGCCGCTAAGAGAAAGGTGCGTCTATGAGAAAGGACAAAAAATCGGGTTTGGACGAAATGAAGGCTTCCCAACAGGGAAGCTTCCCAGGCAACGTATCGATTCCGGAAGGGGATTTCGAGCTTCTTCGCCTGGAGGTGAAACGCCTGCTTGGCCAGGATGCCCGTGCCAAGGCAAAGATTGAATCGCTTTGCAAAACGCCGGAAACCTTTTCCAATTCGCTCGGGAATATCTATAGTTATCTGAAAGATCGCGAAATCTGCCGGGCCTGCTCGGAAGGCATTTTGTCCTGCCCGAAGAAAAGGGGAGGCTTCTCCTGCGAGATTGCCTTTGACGAAAGCTGCGACGAGATTTCCCTTTCCTTGAAACCCTGTCCCTATCAGCGCGAAAAGGAACAGGTCTTTTCAAGGATATCCCCGATGGACATTCCTGCCGATGACATCTATCGCCAGGCGGTTCAATTCCTCCAGCTTGTCCAAGAGCGCCCGGAGATGAAGGACGTCCAAATTGCCTATGGGGACATCCTTTTGGCAAGCGAGAATCCCGGAAAGGATTTCCGTGGCCTTGTTTTCGTTCCTGTGGGAAACGATGTTTTGCCTGAAATGGCCTTATCTTTCGGCGCCTATTTCTTTGCAAGGAGCGGAATCCAGACGGCCTATCTCGATCTGAAAGACCTTCTTAGCGCTTTCCGTGTCCTCAAGGATCCTTCCGAATTGGAAGCGGCACGCCAGGATTGGGTTTCTGCCGGAACCGTTCCGGCGCTGTTCATAAGAAACATCGACCTTCTCCCGCGCCTTTCCCTTCAGGAGGCGGAGAACTATCTCTTCCCGCTTCTTCAGGCACGAAACAGGGAAGGACGGGTAACTTTTTCCAACGCCAAGGACAAGAACTTCCTTCGTGTCTATAGGAAAATCTTCTACGACTCCGAATACCTGGATGCGGCCTTGAAGGACGTCGAAGCCATCGGTAAAACGCTGACCATACGCGATATCCTCCTTTGATTTCCGTGGAAATGATCGACTTCCGTCCAATATAGGGTGGAGGTAGATTACCATGGTTTATCAGACCGACTGCAGCGGCTGCGGCAAGGCCGTCGTCCGCGATTTGGCCGTCCTTGCCTATGAGGACGATTGTTTCCAGGTGCTTCCCGTCAAGGAGGAATGCCGCGACTTCCACTCCATTCGCCTTGCCCTGGTCGAAATCGGGATCGAGTGCCTGCCCTATGCGATTAAAAGTCTCGATCTCGTCCGCCGGGAGCAGCTTCCCGCCATTGCCCAGGTCCGGAATGAGGATTCCTTCCATTTCGTCGTTGTCCGGAAGATTGGGCGGCGTATCTTGGTCGATGATCCGGAATTCGGGACGTACTATCTGAAAAAAGAGGAATTCCTCCAGGATTTCACGGGCATGATGCTTCTTTTCGGGACGAAGGGAAAGCCGCCGGCAAAGCCTCGCGTCGGAATGTTTGGCTGGCGCGATTACCTTTTGTTTTCCCTGACGTTTGTCCTTCAGTTTGTCTCCCTCTTCCTTGCCATCTATTTCATGGGAGAGGGAACGACGCTGGTTTTTTCGACCATCCTTCTTTCCCTCTATGCCCTTTTTTCCGGATTGGGCTTTCTTATCGCCATGCGCATCCGCAAAAGGCTGACCTCGGAGATTTTCCTTCCGTACCTCAAGAAGACGCGCGTGAAGGAAGACGGCCCTCTTTTGGCGCGGATATTGAATGCCGAAGTCAACAAAGCCTATTCGCTTGTCCAGTATGGCGTCCTCTTGGGCATTCTGCTAACGATGTTTTCCAGCAATGGCCTGTTCTTTTCGGCATTGGCCGTGCTTGGGGCCGTCCTTGGGATTCTCTCCTTTCTCCTCGAACGCGAGACGAACTATGCAAGGCGCTATTGCGCCAAGAGGGAGAAGCGCTATTTTGCCTTGCTGGGAAAGAGCCTTGCGGACAATGACGACATTTTCCTCCAGTCCGAGAGAAAGGCCACATCCCATGCCAATAGCCGAGCGGCTTTGACAATCCTGCGTGGCGTCATTGTCGGCCTCTGTATCCTTTGCTATATGTTCGCAAGCGATATCATGGGCCTGAACTTTTTCCTGTTCAACCTGTTTCTCACGTTGGCGATAAGCCAGACGAGCGAGAAGCTGCTCAAGACCTATCTTGACGATAGCCTCGAGAGCCGGGACATCAATTCCCTTTCCTATCCGCTTCCCTCTTTTTTGCTTAATATGAAGCTTTCCTTGGGATATACTAATAAGAAAAACGGAGGCGGGGCGATTCATGGACGAAAAAAGGATTCTCGACTATCTGGACAAGACGGGAGGAAGAAGGACGCTTGAGAGACTTTTCCGGATTGTCTTTTCCCATGTTCTGGATTCCCTGGGGAAAAAGGGAAGCTATGAAGTCTCCCTGTCCCTTCTTTCGCCGGCGGAACAAAGGGAGCTGAACAAGGCCTACCGGAACATCGATAGGGAGACCGATGTCCTGACCTTTGCCTACGAGGAGACGTGCCAGGAGGCCATCCCCGTCACGGACCTGGGGACGATCACGATCTGTCCCGAAGTCGCAAAAAGGCAGGCCAAGGAGTTTTCCCATCCCTATGAAAGGGAGCTTGCCTTCCTCTTCATCCACGGCCTTCTCCACATATTCGGCTATGACCACCAGACACCGGAGGAGAGCGAACGGATGTTTGCCCTTCAGAACCGCCTGCTGAACACGCTTCCCTTCGATTTCTACACGAATAGGCGAAAGTTGGTGCGGAAACTTCTCGAGGCCCAGCAAAAGGCCATTGTCCCTTACTCGCATTTCCGCGTCGGCGCCGTCGTCGTCACGAAGGACGGGAAATATATCGAAGGCTTCAACATCGAGAACTCTTCCTATCCGGCCACATGTTGCGCCGAAAGGGTCGCCCTCTATGCTGCCTATGCCATGGGCTATCGCAAGGAGGACATCGCCGCCCTGGGATGCATCACCGATTCCAAGAAGGTCGGAACGTGCTGTGGCGTCTGTCGTCAGGTCATGAGCGAGCTGATGGAACTCTATGCGCCCGTCTACATCTACTCCGGGGATTGCTCGCAGCATCTGGATACCACGGTGGAAGGCCTTCTTCCCCACCCATTCACCAAGGAGGACATGGATCGATGAAAGCAGGTTATGTTGCCGTCTACGGAAGGGCCAATGCCGGAAAGTCGACCTTGATCAACGCCTGTCTCGGCTTTAAGCTTCTTCCCGTTTCCTCAAAGCCCCAGACGACACGCGACAATGTCCGGGCCATTTACAACGATGACGATTGCCAAATCGTCTTTACGGATTCACCTGGCGTTTTCAGGCCACATGGCAAGCTCGGAAGCATTCTTCTTCGCGATGCGGAAAGCGTGAAGGAAGGCGTCGACATCATCGCCTATGTGGTCGACAGCAAGGAGGTTCCCGACTTCAGCCTTTGCGAAAAGCTCAGGAAGGAAAAGACGCCAATCATCCTCTGCTTCAATAAGATCGACCTTGTCCATGCCAACATCGGCGAGGAAAGGCTAGGAAGATATGTCGAGAATCTGCCCAGGCTTTCGGGCATCGTCCGGATGTCGGCCAAGGATGGCTACGGCGTTGAGGAATTCCTCGACCTTGTCAAGGCGCTCCTTCCCGAGGGCGATCGCATCTTCCCGGTGGACATGGTTTCCGACAGGCCCAGGGAATATATCATCGCCGAGATGATCCGCGAGAAATGCCTCCGTCTCCTCAAGGCCGAAGTCCCGCATTCCATCTATGTGGATATCCGTCAGATCGACGAAAAGGAAGACGAGATGGAAGTCTTTGCCGATATCATCGTCGAGAAGGAATCCGAGAAGGGAATCGTCGTCGGAAAGAACGGACGCATGATTTCCAAGATCCGCCAGTACAGCGAACAGTCCATCTCCTCCTATTTCGGAACGAAGGCCCATGTCGACATCCTTGTCAAGGCCGTTCCCGACTGGCGCAATTCCGACCGCTATCTGCGCAAGTTCGGTTACGAGGAATGAAAGGCGAGGAAGTCCTCCTAAGGGGCATGGTCGTCTCCCAATCGCCGTTTTCGGAGGACTCCGCCATCTGCTCCCTTGCCACCGATGACGGTATCGTCCCCCTTCTTCTTGGCCATGTCTATCGTCCGAAAAGCCCCCTCAAGCCACTGCTTCTTGTCGGAAGCATTGTCTCGGTCCAGGCGATGAGGCGGGAGAAGGGCCCCTTTCTTGCCAGGCAGGCAAACGTCGAGACCGATTCCTCCCGTTGTCTTGCCACCCTCGAGGGCAACGCCTTCCTTCTTTTGGTCCAGGAAGTCTCCAGGCGGCTTTACGAATACGGGGATCGCTTCCCCTATGGGAACGTTCGAATCCTTCTTGACGCGCTTATGGAGGGAAAGGATCTTCTTTCCCTTTCCCTCCTCTTTCTCGGAAGCGTCTACCAGTCCCTTGGCATGGAAATGGAAACGTCGCGATGCGTCTTTTGCAAGAAGACGGAAAACATTGTCTCCTATTCGGTCCGGGAAGGCGGCTATGTCTGCCGGGATTGCCTGGAAAGGGCAGGAGCTCCAAGGAAGGAGAACATGGAGCTCTTCGTCTTCAAGTTTGCCTTCCTTCCCATCGGCGAAGAGACGCTTTCGAAACGAGTCCCGCCCCAAAGCGGGAGGCGGGTCCTGGTCCAGCTCTGCCTTGGGCTTTGCGACTATTTCGATTTCCGGGAATTCAAAACGCTTCCTTTCCTCTTGGAACAGTGCCGCAAGGAAGGCGATTTGTAATATAATCAGTCTGTTTGCATTCAAATATAACGAGGAACTATCTATGGCCAACAAAGAACACACATTCGAAGAAATCGTCAACCATCTCGTCACGTCCGGCTTCGTCTATCCGGGAAGCGATATCTATGGCGGTCTTGCCAATTCCTGGGACTATGGCCCCTTGGGCACCCTGCTCAAGAACCACCTCAAGGACCTCTGGCTCAAGCATTTCGTCCGCGAAATCGACTACAACGTCCAGATCGATCCGGCAATCATCATGAACCCCAAGGTCTGGGAGGCGACTGGCCACGTTGCCAACTTCCACGATCCCTTGGTCGATTGCAAATATTGCCATAGCCGTTTCCGCGCGGACGACCTGGTCAAGTCGCAGTGTCCCGAAATGGACGTGGACGGCATGAAGCAGGAAGAACTCAACTCCGTTGTCCAGTCCGGGAAGATTGTCTGTCCGAAGTGCGGAAAGACCCAGTTCACCGACATCCGCCAGTTCCAGATGATGTTCAAGACCTTTATCGGCGTCACCGAAGAAAAGAGTTCGACGGTCTATCTTAGGCCGGAGACCGCCCAGGGCATCTTCGTCAACTTCAAGAATGTCCTCCGGACCACGAGAAGGAAACTTCCGCTTGGCATCTGCGACATCGGCAAGGCCTTCCGCAACGAGATCACTCCCGGCAACTTTACTTTCCGCACGCGCGAATTCGAACAGATGGAAATCGAGTTCTTCTTCCGTCCCGGAGAGGACGAGAAATGGTTTTCCTTCTACAAGGAGAACTGCAAGGCCTTCGTCGAGCGCCTTGGCCTTCGAGACGACCACGTCCGCTATCGCGACCACGAAAAGGAGGAGCTTGCCTTCTATTCCTCCGCCACGACGGACATCGAATACCTGTTCCCGAGCCTTGGCTGGGGCGAACTGATGGGAATCGCCTGCCGCGGCGATTATGACCTTGGCCGCCATATGGAACATAGCAGCCAGGATCTTACCTACCTCGACCCCGAGACGCACGAAAAATACATTCCCCATGTCGTCGAGCCTTCCTTTGGCCTCGACCGCCTCATGCTGGCCCTTCTCATGGACAGCTATGACGTGGAAGAACTCGATGGCGGCAAGGATAGCCGCATCGTCATGCACCTCAAGCCGGAGCTTGCCCCCTATACCGTTGCCGTGATGCCGCTTTCCAACCACCTGATCGACAAGGCACGGGAAGTCTATCGTTCCATCCACCCGGACTTCGATGCCATCTTCGACACGACCGGAAGCATCGGCAAGCGTTATCGCCGCGAGGATGCCATCGGTACGCCTCTTTGCGTGACATACGATTTCGATTCCGTCAACGACAACATGGTCACTGTCCGCGAGAGGGATAGCATGAAGCAGGAGCGTATCCCGATTTCCCAGCTTGGGGACTATATCCGCCACTATCTCGATAGCCGGAGGGCCTGATGGACAATTCGGGCAACATCTTCCGGGAAGTCAACGAGAAGAGCGATATCGTCAAGGTCATCGCCTACTATCTCGGAAGCGATGCCATCGTCAAGGCCGGGAAAAAATACAAATCCATTTGCCCATTCCACAACGACTCCCATCCCTCGATGCAGATCGATCCGGAGAAGAAATTCTTCCATTGCTTTTCCTGCGATGCCGGCGGGGATACCATCAAGTTCGTCGAGAAGTATGCCCATCTTTCCTCCCTTGAGGCTTTGCGGAAGGTTTGCGAGATCTGCTGCATTCCCCTTCCCGCGGACATATCTTCCTATCACGAGAAGAAGGACGTGCTTCGCGAGAAGTTCCCCGAGGAACTGGATGCCCTTTCCGTGCTTTGCCGCTTCTACCAGCTTTTCCTGCAGTCCAACGACGGCCATCTCGGAAGGAAGTATCTCGAGGAAAGGGGAATCGCCAGGGAGACGATCGAGCATTTCGGAATCGGCTTTTCGCCCTTCGATCCGACCATCGCCATCCGTTCCCTGCGCAATCTCGGATACGATGTCCCGGTCCTCGAAAGGGCTGGCATCCTGTCCAATTCCGCCGAGCTGAAGGATCGCTACTGCGGACGGATCATGTTTCCCATCCGTGACAACGACGGCCATGTCGTCGGCTTTTCCGGGCGCAAGATCCAGGAAAGCCAGGATGGCGGAAAGTACATCAATTATCCGGAAACGGAGCTTTTCCGCAAGAGCGCGATCCTATACCACTTCGACAGCGCGAAGGAAAGCGCAAGGCGGGATGGCTACGTCTATCTCCTTGAAGGCTTCATGGACGTCATCGCCATGCAACGCGCCGGTCTTCCTTCCGCTGTCGGCCTGATGGGGACAGCCTTGACGGAAGAGCATCTTCTGGCCTTGGAGAAGCTCAAGGTCGAAGTCCGTCTCCTTCTGGATTCCGACGAGGCCGGACAGCTAGGCGAAGAGCGGGCCTTGCCCCTTCTTCTCAAGCATCGGATTCCGACGCGTATCTGCTGGAAGTTCGACAAGGCCAAGGATGCCGACGAGGTCCTGACCAAGGAGGGGATGACGGAACTCGTCCGCCAGGCCCATCGTCTCTATTCCCCGACGATGTTCCTATTGGGAAGGAAGCTTGCCGGACGGAAGGCGCTCGAGGATTCCAAGGACCTGGAGGAATTCATCGAGACAAGCCGCCCCTATATCCTGGCGGAAGGGGAGGTGTCCCGGATCAAGGACCTGAAGGCGATTGCCAAAAGGACAGGACTGGATTCCGATACCCTCCAGAGGCTCTATTCCAGACCGAACAGGGAAAGCACGGCGGACCAGGGGACGGAAAAGAGTTTCCGGCCGATACGCAAGAAAAGACGCGAAGGTCAGAACGACTACAGCAACGTCCGGCGGACCTTCGACGTCCAGCTTGCCGGCCGCTATGCCGCCCCGGAAGCCTTCGAGAAGCTTTTCGGCTACCTTGGCGAGGCCCTCCACCTTGTCATCGACAAGGAAAAAGACGTGCTCTACCGGGAAGAGTATGGCATCTGTTTCGTCCTTCCGCAGAGCCGGGAAGCCTATGAGACTTTCCGGAAGAGCCGCATGGTCTTCGACATCGAGGCCTTCAATGTCTTTGCCGACCTGGTCGGAAACATCTATCTCGAGGACCAGGATCTCCTCCGTTTCGGAAAGGACGAATACGACAGGCTTCTTTCGTCCCTGTCTGAAGGAGATGCGGGAAAGGGCGAAGAAGACGAGGCTGATCCCTTCGACCTCGATGGCCTTGAGGGCAGTGACGTCGACCTTGGCGTCGACGAGAAGGCCTATCTCAGCCAAATCGTCGAGATCCAGAAGAACCTGACCCAATCCTGGTACGATTCCAGGAAATTCCAAAGGAGCATAGATCTCGCCAAGAAGCTTTTTGCCCTTCGGCACTACGATGACACCCGCAGTCTTCGCAAGAGTTCGAGCGAAGGCGAAACGCGGGAAGAGAGGCTCAAAAGGCGGAAAATGGTCCAGGAAATCAAGAAGGCGAGCCAAAACATCTGATTTTTGCCTCTCGTTCCTTGAAAAAACGGCTGCCAAAAACAATAATTAATCGTGAGGTAGTTTTAGAGTGCCCAATGAAAAGAAAACGAAATCTTCTCCCGTGAAGACGGAAGAGAAGAAAACGACAAAGAAGGCTGCCAAGAAGGCGCCCGAAAAGAAGAAGGAAGAGAAAACGCCGGAAAAGAAGGCCACCGTCAAGAAGGAAGCGAAAAAGGCCAAGGAAGCCCCCAAGAAGGAAAAGGCCGCCAAAAAGGCCGAAAAGCCTGCCGCGACTCTGGAGGACATCATCGTCGGCATCGAGGAAGATCTCCACGAAGCGACCGACAAGGCCGAGGGGAAGGAAACGGACGGTGATTCCAAGGACGAAGTCACCATCGTCGACATGGATGCCATCAAGAAGGAACTCCTCGAGCTTTCCAAGGCCGACGGCAAGAAGGTCTCCCAGGAAGAACTCGACTCCTTTGCCCGTGAGCGCGAACTGACCGACGACGAGACTTCCGAGCTTGTCTCCTTCCTTGCCGAGAAGGGCCTTTTCGACGAAGGCGATATCGGCGAGGAGGATGAATTGCCGCCCGTCGAGGAAGACATCGGCGAGGACGATTTCGAGGAAGAGGAAGAGGAGGAAGAGATGGTCGACTATACGGCCGGGGCGGACATCAAGAATTCCGATCCCGTCCGCCAGTATCTGCATGCCATCGGTGCCTACCAGGTCCTCAAGACGAAGGAAGAGGAAGTCGAGCTTGCCAAGCGCGTCCTCGAAGGCGATCAGGACGCCAAGGACGAACTGATCCAATGCAATCTGAAGCTGGTCGTCTCCATCGCCAAGCACTATGTCAACCGCGGCATGGATTTCCTCGACCTCATCCAGGAAGGAAACCTCGGTCTCATGAAGGCCGTCGACAAGTTCGACTATACTCGCGGCTTCAAGTTCTCGACCTATGCCACATGGTGGATCCGCCAGGCCATCACCCGCGCCCTTGCCGATCAGGCCAGGACGATCCGCATCCCCGTCCACATGGTCGAGACCATCAACAAGATCACCCGGGCGCAGAGGAAGCTCGTCCAGAAGCTCAACCGCGATCCCACCGCCGAGGAAATCAGCGAGGAACTCGGTGGCGTCTGGTCTGCCGAACGTATCCGCGAAATCCAGCAGATCGCCCTGGACCCCCTTTCGCTGGAGAAGCCCGTCGGCGAGGAGGACGATTCCCATATCGGCGACTTCGTCGTCGACAAGGACAACGAGTCTCCCTATGAATATGCCAATCGTTCCATGGAGACCGAAAGGATCAACGAGGTCCTCTCGCAGCTGACGGAGAGGGAAGCCCGCGTCATCCGCCTTCGCTATGGCCTTGAGGACGGCAGGACCCATACCCTCGAGGAAGTCGGAAAGGAATTCAACGTCACCAGGGAGAGAATCCGTCAGATCGAGGCCAAGGCCCTCAAGAAGCTGCGTCATCCCTCCCGCGCAAAGCTCTTGAAGGACTTCCGTAACGAATGACACTATCCAAGCGCCTTCTGACCGCTTTGGATCTTGTCCCGAAGGGAGCCGTCGTCTTCGACGTCGGCTCCGATCGGGGCGATTTTCTTCTTGCCTTGGAAAGGCGCGGGATTGCCTGCTATGGGGGCGAGAACAAGAAAGGGCCCTATGAAGGCCTCAGGCGGAACCTTGACGAAAACGGTTCCATGGCAAAGGCGTTCCTCCAGGACGGCATTGACTTTCTCCCGCCGGACGTGAATTTCCTGACGATACTCGGCATGGGCGGATGGACGATCCAGGGAATCCTCGAGCGCGGAAGGGAAAGGCTTTCTCCAATCAAGGGCCTTGTCATATCGCCGCAGTCCAATTTCGAGGGCCCGATTTCCCTTCTCCAGGAACTTGGCTATGAAAACGTCGGCGGATGCTACGTCTTCGAAAGGCATTACTATCCGATCCTCCTTTATCGAAAAGCCATGGGCAGGCTATTGCCCTTGGAAGAGGCGGAACGGAAATTCGGCCTCTTCCCTTTGGCCAACGGCGATCCTTTGCTGAGGGAATTCCTCCTTGAGAAAAGGGCGAACATCGATGCGCTTCCCGAAGAAGGAAAAAGAGTTCGGTTAAAGGAAAGGGAACTTATCGAGCAGGCAATCGGCCTGATGGACGAAAGACCAAGGGAAAAGAGGATTCCCTGAAATCCGGAAAGGAGAAAACGATGGGACAGAAAAAGACGAAAGGACCACTGGGCGATTTCATTTCGCTTCGTCCGGCCCTCACCCCGGCACAGACCAAGGAGAAGCTTCTGGCCTACCGGAGGAACCCCACAATCGAGCTAAGAAACGAGATCGTCGAGGACAATCTCCGACTCGTCGTCAAGTACGCTTCCGATTGCGCACGGGACTGGCATTGCCCGATCGAGGATCTCATCCAGGAAGGAAGTCTTGGCCTCATTCGCGCCGTCGATGACTACGATCCGGAAAGGAACTATGCCTTTTCCACCTTGGCGATGACGTATATAAAAAATGCCATTTTCCAGTATCTTGGACGATATGGAAAGACGATCCGCATCCCGCCAAGCCTTTCGAGTCGGCTCAGGCAAATCGAAAAGGCAAAGGAGGAACTTGTCCAGAGACTGCACCGGGAACCAAAAGACGAGGAAATCTGTCTGGCATTGGGCGACGGGACAAGCGTGGATGACCTCCAGCGCTATCGCCTCTACTCGGCAAGTGTCCTCTCCCTGGACGCCAAGAGCGAAGACGACGATGGCACGAAGGTCCTCGAGACGCGTTTTGCCGATCCCGATTCCGATCCGCACGAGACCGCCTTGGACAAGGACCGCTACGAAGCCGTCTTGAAGGCGCTGTCGGAGCTGGACGAAAAGGACCGGGAAATCCTTCTTCTTCGGAACCAGGAGAAGCCGGTGACGCTTTCGGAAATCGGGAGGAAGCTTGGCATCTCGCCGGAAGCCGTCCGCCAAAGGGAAAGCCGTGCCATGGCGCGGCTGAAGGAAAGGATTCGGGGATTCTAGTCTGAAAAGCGGCGCTCGAGCCCTTCCTTGAGCTGGAGGACCTTCTCCCTGCTGGCACTTGTCGAGGAACAGAGGACGATCTGTCTTTTCCCGACCTCCTCCGTCGAAATCTCCTCCGCCGACATGGCAATCCTTCCCTTCAGGCCACGGAACCGCAAAAGGGAGGCCTGAAGAAGCTCGTTGGCATTGGAAGAGAGCGTATCCCCGCAGACGACAAGGAAGAAGGACTGGGGATCCTTTCCGGCGAAGAAGTCCTCGATGGCCAGGAAACGTCTTTCGTACATCGGGCAGATGGGTAGGACGAACTGAAGGTCCGTGTTTTTCCTAAGCCATGCCTCGGCCACGCGGTAGGCACTTTGTGAAACGGTCGTCTGTGGGACAAGGCCCGTCCTTCCGATGAGGGAAAGGCCAGCGAGCTGGTCTTCGATGTCCATTCTGGAATCGACAAAAAGGAAATCCGGGAAACGCGCCAGGAAGGCCTCGGTCTCCTGATGGCCGTTCTTCCCAAGGAAGACGATCGTCAGATCCCTTTCCGCCTCGATTCTCTCATAGCGCTTCTGGATCAGCGGGCAGGTCGCGTCATAAAGCCGTGCCGTGGGATAAAGGCTTTCCTCCTTCATGGCATGGCCATGGGCGGAAAAGACGATGGCCGAGTCCGAAAGCGGGCTTCCCGCATGGAAAAGGGCGGCATGGTTTTCCATGAGAAGGCGGTCGTTTTCCGCCTTGTTGTGGAGAAGCGGATGGGTGAGGTAGACGCGCCTGTTTTCGGCGGCAGCCTTCCTTAGGACGTCGATGGCGTGATTGACGCCGAAGCAGAATCCGATTTCGCCGATAATGGTAATCATGTCCCTATTTTAACAAAAAGGAATGGAAAGCGTTTCGTTTCCGCTTGATGGCATGGTTTTAATGCTATACTTATTTTTGCCTAGGAGGTTTTCTTATGGATTATTCCAAGTATATTGGCGTCACGATGGACTTCCCCAAGAAGGGCATTTCCTTCAAGGACATTTCGCCGTTGCTTCGCAATGGGGAGGTCTTCCGTTCCTGCATCGACGACATGGCAAGGCTTGCCGCGGCCTTCAAGCCGGACATCATCTGCGGACCGGAAAGCCGTGCCTTCCTGTTCGGCTCTGCCCTGGCCTATCAGATGGGAATCGGCTTTGTCATGGCAAGGAAGGCCGGCAAGCTGCCCGGCGAGATCCTGCACGTGGAATACGCCCTGGAATACGGAACGGCAAGGCTTGAGATTCCAAAGGCCTCCTTCAAGCCGGGACAGCGAGTCTTGATGCTGGACGACCTTCTTGCGACCGGCGGCACTTTCCTGGCCCTCGAGAAGCTCATCCGCGATGGCGGCGGCGTCCCCTGCGGAGCCTTGACCCTGATCCGGCTCAAGGACCTTGAGGGCGACAGGAAGCTGGATGTCCCCTTTGCGACGATCATGGATCTCTAGAGAATGGAAATCGAGAATCATCTCATCCCGTTCGAGAAGCTCGAAGAGGACTACTCGACCTACATCCACAATCCCGACGACCGGAAGCTCATCGAAAAGGCCTATCGTTTCGCCGACAGGAAACACGAAGGCCAGTTCCGGAAGTCGGGCGATCCCTATATCAGCCATTGCCTGGGCGTGGCCGACATTTTGGCCCGTCTTCAGGCCGGCCCGCAGACGATTTGCGTCGGCCTTCTTCACGACACCATCGAGGACACGGGAACGACAAGGGAGGAAATCGAGCGCGAATTCGGAACGGAAATCGCCGACCTCGTCGAGGCCTTGACGAAGGTGACGAGGCTTTCCGACTACAAGAACGTCGAGTTCACGGCGGAAAACCACCGGAAGATCTTCGTCGCCATGGCCAAGGACGTGCGTGCCATCATCGTCAAGCTGGCCGACCGGCTTCACAACATGCGGACCCTCCAGTTCCAGCCCGAGGAGAAGCAGAAAAGGATTGCCAAGGAAACGCTGGAAGTCTATTCGCCCATTGCCCACCGCCTGGGTCTTTACAAGGTCCAGACCGAGCTCGAGGAGCTTTCCCTTTACTACACGGAGAAGGAAAAGTACCTTGCCATCGAGAGCATGGTCGAATCGATGTACAAGAACGCCCATGAAGGCCTCGAGCACCTCAAGGAGGAACTGACCCAGATCCTGAACCCCACCAAGATCCCCTTCACGATTCTCGACCGCGTCAAGTCCATCTATTCGATTTACAAGAAGATGTACATCAAGCATTATACCTTCGAACAGATCTATGACATCATGGCCTTGAGAATCATTACGGAAACGGAACAGAACTGTTATGAAATCCTCGGTTATGTCCATGCCAACTTCAAGCCCGTTCCTGGACGTTTCAAGGATTACATCGCCATGCCCAAGCCGAACATGTATCAGTCCCTCCACACGACGGTCGTCACCGATACGGGGCATTTCTTCGAAATCCAGATTCGCACGGAGAAGATGGACGAGACCGCGGAAGGCGGCATTGCCGCCCACTGGCGCTACAAGGAAGGCACGCATTACGACGCCAAGAAGGAACAAGTCGAGATCGAGAACCAGCTCCATTGGTTCAAGGACTTCCTGTCGATAACCGACGAGGACGAAAAGAACCAGACGGCCAAGGACTATGTCGAGACTTTGAGCCACGACATCTTCGATGCCAACGTCTATGTCTTCACCCCGAAGGGAAACGTCATCTGCCTTCCCAACGGGGCAACGCCCGTCGACTTTGCCTACCGGATACATTCCGACATCGGCGAGCACCTCGTCGGCGCGAAGGTCAACAACACCCTCGTTCCCATTTCAACGCCCCTGAAGACGGGCGACATCGTCGAGGTCATCACGGGAAAGAATGCCTCCCCGAATTCCGAATGGCTCAATATCGCCAAGACCAACTTCGCCCGCAACAAGATCCGCAAGTATCTCGTCCGCCAGAACAGCGACTATATTCGCGAGGATGCCATCAAGAAGGGAAGGCAGACGCTTCTCGACGGCCTGCGCGAGAGACGGCTTGCCATCGACCCGAGCAAGCTCATCACCAAAAAGGTCCTCGAAGAGCTCAAGGTCAACAGCGTCGACGACCTTTTCATCCTCCTCAGCTCGAAATCCGTTTCCGCCGGCCAAATCATCGAACTGAGCGAGAACGTGTTCTATTCCGGCAAGAAGAGCTCGGAACAGCTGACGAAGGAAATCAATGCCAAGAAGGCGAAGAAGAACGAGACCGACAGCGTCCTTTTGGCCAACGGGGACACCGTCATGACAAGCCTTGCCAACTGCTGCCTTCCGATTCCCGGCGACGACATCATCGGCTTTGTCTCGACGGGACAGGGCGTCAAGGTCCACAGAAAGGATTGCCCCAACGTCAAGGCGGCCGATTCCTCGAGGCTTATCGCCGTCAAGTGGAACCCGGATGCGAAGACCGGCGAATTCCTTGTCGACCTCGCCGTCCAGTGCCACGACAGGGACGGGCTCCTGATGGATGTCCTCAACATCCTCAACAGCAACTCGGCCAAGCTCTTCCGCGTCAACGCCAAGTACCACCCGGGATCGTCGACGACGACCATCAACATCACCCTTTCCGTCGTCTCCCATGACAACCTGGACAAGTACATCCATCTGCTGTCGCAGGTCCGGTCCGTCTATCAGGTGGACCGCCTGATGCATTGAAAAGAATATTATTGTATAATTAATTGTTTGGAGGCTAACGATCATGTCAGAAAGCGCAATCCGGAAACCGCGGGGAACGACGGACTATTTCGGCTTTGAGGAAGCTCTCCTCGATGGCCTGGAAAGGCTCTTGATGGCCGAAAGCCGGCTCTATGGCTGTCAGCGCGTCAATCCGCCCGTCTTCGAGGAATCCCGGCTCTTCCACCGGTCCGTCGGCGAAAGCTCGGACATCGTCCGCAAGGAGACATTCGACCTGATAAGCAAGGGCGACAAGGACTATACCCTGCGGCCGGAGTTCACCGCCGGCGTCAACAGGCTTGTCCTGGAAAACAAGCTCTTTGCCCTCCCCGACCTTCCCCTACGCTTCGACTACATGGGCAAGGTCTTCCGCTATGAAAGGCCGCAATCGGGAAGGCTGAGGGAATTCCACCAATACGGCGTGGAGTTCCTGGACGAGAAAATCGACCTCGACGCCAGCCTGGATGCGCTTCTTCTTTCCGTCGAGGCGACAAGGAAGGTGTTGGGCAAGGAAGTCGTCGTCCTCATCAACTACCTCGGTTCCTTCCAGTCGCGCGAGAACTACAAGAAGGCCCTTGCCGAATTCTTCTCTCCCCATCTCGACGAGATGTGCGAGGACTGCCGGAAACGCTTCGAGACCAATCCCCTCCGCATCCTCGACTGCAAGGTCGAGAAAGACCATGAGCTTGGCAAGAAGGCGCCGCGCATCGAGGACTATCTTTCCGAGGAGGACAGGAAGGAATACGATGCCATCGTCTCCGTCCTGGAAAGCCTGAAGATCCCTTACCGGAAGGATGACGGCCTTGTCCGCGGATTGGACTACTATACCGGTCTTGTCTGGGAGATCTACGATCTTGAGAAACCGACTTCCGCCCTCGGCGGCGGAGGGAAGTATTCCTCCCTGATGAAGGATATCGGCGGACCCCAGTTCGAAGGCATCGGCTTCTCCCTTGGAATCGAAAGGCTCATCCTGGACATGTCCGAAGAGCGGAAAAGGGAAATCGCCTCTACGCCTTCGATCGACGTCTTCCTTCTGGACTTCGAAAGGAACGGAAAGGCCATCGCCCTGGCCCAAAGACTGCGCCGTGAAGGCCTTTGCGTACGTCTTCCCTCCATGCGCAAGGGCATGGGCGGCTGCTTCAAGATGGCCGACAGGCTCAAGGCGAAAAACGTCGTCATCGTCTTCGAGGATGGCCATGTCGAGCTCAAGGACATGGAAAGCCGGAACCAGCAAGTCGTCGATGAGGAAGAGCTAACAAGGCTCTTGAGGAGATAGAAAGAATGCTTAGAACACATACCTGCGGCCAGCTGCGGCCGGAAGACGTCGGAAAGAAGGTTTCCCTCTGCGGATTCGTCGATGCCGTCCGCGACTTGGGCGCCCTTGTCTTCGTCGACCTCCGCGATCGCTATGGCATCACACAGCTCAACATCGAGCCTTCCTATTTCAGGACGCTTTCCCTGCGTCCGGAATGGGTCGTCCGCGCCGATGGCGAAGTCGTTCTCAGAAGCGACCCCAACGACAGGATCCCCACGGGAAGGATCGAGATCCGCGTCGAGAAGGTCACCGTCTATTCCAAGGCCGAGACGACGCCCTTCCCCATCCAGGACGAAGTCACCGCAAGCGAGGATACCCGTCTTCAGTATCGCTATCTCGATCTGAGAAGGCCGAAGATGCTCCGCTTCCTGGAGACGCGTGCCCTCATTTCCCGCTATACGAGGGAGTTCCTTGTCGAGGAGGGCTTCCTGGAGGTCGACACCCCGACGCTCATCAAGTCCACGCCCGAGGGCGCCAGGGACTATCTTGTCCCGAGCCGCATCTTCCCGGGTTCCTTCTATGCCCTTCCCCAGTCTCCCCAGCTCTACAAGCAGCTTCTCATGATCTCCGGTGTCGATCGCTACTTCCAGCTTGCCCACTGCTACCGCGACGAGGACCAGCGTGCCGACAGGCAGCCGGAATTCATGCAGATCGACTGCGAGATGTCCTTCGTCGAAAGGGAGGACGTCCTCGATATCATCGAGAGGCTTCTCAAGCATCTCTTCCTCAAGATCAAGAATGTCGTCCTTCCCGACTTCGAGCGGCTTTCCTATCGGACCTGCATCGACGACTACGGGACGGACAAGCCCGATCTGCGTTTCGACATGAAAATCCGCGATGTCACGAACGCTTTGGAAAACTGCGGTTTCAAGGCCTTCGAGGGAAAGAGGGTCAAGGCCCTTGTCGTCAACAGGATGGCGACGGCCACGACGCGGAAGAAGATGGACGAGGACAATCTTCATGCGAAGAAGTTCAAGGTCTTCGGCGTCAGCCATCTCAAGTTCAACGATGGCCACCTCTCAGGCGGCATCAGCAAGAACATGACTGCCGAAAGCCTTGCCGATCTTGCCAAGGTCCTGGAATTGCAGGAGGACGATCTTGTCATCCTCTGCGCCGATGCCAGCGGAGACAAGGCCGCCATTGCCCTTGGCGCCCTGCGTACCGCCTACGGAAGCCAGCTTGGCCTGACGAGGAAGGATGTCTATCGTCCCCTCTTCGTCATCGACTGGCCCTTGTTCGAAAGGGAGGAGGACGGCCATATCGAATGTCTCTCCAATCCTTTCACGCGCCCTGTCGACGAGGATCTTCCCCTCTTCGGGAGCGACCCGACGAAGATCCGCTCCACCAGCTACGACACGGTCCTCAATGGCGTCGAGCTTTCTTCTGGCGCCTTGCGAATCCATGACGCGGAAATCCAGAAGAAGGTCTTCGAGCTTCTGGGCCTGAGCGAGGCGGACATCGAGAATCGTTTCGGCTTCCTCGTCAAGGCCCTCAAGTACGGCGTTCCGCCGGAAGGCGGCTTCGGCATCGGCATCGAGAGACTGGCAATGGAACTGTGCGAAACGGACAACGTCCGCGATGTCGTTGCCTTCCCCAAGAACCTTCGCGCGGTCGAGCCGATGAGCCAGTGCCCCTCTCCCGTCCCCAAGGAGGACCTTGACGTCCTCGGAATCGAGATCCAAGATGGAAAGAACGGACAAGAAGAGTGAGCTCCTTCCCTTTGGCTCCCTCAATCTGAACGGGAAAGTCCTTGCCGCGCTCGAAAGCGAGGATTTCCTCTATCTCTCGCCGATTCAGCAGGCTGCCATTCCTCCGCTTCTGAAGGGACGATCCGTTCTTGCCCTGGCCCCGACGGGAACGGGCAAGACGCTGTCCTATGTCGTCCCGATACTCAACAACCTCCAGGAAGGGGATTTCTGCCAAGGCATCATCCTTTCGCCGACGGTCGCCCTTCTGGACCAGATCCAGGACGTCCTCCAGTCCCTGCTTCCGAAGTGCGGTTTTCGCAAGGAAGACTGCAAGGTCATCCGTTCCAGGAAGGATTTCACCCTTCTCAAGCCGAAGATCGTCCTGACGACCCCGGCCATGTATCCCGAGGTCCTGTCTAGACTGGACACGAGCCGTCTTTCCTACGTCATCATCGATGAGGGCGACATGGTCTATTTCGATGGCTTCCAGGATTGCCTGAAGTCCCTCAAGGGCGCCATCGAAAAGAAGATCGTCTCCTTCTTTTCCGCCTCCCTCGGCATCCAGGAAATCACTAGGGTCCGCAAGGCCTTCCAATGCCAGGAAGTCCTCGACCTTCGCAAGTCGATCACTGCCGAAGGCGTCCGCCATCATTTCGTCGTCGCCAAGGGCATGACCCGCGAAGACGCCCTTGTCGCCTTCCTTGCCGTCCACGATCCCTACAAGGCCATCCTTTTCGTCTCGAGGAAGGAAGACATCGTGCCCATCCGCAAGGTGCTCCTGGAAAGCGGGAGGAAGGTTCTTGCCATCACGGGCGAGAAGGACAAGCGCGACATCCGCAAGACCATCGATCTCTTCAAGGGCATGGACTCCGGCCTTCTTCTGGCGACGGACTATGTCTCCCGCGGAATCGACGTCCGCGACTGCAAGGAAGTCCTCTCCATCGACCTTCCCAGGAATACCGACTATTACTTCCATCGCGCCGGAAGGACGGGCCGTTTCCTCGCGGAAGGCGATTCCTACATCCTCCTTTACGAGGACGAAAGGCTTCTTGACAAGGCAAGGGACCTTGTCCGGCGCGGCCTTGCCTTCGATTACCTCACCCTTTCCGACAAGGGACTGCGTGCCCAGAAGGGCCCGTACCAGTTCCGCAACCTCGGAAAGAAGGACCAGTCCAACGAAAGGCTGCAGAAGCAGATCCGCCATGCCATCGGAAAGACCAAGAGCAACAAGGTCAAGCCCAACTACAAGAAGAAGGTCAGCAAGGCCGTCGACCTGGTCAAGCTCAAGCATCGCAAAAAGGTCATCCTGACGAACATCGCCCGGAAGGGCGGGAATGCCACGGACTTCCATTCCGACGACTTTGCCCCGAAACGGGGAAGGCCGAAGCGGAAGGGATAGAAACTCAGAAAACGGCTATGAAGGAGAAGAGGCGTTCCAAGGCCTCTTCTTTTTCGTATAGGCCAAGCGGCTTGCCCTTGGTGAAAAGGAGATAGACGTCCTTCTTTCCGCTGCCGGCGATGCCGAAGTCGCTATCCCGTGCCTCGCCTATGCCGTTGACAGGACAGCCCATGACGGCGACCTTGACGGGCTTGAAGACATAGTCGAGCCTCTTCGCGACGGCACGGGAAATCTCCTTGAGGTCGATGAGGGTCCTTCCGCAGGTGGGACAGACGACAAGCTCGGGAAGGTCCTTCCGGATGCCAAGTTCCCGGAGGAGGGTCTTGCATGCCCGTATTTCCTCGCGGCGGTCGTCGGCAAGGGAGATGCGGATGGTATCGCCGATGCCTTCCGAAAGGAGCCTTTGGAGGGCGATGGCCGACTTCATGCTCCCCATCACGCCGAAGCCCGACTCCGTCAGACCGACATGGAGGGGATAGGGATAAAGGTCATAGGCGCGCCGATAGAGTTCATAGGCGTGCTCGGGAGAGGAGGTCTTCAGGGAGAGGACGATATTCCGGAAATCCATTTCGCGGAAGATGGCAAGCGTCGCGTCGAGGGCCAGGAAATAGTCCTCGAGGAAATCCTTTCCCTTTCCGCGATAGCGGTTCAGGCTTCCGGAATTGAGGCCGATGCGCATGGCGACGTTGTTCTCCCTTGCCAGGGCAATGACCTTCCGGAGACCGGCCTCGGAATTGACGTTCCCGGGATTGATGCGGATCTTGTCCACGCCGGAATCCAGGGCAAGGAGGGCAAGCGTGGTGTCGAAGTGGATGTCGGCGATGATGGGGACGGAAACCTTCTTCCGGATTTCCGAAAGGGCCTTTGCGTCCTCCTTGTCGAGGACGGAAAAGCGCATCATGTCCATGCCCATCCGGGTAAGGTCGTTGGTAAGGGACGAAAGCGCGTCGACAATCGTCGTCTTCCTGTCCCCCATCGACTGGATGAGGATTCCGCCGTCGCCGATCGTCTTGCTTCCGATATTGAAACGGTATTTCTTCATGCCATGATTCTAGCACAGGGGAAGTGCGTTTTCCTTCTTGAAAGCCTTCCTGTCAAGAGGCTATAATATTTCGGTTAACTACAATCCAAGGAGGAGATTTACTATGGCAGACAAGAGAGTGGACATTATCCTTCGTTGCTCCGAGTGCAAGCACGAGAATTATATCACCACCAAGAACAAGAAGGCCCATCCGGAGCGTTTCTCCACCAACAAGTATTGCCCCAACTGCAAGAAGAAGACGAAGCACGACGAGAAGAAGTAAGGCAAGGGAGGACAAGGCACATGGCAGACATGGTTGATGCGGGCGAACTTGGCCCGGGCAAGGTCTTCCTCTACGACGGCCAGCTTCTTTCGGTCGTCGACATCCAGCACAACAAGACGGCAATGGCCAAGATGAAGCACAAGATCAAGGCCAAGAACCTCCGCAGCGGCGCCATCAGCGAGATGATGCTCTTCTCCGGAACGAAGGTCGAGCTTGCCTATCTGGACAAGAAGGAAATGCAGTTCCTCTATTCCGACGAAGGCGAGTCGGGCTTTGCCTATTTCATGGACAACGAGACCTATGACCAGATCCAGCTTCCGAAGGATCGCGTCAAGTGGGAGCTCCAGTTCCTCGCCCCGAACTCCAACGTCCTCATCACCTACTACGAGACCGAGATCCTCGGCATCCAGCTTCCCGACAAGGTCACCCTGAAGATCGTCGAATGCGATGACAACGCCACGCCCGGCGACACCGTCAACAAGGCAACGAAGGAAGCCGTCCTCGAGACCGGGTTCAAGCTCCGCGTCCCGATGTTCATCAAGAACGGGACCGACATCGTCGTCCGTACCGCCACCGGCGAATACGACTCCAGGGCCTAAGGCATGGCAGGACTTCCTGTTTGGGGATTCGTCCTCATCGTCATCGCCTGCCTTCTTGTCGGTCTTGTCGGCGGATACTTCCTTGCCAGGAAGCTGTTCCAGACAGAACTGAAGAAGAACCCGCCGATCAACCGGAACATGATCAAGGCCATGTATCGCTCCATGGGTCAGACCCCGAGCGAGGCCAGGGTCAACCAGACGATGCGCGCCATCGAGGAAGCGCAGCGAAATCCCGCTTCGCGAAAGAAGTAAGAAAAAGCCAGGGTTGAAGGCCCTGGTTTTTTTGATGTCCGGATTGCTTTTGGCGCTTGTCGGCAAAGGCACAGGAACGAAATGCGAAGAAAGAGAAGCTTAGCGAAGGGATTCCCTGGACGAATGAGAAGGACAAGGGATTTCTATGGAAAAGGAAGGCAAAGTATTTCAAAAGCAATTTGATTCCTGTTCAGGAAAGGTAGGCAAGGGAAATGTGTGCCCCAGAAAGAATCAGTCCTTCTTGAAGTGGGTTTCGGGTTCCAGGCCTTTTTCAAGGCGCTTGATGTTGCCGAGGTGTCGGACTATGACAAGGCTTGCCAGAAGGAAGGCGAAAACCACCGTCACGTAGGAAAGGTGAAGAAGGCAGGAAGGGGCAAAATAGGTACCGCCATTGAATGCCGTCGTTTCCGGAAGGACGGTCAGGTCGAGGATCATCGGGACAAGAAGGAGAAGAAGGGCGGACGGAACGGCGATGACCGAGGAAAGGGAGACCTTCTTGAAAAGGAAGAAAAGCAGGAAGAAGAGGGCGCAGGCAAGGACGAAGCAGATCGGGGAGACGAAGATGATGTAGCCGGCAAAGCAGGCAACGCATTTCCCGCCGCGGAAGCCGGCATAGAGGGGGAAGGTGTGGCCCAGGCAGACGCCCGTGGCCGTCAGGCCGACAAAGAGCTCCTTGAGATGTTCATAACCGGAGAGAAAAGGCACGGGAACAAAGTTGAAGATCAGGAAGACGACAAGGCAGGGAAGGAAGCATTTGAGGATGTCCAGGACGATGGTCAGGATGCCGGCCTTCTTTCCGATGACACGGCCGACGTTGGTTCCTCCGGCGTTGTGGGAACCATGCTGGCGGATATCGATTCCGTGAAGCCTGCCGATGATGATGGAGGTCGGAATCGAGCCGATAAGATAGCCGAAGACTAACATGAGAAGGGAGAAGAGGATGGTGTAGAGGACTTCCAGGTTCATTTTCGTTAACCCCCGAATAGGAACGATTATAAAGCATTTGCTTTATTTTCAGGCTTACAAAATTTAAAATTATATGTTGAGGTGAATGAAATGAGCGATAAATATGATGCCAAAAGCCTGACCGTACTCCATGGCCTCGAGCCGGTTCGGGAACGACCTGGCATGTATATCGGATCGACGGATACCGTCGGTCTCCACCATCTCGTATGGGAAATCGTCGATAATGCCGTCGACGAAGCCAACGAAGGCTACGGAAAGCATATCTACGTGACCATCCACGACGATGGTTCCTTGGAGGTCTGCGACCAGGGACGCGGCATTCCCTATGACTACAATGCCCGCGAGAAGATGAACGGCTTCCAGATCGTCTACCAGACCCTGCATGGCGGCGGAAAGTTCGACGAAAGCAACTACAAGAGCGCCGGCGGTCTTCATGGCGTTGGCGCCTCGGTCACCAATGCCCTTTCCGTCTGGATGGAAGTCCATTCCTTCAAGGACGGCAGGGACCATTTCATGCGTTTCGAGAACGGCGGAAAGAAGGCAAGCCCGCTTCAGGACCTCGGGCCGACGACGAAAAGGGGAACGGATGTCCGCTTCCTTCCCGACGGCTCGATTTTCTCGGACACCAATTTCTCCTTCGACCGGATTGCCCAGCATCTCGATGACCAGGCCTGCCTGACGAAGGGCGTGACGTTCCACCTCCTGGACGAAAGAAGCGGCCGGAAGCAGGATTTCTATTATGAAAACGGCCTTTTGGAATACTATCTCCGCCACACGGCGGGCAAGGATGGCCTGACCAGCGCCATCCACATCGAAGGTAAGAGCGAGGATGGCATCAAGGTCGAGGTGACCTTCGGCTTCCTCAAGGACAACTACGACGAGAAGATCATCTCCTTTGCAAACGGCGTCCGCACGGGAGATGGCGGCTATCACGTCACCGGCCTGAAGAAGGCCCTGACCAACTGCTTCAATTCCTATGCCATCAACCACAAGCAGATCCGGAGCAACGATTCCCTCGACGGGGACTGCCTGAGGGAAGGGCTTGTCGCCATCCTTTCCACCTGGGTTCCCGAGCATCTCCTTCAGTTCGAAGGCCAGACGAAGGGCAAGCTTGGAACGAAGGAAGCCATCAATGCCGTCGACAAGGTCGTCGAAAGCAAGCTGAGCTACTATCTTGAGGAACACGACGGAGAAGCCAGCGCCGTCGTCAAGAAGACGACCGACGAGATGAAAGCCAGGGTGCAAGCGGAAAACGCAAGGCGCAAGGAAAGGGAGCTTCTCAAGAGCAAGATTTCCTCCTTCAACCTTTCCGACAAGCTGACCCCCTGCTCCAGCAAGGACTACCTCCGCAACGAGCTCTTCATCGTCGAGGGCGATTCCGCCGGCGGTTCGGCCAAGAAGGGCCGGGATCCCCGCCATCAGGCCATCCTCCCGCTTCGCGGAAAGCCCAAGAACACCACCGACGTCGAGGACGAGAAGGCCCTTCTCGGAAACAAGGAAATCGCGACCCTCATCTATACCATCGGCGCGGGATTCGACTCCGACTTCAAGGTCAAGGACATCCATTACGGAAAAGTCATCATCATGACCGATGCCGATGACGACGGAAGCCATATCCAATCCCTCCTCCTGACCTTCTTCTACAGCCACATGAAGCCGCTTCTCGAGACGGGACATGTCTATATCGCCTGCCCGCCCCTTTATCGCGTCTACAACGGCAAGAAGGAAATCTACTGCTATGACGATACCGAGCTGGAAAAGGCCAAGCAGGCGATCGGCAAGGGCTACAAGGTCAACCGCTACAAGGGTCTTGGCGAAATGAACTACGATCAGCTTTCCACGACGACGATGCTTCCGGAGAAAAGGAAGCTGCTCCGCGTCTTCATCCAGGACGATGAGGAGTGCAAGGACAAGGTCAATCTTTTCCTCGGCAAGGACACCGATCGGCGAAAGGACTGGATCGAGAACAACATCGACTTCACGACGAAGGATACATTCACCAAGGAGGTAGAACGTGAAAAGTAAGAAGAAAGAGGAACAGATCCTTTCTGCCGAAGACATCGTTCCCTCCCAGATGAGCGATGTCCTCATCCAGGCTTTCAACCGCTATGCCAAGGCCGTCATCACCGACCGCGCCATTCCGGACGTCCGCGATGGCCTCAAGCCCGTCCAGCGAAGGATCATCTACGACATGTTCGACCAAGGCGACCTCTACAGCAAGCCCACGGTCAAGTGCGCCACCATCGTCGGCCATGTCATGGGCCATTACCATCCCCATGGCGATGCCTCCATCTATGATGCCCTCGTCCACCTCTCCCAGGGATGGAAGATGGAAGAGCCCCTTGTCGACTTCCAGGGAAACAACGGCTCCATCGACGACGATCCCGCTGCCGCCAACCGTTATACCGAGGCAAGGCTTTCGAGACTGAGCGAATACCTCGTCCGCGGAATCGAGAAGGAAACCGTCGAGATGGTTCCGACCTTTGACGACAAGTCCCTCGAGCCGACCGTCCTTCCGGCACGCTTCCCCAATCTCCTTGTCAACGGAACGCAGGGCATCGCCGTCGGAAGCACGACGTTCATCCCCAGCCACAATCTCGGCGAGGTCATCGATGCGACCATCTACCGGATCACGCACCGCCGGGCCAACCTCGATGACATCATGGCCTTCATCAAGGGCCCCGATTTCCCGACGGGCGGCATCCTCGACGACAAGGCCGCAATCCGTTCGCTTTACGAGACGGGAAAGGGGACCCTGACCGTCTATAGCCATGTCACGATCGACCACGATGAGAACACGATCGTGATCGACCAGATTCCGACCGGTGTCGTCAAGATCGATTTCGTCGCCAATCTCACGAAAAGGAAGGAGACGGACAATCTCGACAACATCGAGGAAATCGTCGACGAATCCGCCAAGGACGACGTCCATATCGTCATCAAGATCAAGAAGGGCGCCAGTCCGGAAGACGTCCTCAACTACCTTCAGTCGAAAGGCTGCCTGAGAAACAACCTTTCCTGCAACTTCCTTGCCATCGTCAAGGGACACCCCAAGACCCTTCCGCTTCTTGAGATCCTCGACGCCTATATCGACCATCAGCGGGAAATCGAGACCCGCACGGCGGCATACGATCTTCGGCAGGACCAGAAGCGGCTCGAAATCGTCGCCGGCCTTGTCAAGGTCTATTCCATCGTCGACGAGGTCATCGCCAAGATCAAGAAATGCCACGGGAAGGAATCCGTCAAGCAGATGCTTCGCGAGGACTACGGCTTTACCGAGAACCAGGCGGAAGCCATCGCCATGCTTCCTCTCTATCGTCTTTCCAATACCGACATCGTCGCCCTGCGGGAGGAAGACGAAAGCCTTCGCAAGGACATCGAAAGGCTCAAGGGCCTTCTCTCCGATTCCGAGAAGCTCGATCACGAAATCGTCAAGAGCCTCAAGGAAGTCCGGAAGGAATTCGCCCGCGAGAGAAGGACGCAAATCCTCGACGAGAAGCTCGTCTTCAATGCCGTCGACCAGACCAAGCTCATCGCCAAGGAAGACTGCTATGTCGCCATTACCGAGGATGGCTACAGCAAGAGGACGACGCCCAAGTCCTATCAGGCCTATTGCGATGCCAACAAGGACGAGATCGTTCCCCTGCCGAAGACCAAGCCCGGGGACAGGATCGTCTTCTGTCGGAAATGCTCAACCCACGATTCCCTGCTCTTCTTTACCGATCGGGGCAACTATGGCTACATTCCCGTCTATCAGCTTCCGGAGCTCAAGTGGAAGGAGGAGGGAAAGCATCTCAACAACCTTCTTACGCTCAAGGCCAACGAGAAGGTCGTTCGTGTCTTCCTCCTGGATGAATTCCGTCAAGGCGTCAACGTCGTCATGCTGACTCGGGAGAACAAGATCAAGAGGACGGCCCTAACGGAATTCCGCCAATCCGGCCTGACAAAGAGGACCCTGCGTGCCTGCAAGCTTCTCAACGATGCCGATGCGCTTGTCGGCGTCGAAATGACCAGTGGCAACTCCGACCTCATCGTCTGCGATGGCCTTGGAAGGGCAAGCCGCTTCAACGAGTCGGACATTCCGCTTGTCTCCCTTGGGGCCATGGGCGTCAAGGCCATTTCCTCCACGATCGACAACACGCCGCTTTCCGCCCTTGTCTCCCTGACCAGCAAGGAGGCCTCCCTCCTTCTTATCCTTGCCGACAGGCGTGCCGCAAGGCTTGTCTCCTCAACGAAGATCGAGACGACAGAAAGGCTCGGGGCGAAGACCAACCTCGTCCGCATCTTTAAGAAGAACCCGATGAACATCGTTTCCCTGAGCAAGGTCGAGAAGGTGCGCGGCCAGAGGAACGTCGTCAGCGCGACCAGCGAAGACCAGAACGTCGTCATCGATCTGGGCGAGCTTGCCCCCGTCGAGCTCAATTCCGAAATGCGCGAGAACATACCGGGACTTGGAAAGAGCCTCCTGGAGGGCAGGAACGATTTCGGCGAAGTCATCGACGCCTCGTTCCCCATCGAGACGCCCAAGGTCGTCAAGGTCAGCCCGGTCAAGGCCAGCGTCGACAAGGCCGACACCCAGCTTTCTCTCTTCGATCTCTTCGAAAAAGACAAAAAGTAAAGGATATCTGCTATACTTGAAATATGCCCAAATCGAAAAGCAAAGTCTCTTTCCATGCGAAAAGCATCTACGATATCGACCCGTCCTTCTTTCGGCAACTGGGCGTGAAGGCCGTCGTCCTCGACCTGGACAACACGCTCGACCCGGCCGACGTCGAAGAGCCTTCCGAAAGGGCACGGAAAATTCTCAGGGAATACCAGGACATGGGCTTGAAGGTATTCATCCTTTCCAACAACACGGAGAAGCGTTGCGGTCGCTATTGCCAAAGCCTTGGCGTCCCCTATCTGAGCCTTTCCTTCAAGTATGTCGCCTTCCGCGTCCGGCGCTTCCTGAAGCGACAGAACGTCAAGGTCGAGGATTGCATCTTCATTGGCGACCAGATCTATACCGATAGGCTCTACGTCAAGCAGCTCCATGGCCGTCTTGTCCTGACCGAACCGCTCTCGGAAAAGGACAATCTCGTCACCAAGATTCCCCGTTTCTTCGACAAGCGCATCCGCGAAGGTTGGCGGCGCAAGGGCCTGCTCGGAAGCGAGTGCCCGAAAAGAAATACAGAGGAGGTAAAATCATGTTCTTCAAGCGAACCAAAGCCAGTGGCGTGACCCAGGAAATCCGCGTCCGCCGTTGTTATGGATGCGGAGCCATCCTTCAGGATACCGACCCTCAGGAAGTCGGCTATGTCCCTCCGGAGAAATTCGAATCCGGCGAGGACACCCTTTGCGAGCGTTGCTACAAGCTTCGGCATTATTCGACCTACAAGAAGACGCCTGACTTCAACATCGACTATGTCACTATCCTCGAATCGGCAAAGGAAGAAGGGGCGCTTGTCGTCTATGTCCTCAACGCCTTCTGCCTGACGGGAGCCCTTCTGGACGGCATCGGCAAATATCTTCCCGAAAACGTCATCGTCGTCGTCAACAAGAGGGATGTCCTTCCGAAGACCTATTCGGATGATTTCCTGCGGAAATACGTCATGAAAAAGCTGGAACCCGAGAACATCCATGTCCTCGACCTGATCATGACCTCTTCTTCCAAGGGCATGAACATCGAGGAAATGATGGCCTCCATCGAAAGGCATCGTAAAGGAAAGAGTGTCTATTTCATCGGCGCCTACCAGGTCGGAAAGTCATCCCTTATCAACCGACTGCTCAAGGAATACAAGAATTCCACGGAAAAGATGATCACGACCTCTCCGTATCCCGGAACGACGCTGGACGTCATTTCCATCCCGCTGGACAACGATTCCTACATCTACGACACACCCGGCATCTACAACCCCAAGAGCATCGTGTCCTTCATCGAACCGGAAATCGTCAAGTACGTCATTCCCAGGAGCGAAATCCGTCCGGAAAGATACCAAACGAAGGCCGGCCAGTCCTTCCTGCTTTCCAATCTCTGCCGCATCGACTATGTCGAGGGCGGAAAGGCCGACTTGACCTTCTACAAGTCCAATGACATCACGATTGAAAGATGCAAGCTTTCCAAGGCCGATGCGACTTTCCGGATGCTTTGCGAAAACGAGCAGGCTAGCTTCCGCAGCGGCAAGATCCATGACATTTCCGATCTTGCGAAGACTTCCATTTCCATCGAGGAAAACGTCCTTTATCGTGTCCGCATCGTCGGGTTGGGATTCTTTGACTTCATCGGAGAAAAGCAGAAGATCGATGTCTACGCCCCCAATGGCGTAAGGATCATTTGCGAGAAGAACGAAATCGGACAATGACAAGGAAGGTTCTGTTTTTGGATTCCTTTTCGCCGTGGACAGCCAGACACGAAGAATGTCTGGCTTCCTTTTTGGCCGAAAACAAGGGAAGAGAGGTCGTCTTTGGCATTCTAAGGCGCAAAGACCCGTCACTGTCGCAAAACGACATAGAAGCAATTCTTTCCCTTTGCCATAAGGACATCAAAACGATTTCGGTTGATCCGGAAGAGGTGGTTGACCTCGTCCGCTCCGAAAACTATGATTTCATCGGCGATGACGAGGTCTTGATGAAGCTCGGACTTGTTTCGACATCGATTGCCGTATTCCATGGGCTTCTGAAGGCGCAGGAAGATGTCCGTTCCGGGAGACGTCTGTCGGCCCCCTTCCCTGTCTTGGAATATATTGCCGATCATCCCCTTTTCTTTGCCTCCAAGATCAGCTTCATGATGCAGCCCGACCGCTATCGGCATTCCGTATCGGTCGCAAAGACGGCCTATGAGATTGCGAAAGCCAACGGACTGGATGCTATCAAAGCCTATCATGCCGGCCTTTTCCATGATTTGGCCAAGGACCTGGACAAGTCCTTGCAAAGACGCTTGGTCAAGGAACACTTCCCACAGTATCAAGGCTATCCTGGCTTTTCGATGCATCAATTTGCCGGGGCCTTCCTGGCCGAATCGGCCTTTGGGATACAGGACAAGGAGGTGCTTTCCGCCATCGCCTGCCATTGCACCGGAAAAGGCGACATGAGCCTTTTCGAGCAGACGCTTTACTGTGCGGACAAATGCGAGCCCCTTCGCGATTTCGAAACGCGGCATATTTTCGAGAAGGCAAAGAAGGATATCCATGCGGGCTTTTTGATGACAATCCGCGAACAGGCCGAATATCTTGCCCGAATACACGTGGATTACCACACGAACACGCTTTCTTCCGCCATGTATGACCGATATCTAAACGAGGAGAATGAAAGATGAGTATCGCAAAAAAGAACATCAAGAAAGAAAGAATATTCCAGAACAAGGGAAGGATCGCTGCCGTCAGGCCCATCCATGTTGCCGAAGATCTTTCCTGGAACTACGGTACGGACGTCATCGTCTACGATGTCCGCAAGAAAACACCGTATGTCAGCTATTACATCGTTGCCTCGGCACAGAACGACAGGCGCCTAAGGGCCCTTGTTTCCGCTGCCGATGAAAGTCTTTACGACAACTTCTACGACCTGGATCACAAGGAAGGTCGCAATGATTCCAACTGGATTCTTCTGGATGCCAAGCAAGTCGTCGTCCAGCTCTTTACCGAAGAGATGCGCAAGGAAGTCGACTTCGATGCCCTCTATGAGGATTGCCCGCATGTCATTGTCGAAGCCAAGACCGAACCGAAATATCGCAAGCGTGCGCGTCCGGCAAGCCAAAGGAAATGAAAAACGTCCTTCTCATCGTAGCCACGGATGACGAATGGCAGGCCGTCGAAGAAGCTTTCAAAGAAGCCACGAGAATCGAGGATCGCAAAGATTCCTTTTGCGTTATCTCCGACGGCATTTTCTGGACTTTGATGCGCGGCGGCATCGGAAAGACCGCCATGGCCTTTTCGATTGGGAAGAAGGTCCAGGAACGCCAATATGACTTGGTCGTCAATACGGGCGTCGCCGGGACGATTCGGCATCGCCTGAAAAGATATGATGCTTTTTGCGCAACGAAGGCCGCCTATTATGATGTCGACATTCCGGGAATGAAGAGAGGCCAGATGGCAGATCACCCGCTTTATTTCGAAGCCTCTCCTCGCTTTTGCGAATTGTCTAGACAATTGGATTCCAAGATCCACCTTGGGCTTGTCCTGACCGGCGATTTGTTTGTCACGAAGGAAAATATGCCGAAGAGTCTAGATAAAGACTTTGACGATCCTATTGCCATCGATATGGAATCGGCAGCCGTAGGTCAGTGCTGTCATATGGCTAACATCCCCTTTGGCATCCTGCGTACGATTTCCGATGACACCGAAGAAGAAGGGAATGAAGAGCAATACACTGAAAGCTTGGGAGAGGCATGCAAAAAAGCGGTGACATTGGCTGTCAAAATCATTAAATTGCAACTTAGTAAATAAATAGTACCAATAATTAACTAAATAGTATAGTCCATGGATAGTACATTTATAGTACTGGAAATGAACTATTTTAATTTTTCAATTTGAGAAGAAATATATAAGAAGTAGAGGAATCATGAACACAGTAAAACATTAGTACCAGGAAAATACTATATTTTGCCGGTTTATATTGCTTCGCCTAATGTTTATTATGTTAATAGAAAACAATAAGTCAATCACTTATGTGAATATAGTGTATTTCTAGTACTAGAATATAACTAATATAGAGTTGAATAAATATAGTTACTAAATAGTACCAAATAATTACTATTTGTAAATCACAGCCGATTTTCACAAAATAGCATTCAAATCAATCTCTAATTTATTCGCCTAAAATTAGTTTATGAATTTTTCCTTTTGCCAATTTCAATATTCCCTCCAGAAGCAAGATCAAAAAGAGTGAAATCAATACCAAGGCCATCAGCCTTTCGTAATCCACTGTTTGATAACTCGACATTATCATTTGTCCCAGTCCTATTTCATTTGTCGAATAGGAAAACGTTTCAGCCATGATTTCGACTTTCATGCCTAGCCCCAATGCCTGGACAAAACCCAAACTGATATTGTCGACGGACAATGGCAATATGACTTTGGTAATGTTCGAAACGCGATTCTTTCCTCGCAATCGGATCAACATCGAATAGGCTTCCAAAGTCTGCCTGGAACCTTCTAGCGTAGCCTGATACAGGACTGGAAAAACGACAAACGAGACAACCCATACAGGAGCCATTGGAACGAAAACGATAAGAAGAAGCACCATGGCGACCGTCGGAAAGGCACGAAGGACAGTTATCAGGGGCTGCAGAAACGTCTCCAGCGCCCGATAATAGCCTGCCAACGTTCCTAAAAGGATACCAACGACGCCAGACCCTAGCAAGGCCAGGAAAAGCCTTAGGAGCGTATAACCAATGGCCTCATAGGTCCTTCCTATTGCCAGCATGGAAAAGGCCCTTGCGAGACAGGAGAAGAATTCCGGAAGAAACGATTGGCCCGTCGATAAGGAAATGATTTCCCATAGGACAATCACGAAAAGAAGTCCGAAGACATATAGAACGATCTTGCTTTGAAAGAATCCTCGGATTCCTTTTTTTCGATTTGTCATCTTAGCCTTTGGGGTAGAAAGAAGATAGATGCTTTTCGCTCACGGGATAGTCGAACATATCCTGGAAGATCCCGAACTCTTCAAGGGAAGGGTTCTTTTCTGACTCGAGGAAAGCCAGTCCGTTGTCCTTTTGGATGGCGGAAAGGACGTCCGCATTGAAACCGAAACGATCGGCCTGCTCCTCGATAGATCCATAAGCCTCCAAGGTGGAAACGGCATTTTCGCCACCCTTGATCAAATCGTCGACGTCCTGGTCGAAAGCCTCAAGGAAAGCCGAAATCGCCTCCGCGGATTGTGCATCCTCTTCCAGCGTATTACGAATGAAGAGACCAGCCTGCGGAAAGCCATCGGTATGGTATTTCTCCCCAAAGGCCACGGCCACGTTTTCGTGGACTGTCAAGGAAGGATTCACCTTCATCGCCGGGAATATCGGCGGATAGCTGGAAATGACGTAGTCGATTTCCTTTCCTTCAAAGAGGCCGGATGTCATGACGGCACTTGTCGCACTGACATCGGAACCATAGTGGTCTGGTGTCACGCCTTCATGGACGGCCTTGAATGCCAAATCCGGGACAAGTCCTTCTCCATAGGAAAAGATGGTATCCTCGTCTTCCAAGATGCTGTCCTCGTCATGGCCTGTCGAAACAACATAAAGGTTTCCGAAAGTGACCATTCGGACCAGGCGATAGTTGCCTCCCGAAAGCTTGAGTCCATTGACGGAATCGAAGACGATAAAGTCCTTTTCGGCAGTAGTGAATGCGGAACGGACCTGCTGGGCGCTTGCAAGTTCCAGGAAATCATCCTTTCCATAGCGGGCAAAGGCGGCGGCTGGGGCGCCCTTTGGACAGATGATCGAAAACTTCTGTCCGCCGGAAACATTGCCGGAAGTCGAGGAATTCGTTTCCTGGCATCCGGAAAGAAGGAACAGCGGAAGCAGGAAAAGGGAAAGACAACGTTTGGCTTTCATCATTCTACCTCATCCGTAAGCAAGGGGACGATTGGCTTGCCGATTTGGTTTTCGCTCGGTTTGATTCCGAAGTTCTCGAGAATGGTCTTTCCAATGGAGGCAAATGTGTCTTCTTCCGGCAATTTCCTTCCGTTTTTGTAGGATGGCGAATAGGAAAGAAGAGGCACTTTTTCCCTGGTATGGTCCGTGCCGGTATGGGTCGGATCGTTGCCATGGTCCGCGGTGATAAGGAGAAGGTCGTCTTCCCTGAGCAGCGGAAGCAGTTCGCCAAGCCGGACGTCGAAGGCTTCGATGGCCTTGCCATAGCCGATGGGGTCGCGCCGATGGCCATAGAGCGAGTCGAATTCCACGAGATTGACAAAGCAGAGGCCTTCGAAATCGCGATTCCGGGCGATGGCAAGCGTCTTGTCCATGCCGTCTTCGTTGCTCTCCGTATGAACGGATTCCGTGATGCCAACACCGTTGAAAATGTCGTGTATTTTTCCGATGGCAAGGACATCCTTTCCTGCTTCCTTCAGGTAGTCCAAGGCGGTCGTTCCCGACGGGGAAAGGGCGTAATCGCGGCGATCGGACGTCCTCTTGAAATTAGTCCTGTCTGTTCCGACATAGGGCCTTGCGATGACTCGTCCGACGCGCCACTCGGGTCGCATGGTGATTTCGCGTGCGATCTCGCAGTCATGGTAGAGCTCCTCAAGGGGAACCGTAGCCGTGTTGGCGGCAATCTGGAGGACGCTATCGGCGGACGTATAGACGATAAGGGAACCATCCCTCGTCTGTTCCTCGCCGAGCTTTTCGAGAATGACCGTCCCGCTTTCGGAATAGTTTCCGATGACTTTCCTTCCGGTTCTCCGTTCCAGTTCCGCAATCAGTTCCTTTGGAAATCCCGTATCGGTGAAGGTGACAAGGGGATTCGGCGTAAGAAGGCCCATCATTTCCCAATGCCCGGTCAGGGTATCCTTTCCATTGGATGCCTCCCTTAGGGTCTGGACGTAGCTTCTGGGGTGGCTCACCTTGCTTGTCCCGAGGATGTCCGCAAGATCGTTGATGCCAAGCGAATTGATGTTCTGGACATCAAGTCCATGGCAG
Organism: uncultured Bacillota bacterium; assembly: GCA_949282275.1. Classification (GTDB taxonomy): domain Bacteria; phylum Bacillota_I; class Bacilli_A; order RFN20; family CAG-288; genus Enterosoma. The sequence goes on along the minus strand of CASDOO010000002.1, from coordinate 17,834 downwards.
CGCTGGGCCGTATGGACCCAGGTATTCGTGCCTTCATCGCCAAACCTTGCGGCATCGGGTTCGGCACCGATACCGACGGAATCCATGACGATAAGGAAGATTCTCCTGAATTTCATTTTCGTTACCTCGTTTTACATTATACCGCTTTGGCGTCTTCTTTGTCGGAAGACGCCTGGGATTTGGCACGGCGATTCATTGCCCTGTCATAGGCCTCCTTCTTGAGGCGGGAAGAGACATGGGTATAGATCATCGTCGTCTCCACCTGGCTATGCCCCAGAAGTTCCTGGACCTGCCTTATCGGGGCGCCATTCTCCAAAAGCGTCGTCGCGAAGCTGTGGCGAAGCATGTGAGGATGGACGGGCGTCGTTATACCGGCCTCCTTTGCCCTTTTCCGTAGCATTAGGAAAAAATACTGGCGGGATGTCGGTTTTCCGTCCTTGTGGAGGAAAAGGATCTTTCCGGCCTTCCTTTTCGTCTTCCTTTCCTTCAGGTAGAGCTGGAGATAGGAATCGGCTTCCTGGGATATGGGAACCATCCTTTCCTTGTTTCCCTTGCCGAGGATCTTCAGGTACTTTCCCTTGACGTTGATCTGATCCATGCGCAGGGAGACGAGTTCGCTCACGCGGAGTCCGCAGCTGTAGCAAAGTTCCATCATCGTCAAGTCCAGGAGGCCTTTGTAGTCGCCCGTCTCGATGGACTGGAAAAGCCTTCGGATTTCTTCGTCGGACAATGTCTTCGGGAGTCTCTTTTCCTTTTCCGGCGTCTTGAGGTTGGAAAGGAGGACGTCGATCTTACCTTCCATCTTGAGATAGCGATAAAGTCCCCTAAGGGCCATTCCTTTTCGCACTAGCGTCGCCTTGGAAAGGCCTTGTTCCGCAAGTTGAAGAAGATAATCCACATAGTCCTGGCTGTCGAGGTCTTCCGCCCTTTCCTTCTTCGTCATCTTCTCGAAGGCCAGCAGATCGATCGTGTAGCAGTCCAGTGTTCTCTTCGTGTCGCCTTTCTCGCTGGCAAGATAGGTCAGGAAGCCTTCGATTGCCTCGCGTATGGTCATTTCCCATCCTCCTTGTCCGATTCTTCGACATCGGAGACCTTTTCGGCCGTCACGCCGACCAGTCTTAGGCTCTCGCCGCGATAGAAGGCGTCGAAGATGGACATGGCGGCAAAGAAGAGGTCCGAGGCCTCGTTTGAGGGCGAGGCAAGGGCCTTTTGACGGGAGCGCGTGGAAAAGCCCTCGTCCCGCAGCTTGACGGAGACGATCCTGGCAATCTTGGAATATTTCTTCAATTCATGGCTGACGTCCTCGCAGCAGGAACGTATCATGTCCTTGACTTCCTCATAGCCTGTCACGTCCTCCTGGAAGGTCCTTTCCGCCGAGCAGGACTTGGGATCGAAGGCAGAGGTATCGACGACATCGTCTCCCCACCCATTTGCCTCGCCCTGATAATAATCGAACTGGGAGCCCAAAAGGCGGCGGACGCCTTCGTCCTTTGTCTTGGCAAGGTCGCCTATCGTCAATATGCCAAGGCTTTCCAGGCGCGGGGCCGTCTTCTTTCCGATGCCGTACATCTTCCCGATGGCAAGGGGCCAGAGCCTTTCCACTATGTTGTCCCGCGTCAGGATCGTCAGGCCCATGGGCTTCTTCATGTCGCTTGCCATCTTGGCCAGGAATCGATTGGCGCCACAGCCGATCGAGCATTTCAGCTTCGTCGTCTTGTAGAGGGAAAGCTGAAGGTCAAAGAGGAAGACGGCAAGGTCCTCGCCTGCTGTCTCCTTGGTCATGTCGATATAGCATTCGTCGATGGAAGCCTGTTCAAGAATCGGAAAACGTTTTCGCAAATAGCCAAAGAAGCGGTTCGAAAATTCCCGATAGAGACTGAAATGGCAATTAATGATAAGAAGATTTGGGCAAAGTTCCTTTGCCTTTGAAATCGGCATACCGGAATTGACGCCGAACTTGCGCGCTTCGTAAGATGCGGTCGATACGACGCCACGCCTGCCGTCATAGCCGACGGCCAATGGCTTTCCCGCAAGGGAAGGATCCTTGAGGCATTCGGCCTGGACATAGAAGGCGTTAAGATCGATATGGACGATTCTCTTTTCCATCAGCGGTATTCCGCAATCAGTTCCTTGGCCTGCTCGAGGGCGGCAGCGGTGACTTCCTTGCCGGAAATCATTCTCGCGATGGCCTGTTCCTTCTGCGTTTCGTCAAGCCTTCTTGCCTGGACATATGTCTTGTCGTCCTTGGTCTTCTTTTCCACTTCCAAGGCGTCCCGACAGGAGGCGACGACTTGGGCAAGATGGGAAACGACAAGGACCTGGCTGTCCTTTTCGAGGCTTTGGATTTTCCGGGCGACAAGACCGGCAGCCTTTCCGGAGATGCCGGTATCGATCTCGTCCAGGACCAGGACATCGGCCGGGAACAGTCGATTGAGGACGGCCTTCAAGGCCAGCATAAGCCTGGAGCTTTCGCCCCCGGATGCCGCTTTCCTCAATTCCGCCTCCTCAAGGCCCTTGTTGAGTCTAACCAGGAATATGGCCTCGTCCTGACCGTCTTGCGCAATCGCCTTCTTTGCGAAGCGGACCGAGAATCCATCCTTCAAAAGCCCAAGATCGGCCATTTCCGTGCCGATCCTCAGGGACAGTTCCTTAGCGGAAGCAATCCTCTGGGCGGTCAGTCTATCGGCCCTCTCGAGACATTCCCGGAAAGCCTTTTCCTCTTCCCTTTCGTACCGCGACTTTTCGCCTTCGAAATCCTCGAGGCGGGAAAGCTTCTCCTTGTCTTGCTTGAGGACGGAAAGGATCTCCGCAGTCGACTTTCCGTATTTTCTCTGCAATCCCTTGAGGGAAAACAGCCTTTCGTTGATATAGTCGATCCTTCCGGGATCGGCTTCCATGCGCGCATAGCAATCCCGGAGTTCGTCCATGGCAAGAAGGAAATCCCTCCCTGCCTCATAGGCCCTTTGGGATTGCTCGGAAAGGGAGGTGTTGGAAAGGGGACGAAGCTTGGAAAGATATTCGGAAAGAAGATCGAACAGGTTTCCCTCGGCAAGCCTTCCGGCTTCCGCAAGACGCTCAAAGCTTTCCCGAAGCCTCTCGAGTCCCTTGAGGTCCTGGCTTTCCTGCTCGAGCTCCTCGATTTCGTTTTCCCTCAGGTGCATCTTCTCGATTTCCTCGACCTGGAAGCGGAGGTAGTCGGCATCCATGTCTTCGTGTTCCTTCAGAAAGGCGTTCTTCTCGGCCCGGACAGACAGAAGCTTCTCGTAGGCCTGGCGATAGTCCTGAAGAAGGGGAAGGATCGTCTTCCCTTGATAGGCATCGATGTAGGAAAGTGCCTTCCTTTCGTCGGCTATGGCGCTGTTTTCTCCCTGGGAATGGATATCGATAAGAAGGGAGCCGATGTCGCGCAATTCCTTCAATGAGCACAGGCTGCCGTTGAGATAGCACTTCGATCCGCCCTCCAGGGAGACGATGCGGGCAAGAAGCAAGTTTCCTTCCTCGTCGACTTCCTGCGAAAGCCGGGGGAAACGCTTGAGCGTCCTGGAATCAAGGTGGAAGAGTGCGCTCACCTTGGCTTCCTTCTCGCCGCTGCGGATCAGGCCCTTGTCGGCCTTCTCGCCCCGAAGGAGGGAGAGGGAGTCGACGATGAGGCTTTTTCCCGCACCGGTTTCGCCAAGAAGGGCAAGGTAGGGGGATTCCAGGTCGATGCTGCAGTCCTGAATGACGGCCAGATTGTGAATCGAGAGTTCCTTGATCATTCTTCTTTTCCTCCTACGCCTTCTTTTCCGCAAGGTTGTCCTTTCCAAACAGTTCCATTATCTTCCCATAGGCAGATTCGACATCCATGCCTAGGTGTCGATAGAGTTCCTCGACTTTGCCATGGGGGATGAATGCCTTCGGAAGACACAAAGGGAAATAGCGTCCTTGATAATGGCGGGAAAGCAGATATCGCGCAAGACTGTCCGAGGTCCCCTCCGGCGTGGAATAAGGATCGTATAGAACGATTTCCTCGTGGGACGACAAATCCAGGGAATCCCAAAGTGAATCCTCCGGAAGCAAATCGAGAAGGAGAACGTTGTCCCAAGGCATCTTGGCGGCTTTCGTCAAAAGCGCCATGCCGTTTGGGCCGATGGCAATGACCAGTTTCTTGCGTTTGGCCATGGAAACGATGTCGTAGCCATTCCTTCTCTCGATTTCGGCATGGTCGTTCACTGGCGCATCCTTGGAGCACCGAATGAAGGTCGGGACATCCTTGGTAAACCAAAGGGAATGGGAAAGGAAGAAGAAGGAATCCCTGTCGTAGGGCATGAAGACGCGACAATGGGGTATCGTCCTCAGATAGGCGACATCATAGATGCCTTGGTGGGAAGGGCCGTCCTCGCCGACAAGACCGGCCCTTTCGACAAAGAAGAGATTCGGGCATCTTTCCCGGGCGATGTCCTCGAAGACTTCGTCGTAGCTTCTCTGGAGGAAGGTCGAATAGATATCGACGATCGGATGGTATCCCTTGAGGCCAAGGCCGCTTGCCATCGTGACCGCGTTTTCCTCGGCAATGCCGACATCGATTGTCCTTGTCGGATAGCGTTTGTAGACCTCCTCGAGGTCCGAGCCGAAAACCATCGCCGGACAGATGACGAAAGCCTTCTTGTCCTCTGCCATCTTCGCAAGGAGGAATTCCTTCTTGTAGGAATCGAAGTTGTCGTTCCCAGTGGCCTTCTCTTCGTCGAAGCGGCTGCTGACGCCATGGAAGATTCCCTTTTCGTCCTTCATCGCCGGGGAATAGCCATATCCCTTCTTGGTCAGGACATGGACGACGACGGGCCCGTTTTCCACAAGCGCCTTGGCCTTGCTGAAGGCAAGGTCGAGTTCCTCGAAGTCATGGCCGTCAAAGGGGCCGATGTACTTGAGGCCCATGCTTTCGAAAACGGTTGGCCTTAGGACGATCTGCCTCAGCCTATCCTTGACGGAACGCATCCAAAGGAAAAGCCTCTTGGTCGGCCTTGTTTTCGACATCACGCGCGAAAGGAAGCGGGAGGTCCTGAAGTAGAAGCGGGAATTGCGCAGCTTCCGGAATTCCCGTCCCATGAAGCTGACGTCCTTGCCGATGGACATGCCGTTGTCGTTGATGACGATGATCAGCCTCGTCTTCTTGTCCGTGGCAAGAAGGCCCAGCGCCTCCATGGAGATGCCGCCGGCAAGGGAGGAATCGCCGATGATGCTGACGGTATGGCTCTTGTCGTTTTCCAAAGCCTTGGCCAAGGCCATGCCATAGGCGACGGAAATGGCCGTTGAGGCATGTCCGTTGCGGAACTTGTCCGCCTTCGAGCTCTCCGGGTCGGAAAAAGGCGGTTCGCCCCCGAACTGGCGAAGCCTCTCGAGGGAACGTCCGGTCAGGATCTTGTAGGCATAGGTCTGGTGGCCGACGTCGAAAAGGATGTCGTCCTTGTAGGGGTCGAAGTTCTTGAGCAGGGACAGGGTCAGTTCCACGACGCCAAGGTTCGGCGAAAGATGTCCGCCATGGATATAGGCGGTGGAGAGGATGTCGCTGCGGATGTCGCTGGCCAGGACCTTCTCCTGATCCTTCGTCAGGGAGCGGATGGACTTGGGCAAAGAGGCCATTCTAGCCTTCCTTCACCTTGTCCCGGACTTCAGCAATCATTTGCTCGAGACGCTTTTCCATCTCGGCATGTAGGGCCTTGCCGTAGTCGTATTCCTTCTTGCTTTCATCGAGGCCAAGATCGCCCTTCTGCAATCTTTCCAAGACGGCACTGGCCTCCTTTTCAAGCTGGGCATAGGTCATCCCGGCAAGCTTGTCGTTCTTAGTCTTTTTTTCCATGATATTCCTACCTCATTCGATCGTCGCATCTTTCCTGCCGTCGGGATAGGTGATCGTAACCTTGTCCCCGGAAGACAGCATGGCAGAGGACGTGATCTTCTTTCCGTCCTTGAAAAGGATCGCATAGCCCTGTCTTGCGACATGGTCCAGGGAATAGGCCTTTATTGTCCCATTCAGGGACTCGAGCCTTACCTTCTCTCTGTCCAGCAACAAGGCGAAGAGTTTGCGCATCCTTTCCCGGGATTCTATGACCTCTGTCATAAGCCGTCCCAATTGGGCAAGATAGGCTTTCTCCGTCTGGCTCTCAATCTGGAGGAGCATGTCCTTCTTCTCCTTTGCCCGTCGTGCAGGCGATAGGTCCTTAAGCCTCTCCATGAAGGAAGAAAGCTGTTGGGCCTTCTCGTCGACAAGATCCAGGAAGGCTTCGTCGAGGTCTCTTCGCAAATCCTTGTGCTCTTTGCGAACATCGGCAAGGGAAGGATTGATAAGCGATGCCCCTTCCGTCGGCGTGATGGCCCTCTTGTCGCTGACCATGTCGGCAATGGCCGTGTCGATGGTGTGGCCGATGCAGGTGATGATGGGTATCGGGGAAGTGGCGATGGCAAGGCAGAGTCCTTCATCGTCGAAGCAGGAGAGGTCGGTCTTGCTTCCGCCGCCTCTTCCCAAGAGGATGCAGTCATAGTCCTCCTTCGTGGCCTTCTTCAAGGCGGACAGCATGCTTTTTGCGGCCGTTTCCCCTTGGACCGTTGCCGGATAGAGGACCGTCGAGACGGGGAAGCGCTCATGAAGCGTCTTCCGGATGTCGGAATACGCCGCGGAATCCTTTGCCGTTATGATAGCCACCTTCTTGCAAAAGGAAGGAATCGGCCTTTTTCTTTTTTCGTCGAGATAACCAAGCCTCTCAAGCTTTTCCAGGGTCTTTCGTCTCTGGAGATAGCTTTTTCCTTGCTGTGTCTGGACGAGCTCGATGTCCTCGCCCCATAATGTCACGGAAGAACCGTGGGCATAATAGGAAAGGCTTCCGACGATCTTGATGACGTCCCCGCGCTTGATGGCGCCAAGTCCATACGGATCGCCATACAGGGTCCGGAAAGCGCATTTGAGAAGGGGCGAGGAAGTCTGGTCCTTTCCCTGGTCTCCGATTTCGAGATAGGAAAACTTGCCGAGCTTGATGGAATAGACCTCGCCCATGACGGCCAAATGCTGGAAGCCGGGATTGGAAAAGCAGGCCTTGAGGATTTCGGAGAGTTCGCCGACGGAAAAAATCCTACCGGGATTGGAAGTCATAGGCCGGAATGCATTTGTCAAGGACGGCATTGACGAAGCGATGGTCGCCGTCCTTGAGGTAGTTCTTGCTCATCTTGACGGCCTCGCTGATGACGACTTTCCTGGGAGCCAGCTTGGCATAACGGCCTTCGCTGACGGCCTCGAAAAGGATTGCCTTGCAGACATCGTCCAGACGGTTGAAAGTCCAATTGACAAGATGCTTGGAAATCTCCTCCTGGATGGCATCGTAGTTTTCCAGCGCAAGACCATAGATGCAGCGAGAGAAGGCGGGCACATCCTCTATCTTCTCGACCCCGAATTGGCCAAGGAGCACGTCCGTCGCATCGAAATCCTCCTTGTTCTCGAGGTAGAGGAAGACCTGGTAAAGGGCCTGCATGACCTTCGTGCGTTCATCTGTCCTGTTCATTTCCATGTTTTTTCTTGTCCTTTCCTTTGACGTAAAGAGCATAGACGGCATAGCCTAGGCCCAAAAGGCCCAGGAGATGGATCATGACGTTGAGGACGATATCCAGGACGCTGACCCGAAGAACGAAGAGACCTGCCTGGGACATCGCCAGGAAGACGATGCCGACGATGAGGTCCGCAAGATAGAGAAGGAAGGGGACAAGGAAGCAAATCCTCTTTCCCTTGATGGCATAGGAAGAGAGGAAGAGGAAGGCGAGGGACAGGGGGATGTTGACGATCGCCATCAGGCCTTGTGCCCTTTCCATGTCTCCGCCGCCAAGAAGGGAGAAGAGCATCATGCCGGAAGAGGAGAAGAGAAGGCCCGAACCATAGCCCGGGGAGAAAGAGCCGTCCTGTTCGAGGACGAAAGTCGATTGAAGAAGAAGCTCGGCAACAAGGGAGAAGATGGCAAGGACGATTGGCAATGTCGCAAGATATCCGAGGCTTCCCTTCCCTTTTTCGGAAGAAGGACTACTTTCCCTGGGCATCTTTTCGGGGCGCGATCTTGCTGATGGCGACATTGACACGGCTTGGCGGCATCTCCAGGAGGTCGTCGATTGCCTCGTAGACGGCCTTTTGGATGGCCGAGCAGCATTCCTGGGCCTCGGTCTGGTCGCCAAGGGCGATCTCGATATCGATGGCGACATGGTTCCTCTTGTCGACACGCGCCACGATCTTGGGCCCTTTCTTCGTCCGACAGAGCTGGAACTGGTCCTTGCGTTCGCCCGAGAGCAGTTCCTCGATGGCTTCCTCAGCAATCTGCACGTAGACAAAGGTCGATATGCCTTTCCTTCCGTTTCTCTGATTTCCGAGATAGACGTAGTCGGTCATGCTAACCTCCTTTTTCTTTCAATGTTTCGGCAACTGCAAACTATATTAACATAATCGGCTCAATCCTGCTTGATGCCCTTCATCGTCAGCGAGATGCGTTTTCTTTTCAGGTCGACTTCCTTGACCTTCACCTTGACGATATCGCCAGGCTTGCCATAGAGGTGCGGATCTTCCACGTGTCCGTTTCTTATCTCGGTGACATGGACGAGGCCGTTGATCTCGATGCCAAGGTCGATAAAGAATCCGAAGCCCGTCACGTTGCGAATGGTTCCCTCCAGGATTTCGCCCGGTTTGAGATCCTTGATGTCCTTGATGTCTTCCCTAAGCTTGGCCGTCTTCAGGGCCTTTCTGGGATCGCGACTGGGCTTGACGATCTCAAGGAGGATGTCCTTTAGCGTTTCCTTTCCGACCTTAAGTTCGCCGGCAAGGGATTCTATCTCTTCCTCGCCAAGGCGGGACAGGACGCTCCTATCGCCTTCCTTTTCGGCTATGCCGAAACGTTTCATGATGGCACGGGCGATGGGATAGGATTCGGGATGGACGGCGGTATCGTCAAGGAATTCCTTGCTTTCAGGGATGCGGAGGAAGCCGGCGCAGTTCTCGAAGCTCTTCGGGCCGAGGTAAGGAACGTCCTTGAGGGCCTCACGGGAAAGGATCGGGCCGTTTTTCTCACGATAGCTGACGATGGCATTGGCGATCTTCGCCTTGATTCCGGAAACATAGGAAAGAAGGGCGGACGAGGCGGAATTGAGATTGACTCCGACATAGTTGACGACGTCCTCGACGACGCCGGTCAAGGCTTCCGAGAGCTTCTTCTCGTCGATGTCGTATTGATATTGGCCCACGCCGATGGACATTGGGGGAATCTTGACAAGCTCGGCCAAGGGATCCTCAAGACGCCGGGCAATCGAGATGGCGGAACGGATATTGGGCTCGTACTGGGGGAACTCTTTCTGCGCCAGCTCAGTTGCCGAATAGATCGAAGCGCCCGATTCGCTGACGATGACGACTTCCAGTTCTTCCATCCCCGGCATCTTCCGCAATTCCGAAAGGAGACTCTCGCTTTCCCTGGAAGCATGGCCGTTGCCAAGGGCAACGACGTAGGTCTTGTGCTTCTGCACCAGGCCGAAAAGGACATCCAGGGCGGCCTTCCGGCTTCTGTCGTTCATGAAAGGGTTGTTCAGGACGTGTGTTCCCAGGACCTTTCCGTTCTCGTCGATGAAGGCCAGCTTGCAGCCATGGGCAAAGCCCGGATCGAAGCCCATGACCCTCTTTCCGCGAAGGGGCGGATAAAGAAGTGTCGCCCTCAGGGAGACCTTGAATTCCTCGATGGCCTGGGCGGAGGCCTTTTCCATGAGGTCGGCGAAGACTTCGTTCTCGATCGAAGGCTTGATCAGCCTGTCGTAGCTGTCCTGTGCCGTCTTTCGGTTGAGTTCAGTATAGGGAGAGCGGGTATGGAAGGAAAAGGTCAGGATATGGGAGAGGATTTCCTCGTCCGGAAGAAGGAGAGACCGCGAAAGGCATTTCTTCTTGACGCCCCTGTTGATGGCAAGGACGTTATAGCCCTTGAGGGAAGATATCGGGCGGGAATAGTCGGCATAGTTGTCGAAGACATCGCTGTCGGCATCCTTTGTCTTGAGGGTCTTGACGATACCTCTTTTGTAGGCAAGGGACTTGATGAAAGTGCGATAGTTGGCGTTGTCGGAAATGTCCTCGGCAATGATGTCCAAAGCGCCTTGAATAGCCTTTTCCGGCGTTTCATAGCCTTCCGCAAGGTATTTTTTGGCTTCGCTTTCAAGCGTCCCCGTCCTGTCTTCCAGGAAGAACTTCGACAAAGGCTCAAGCCCCGCCTTCCTGGCCTTGACGGCACGGGTAAGCTTCTTGGGCTTGTAGGGACGGTAAAGGTCCTCAACCTCGCTCAGGAGAAGGGATTCCTCGATCTTGGAAAGGAGGACGGGATCGTCGATCTTCTGCTCGGCGAGGCTCTTGAAGACCGTCTTCTTCCTGTCCTCGAGGTTTTCGAGATAGGAAAGCCTTTCCTCAAGATGGCGCAGGTCCTCGTCAGTCAGGGACCCGGTGACTTCCTTCCTGTAACGGGCGATGAAAGGGACGGTGTTGCCCTCTTTGAGCAGGGTTATGGCGGCATTGACGCCACGAATGTCCAAATGGAGTTCCCTTGCTATGATTTCGCTTTTGTCGATCGGCATATGTCCTCCTTGTAGGTGAAAGAAAGATTCTTTCTCTTTTTTTATTATAGCACCGATATACCGCTTTCCCCGTCGGGTTTGCCATATTTTGTAAATCATGGTCAACTCGGATTCCTGGCTTTGTGGTATAGTACTTTCCGGAGGTAATCATTCATGGATTCCAGCCTTACCTTGGACAATATCGCTTCCTTCAGGGAAGCCTACCAAAAAGACGAAAAAGCCAAAATCGTTTCCAATGCCGTCACGTCCTGCGGCATCGGAAAGGCACTTGTGGATCTTTCCCGGAATAGAAAGCTGCCGACGGTCTTCTCGATCGATCTCGATTGCGGCAAGGTCACTAACCAGAAACGCTCCGGACGTTGCTGGATGTTTGCCGGTCTCAATGTCCTCCGGAAGAAGCTTATCGACACGCTGGGCATTGCCGACATCGAGCTTTCCCAAGCCTATCTCCAGTTCTACGACAAGCTCGAGAAGGGAAACTTCTTCCTCGAGAAGATCCTCGAGCGTTCCACGGAAGACATCGCATCAAGGGAAAACGTCTTCCTTCTGGATTCGGCCTTGGGCGACGGCGGCCATTGGGCGATGTTCGTTAGCCTTGTAAGGAAATACGGCATCGTCCCTTCCTATGCGATGCCCGACACAGCCGTCAGCTGCGATACCGGCGAGCTCAACGTCCTTCTTTCGAAGGTCCTCAAGAGGGATGCTTTCAAGCTACGGGAATGCGCAAAAAAGAAAGGGACCAAGGAAGCAAGGAAGCTCAAGGAGAGGATGCTTTCGGACTACTATCGTGTCCTTTCCGTCTGCCTAGGCCTTCCGCCGAAGGATTTCGTCTTCGAATACCGGGACAAGGAAAAGAATTTCCATCGCGAGGAAAGGATGACGCCTCTTGCCTTCTATGAAAAACACATTGGCACCACGCTTGCGGAATACGTCCCGCTTTCGCATGTCCCGCTCGCAGGCTGGAAGAAAAACGTCCGTTATGCCGCCCCTCTTGTCAACAACGTCCTTGGCGGAGAGCCGGTCGTATTCTTTGCCACCGACATGAAGACCATCAAGCAAGGGGCCATTGCTTCCCTTAAGGAGAACGAGCCCTTGTGGTTTGCCGCCGACGTCGGCGAACAGTCCTTGCGTAAGGAAGGCGTCCTGGATGCCTCTCTATATGATTACGAATCCGTCTTCGGCATCGACCTTCTCCATGACAAGGGAAAGCGCCTGGACATGCGCATTGCCCACTGCTCCCACGCCATGTGCCTGACTGGCGTCAACATCGATGACGAAGGAAAGCCCGATCGTTGGAAGGTCGAGAATTCCTGGGGCAAGGAAAACGGCTTCGACGGTTTCTACGTCATGTCCGACGAATGGTTCACGGACAATGTCTTCCAAGTCATCGTCAACAGGAAATACCTTCCCAAGAAGGTCGTCGAAAGCTACGATGGTTCCAAGCTTGTCGAGGTCGACCCTTACAACACGTTGTTCTAGAAAAGGAGAGAACAGATGAAGGAAAAAATCACAATCGAAGATATTCGCCGTTTCGAAGAAGAATTCGACAAGAGCGAGAAGAACCGTCTTGCCGCCTTTGCCGTCACCCAGAACGGTCCCACGGCCTCGGCTACCAATTACAAGGTCAAGCGGCACCTTGTCGAGAACTATTCCGTCGATCTCGATGCCGGCAAGGTCTGCAACCAGAAACAGTCCGGACGCTGCTGGATGTTTGCCGCCTATAACGTCTTTCGTCTCAAGGTCATGGAAAAGCTCCATCTTGACAACATGGAACTCAGCCAGAACTATCCGCTCTTCTATGACAAGCTCGAAAAATCGAATTTCTTCCTCGAGAACATCCTTGCAACCCTTAATGAAAAGTTATCTTCCCGTCTCCTTTCCCATCTTCTTAGGGATCCCATCGGCGATGGCGGACAATGGAACATGTTCGTCGGCCTGACGAAGAAGTATGGCGTCTGTCCCAAGGAAGCGATGCCGGAAACCTATTCCTCTTCCAGGACGCGGGAGATGGATAGCCTCATCACGCTCAAGCTCCGCAAGGACGCCTCGATCCTGAGGAAGGCCCATGAGGCTGGCGAAGACCTCCCCTCCCTTCGCGCCAAGAAGGAGGAGATGCTCAAGGAAATCTATGGCATCCTCGTCATCTGCCTTGGAAAGCCGCCTGTCTCTTTCACCTACGAGACCCGAGACAAGGACAACCGCTTCATCCGCATCGAGGACATCACGCCAACGGAATTCTACGAAAAGTATGTCGGAATCGACCTGGACCAGTACGTTTCCCTCATCAATGCCCCGACAAAGGACAAGCCCTTCCATCGTTCCTTCACGGTCAAGTATCTCGGAAACCTCGTCGGCGAGAAGGTCCGCTATCTCAATCTCCCCATCGCGGAGCTAAAGCGCTGCGCCCTCTCTCAGCTTGAGGACGGCGAGGTCGTCTGGTTTGGCTCCGATGTCGGTCAGTCTCTGCAAAGGACGGACGGCCTCATGTCGCTATCGAATTTCGACTATAACAATCTTTTCTCGACCTCCTTTGCCATGACCAAGGAGGAAAGGCTCGACTATGGCGAATCCCTGATGACCCATGCGATGGTCCTTACCGGCGTCAACGTCCTTGACGATGGATCGACAGACCGATGGAAGGTGGAGAATTCCTGGGGCGACCAAAATGGCTACAAGGGCTTCTATGCCATGGACGATTCCTGGTTCGATCAGTTCGTCTACCAGGTCGTCATCAACAAGAAACACCTCACGCCCGAAGAAATTGTCCAATACGAAGAAGAACCTATTGAGCTTGAGCCTTGGGATCCGATGGGTTCCCTTGCTCTCTAGTTTCGTAAAATGCATTGTCAACGGCTCGGAAGACGGTTTTCCGGGCCGTTTTCGCATTCAAATATTCTTGTCAGGGCCGAAAGCCACTCAAATCCATCCTTTGATAGGAACAACGTCATTCGAAACGTAAATCTATCGATTGCCCTTTGCATTCTCCGAGGAAAAACCGGTTCAACATGATTTTGATGAACTTCCGAAAAATGCCGATCTTCAAAGTTCTTGATTCCTCACCAAAAAAGCCTTCCGCCGCAAGGACGGAAGGCTCGTTTTCCATTTACTTGACGACGACGGAGACGATGCGATTGAGGATGGCGATGACCTTGACGACGGTCTTTCCCTCGAGATAGGGCTTGAGCTCGGGCAGTTCCAGGACCTTCTTCTTGAGTTCCTCGAGTTCCTCGGGCGTCGCATCCTTGCGATACTCGACCTTGGCACGGAGCTTGCCGTTGACCTGGACGGCATAGGTGACGGGCTTCTGGCTGATCTTTGCCTCGTCGTAGGTCGGCCAAGGGGTAAAGTCGAGAAGGCCTTCCTTTCCAAGGAGATGGTAGCATTCCTGGGCGATGTGCGGCGCAATCGGAGCCAGGAGCTTCAGAAGCCCCTCGAGCATGTCGACAGGAAGCATCTCGGCCTTGTAGAACTCGTTGACGCAGATCATAATCTGGCTGATGCCGGTGTTGAAGTGCAGGTTCTCGTAATCATTGGTGCACTTGCGGACGGTGAAGTTGTAGACGTAGTCGAGCTTGTCGTTTCCTTCCTTCGTCCACTTGTCGACGAAGTTCTGGTCCGAATAGAGGCGATAGAACTTGTCCAGGAAGCGCTTGGCGCCCTTGGGACCATCCTCGCTCCAGGGAAGGGACTGATCGACGGGACCCTTGAACATCTCGTAAAGACGCAGGCTGTCGGCACCATATTCGCGGATGACGTCATCCGGGGAGACGGTATTGCCAAGGGACTTCGACATCTTCTGGCCATCGCTTCCAAGGATCAGGCCCTGGTGGTAGAGCTTCTTGAAAGGCTCCTCGGAGGCAAAGATGCCCTGGTCGTGGAGGAACTTGTGCCAGAAGCGGGCATAGAGGAGGTGAAGGACGGCATGCTCGGCACCGCCGACATAGCAGTCGACGGGAAGCCAATGGTCGAGAAGCTTCTTGTCGCCGATGGCGTTCTCGTTGTGGGGATCGATATAGCGGGCATAATACCAGGAGGAACCGGCCCACTGGGGCATCGTATTCGTCTCCCTTTCGCCTTTCCTGCCATCGATGGTGACATCGACCCAATCCTTTTCCTTGCTCAGCGGCGGCTTTCCGTCCCCGGTCGGCTTGTAGTCCTTCATCTCGGGGAGGACAAGCGGCAGGTCCTTCTCGGCAACTGGTTCGACGGAACCGTCTTCCATGTGGATCATGGGGATCGGCTCGCCCCAGTATCTTTGGCGCGAGAAGAGCCAGTCGCGAAGCTTGAAGGAAACCTTGTAGGAGCCCTTCCCGAGTTCGACGAGCTTGTCCGTGATGGCCTTCTTGGCATCCTTGTTGTCCAGCCCGTCGGCGAATGCCGAGTTTATGTGCTTGCCATCACCTTCGTAAGCAGCCTCACTGACATCCCCCACAATGACCTGAATCATCGGAAGATCGTGTTTCTTGGCAAAGTCATAGTCCCGCTGGTCGTGACAGGGGACGGCCATGACCGCACCCGAGGCATAGGTGGCAAGGACATAGTCGCCGATATAGATCGGAACCTTCCTTCCGTTGATGGGATTGATGGCATAGCTTCCAAGGAAGACGCCGGTCTTTTCCTTGCTCAGGTCCGTCCTTTCCATGTCCGACTTCTTGGCGCAGGCCTCGATGTATTTCTCGACCTCGGGAAGTTGTTCCTTGGACGTGAGCTTCTTGACCAGCGGATGCTCTGGTGCAAGGACGCAATAGGTGCATCCAAAGAGGGTATCGGCCCTGGTCGTGAAGACTTCGAAGGACAGGTCGCTGTCGACCACGTCAAAGGTGACAAGGCTTCCGAGGCTCTTTCCAATCCAGTTCCTCTGCATCGTCAGCGTGGAAGAGGGCCAGTCGATCGTGTCCAGGCCCTCGAGAAGCTTGTCCGCATAGGCCGTGATCTTCAGGCACCACTGGCGCATCGGCTTCCTTTCGACGGGATAGCCGCCCCTTTCGCTCTTGCCATCGATGACTTCCTCGTTGGCAAGGACGGTCCCCAATGCCGGGCACCAGTTGACAAGACGGTCATCCTCATAGGCAAGGCCGTTCTTGTAGAGCTGGAGGAAAATCCACTGGGTCCATTTGTAATAGGAAGGATCGCTTGTCTTGATTTCCTTGTCCCAATCATAGGAAAAGCCCAGTCTCTTGAGCTGCCGTCTGAAATTGTCGATGTTCCTGTCGGTGTAGATTGCCGGGTTCTGGTTGTTCTTGATGGCGAACTGCTCCGCGGGAAGGCCAAAGGCATCGTATCCGATCGGATGGAGGACGTTGAATCCCTGCATCCTCTTCATCCTGGCCAGGGCATCGGTCGCCGTATAGCCTTCGACGTGTCCGACGTGAAGTCCGACCGCAGAGGGATAGGGGAACATGTCGAGGACGTAGTACTTCGGCTTGGAGAAGTCGTAGCAATCGGTCTTGTAGGTCTGTTCCTCGTCCCAGACCTTTTCCCATTTTTCTTCTATTTCCTGGAATTCGTAGGGCATGCTTAAAGCTCCTTGTATCTGAACAATAAAAAATTATACCTTTTTTTCGCTTTCATTTCCGCTATTCTTTCTCGGAACTTGGAGGAAGCAATGAATAATGTTTCGAATGGTTTCATAACAGGAAAAATTCAAAAGACATATAAGATTACAAATGGGTTGATGTGTTTATAATGATTTGCTTTTCTTTCATTGTTTGAACGTTTTATATTGATTTCCGAAAACGGATTCCCTATCTTCAAGCAGTTTGAATGGAGGATAATCATGACACTTCCAAAGAAGATACTCATCGGGACGGGAACGGCGCTTCTTGTCCTTGTCGTCGCTGCCGGCGGAACCGTCTATGGCCTTTGGCACAACGAAATCGCCAGCATGCTTTCCATCCGCAAGCTCGCGGATGCCGATTCGGAAAACAAGGCCGGTCCTGTCTACCATATCGATGTCCAGGGCGACTACTACTTCCAGGATTTCCTGGACCAGGGAGGGGCCAAGAGCGACAACGAGCTCATCGACTTCCTCGTCGGCAACCTGACGAAGGGCGTCATCGACATCGACCTGAGCGCGCCGGAGATCGGCTGTTCGTCCTTTACCTTCGTGGATGAAACAGGCGATCGCTATTTCGGAAGGAACTACGACTTCTCGACAACGACGGCGATGATCGTGGAAACGCATCCCGGAAACGGAAGGCATGCCTCCATTTCCTCTGCGGACCTTCAGTTCCTTGGCATCACGGGCGGTCGCGACCTCGAAGGCTTCATGGACAATGCCCTGGCCCTTGTCAGTACCTATGTTCCGCTTGACGGCATCAACGATGCCGGTGTCAGCTGCGGCATCTACATGTCATACCAGCAAAAGGACGGAAAGACGTCGAGTACCGACCAGAATACCGACAAGCCCGACTTGACCTCGACGACGATGCTGAGAATGATCCTGGACTATGCCGACAATGTCGAGGAAGCGGTCGAATTGGTCCGTCAGTACGATTTCCATGACTCCGCCAATACTTCTTTCCATTATATGGTCGCCGACAGCACGGGAAAGAGCGCCATCCTGGAATGGGTCGATCCCGAAGGCCATGTTGGCAATGACGATGGCACGAGGAGGGAGCTGAAGGTCTACTACAACGATTCCGATGCCCAAATCGGAGAGAAGGAAGGCAAACAGTCTTTCCAATACATTACCAACTTCCTCGTCACCCCCGGCTACTACGATGAAGACGCCCAGAAGGGCGGTCATGACCGCTATCTTGCCATTCCCGAAGCCATCGATCCCGATGGCACGAATCCCGGCGGCGCCTTCTCCAAGGAGAAAGGTCTCGACCTTCTCGAGACACTCGGTCGCCGCAAGTGGGATGCGACAAAGCCCAGCGACAGCAACAGCATCACGGTCTGGTCTTCCCTCTACAACCTGACAGACAAGACCGTCACCTGGATTTCCAACGAAAAGTTCGGCGACGAAAGCCAGATTTTCGAATATTCCCTTTGATTTCATTTTCCTGTTGAAAAGGACGACCTCATTTGATACAATACCCCTCGCATCAGTAGCACGAAAGCACCATTTCGACCGATGACGCCTTGACAAGTAGCCCTGCTACGAGGGCGAACGACGCTCATCCGGAAATGCCCGGCTCTCGCCTATCTTATGCATCGTAACGCATAAAGAAAGGAGAATTTCACATGTCACGTTACACAGGACCCGTCTGGAGAATCTCCAGAAG
>CASDOO010000001.1 GCA_949282275.1 uncultured Bacillota bacterium | reverse complement strand
GTCGTCGTGGCAGGCGTCGTCGTTTCGACAGAAGTGGTCGTCGTGTCTTGCGTCGTGGATGGCGGCAAAGTCGCACTAGGAGTCGTCGAGGATGTGCCAGTGCAGGAGGCTAAAAGGGTAAATGAAAGGAAGCCGATTAACGGATATGTCTTTTTCATGATCCTTTTCTCCTTTCTGTTTCTTCAAATCAAGAAAGACTCGGATAGACAAGGAATTGCGGCGAGACAAAGTAGTCTGCGGCAAGATGGATTTCGACAGAGAGGGTCTTTTCCTCTCCGGCAACGGTGACCGTCTTCGTATAGAGGTCCCCGCTATGAACGCCTGCCTCGGTGGAAAGGACAAATCCAGCTGCGACAAGCTTTGTGGCCATCGTCTCCATAAGAGCCATGCCTTCTTCATAGTCGTTGAGAGTGTAGGAGAAGACAGGTTGGCTGGGGCGATAGCTGGCATCAAGAACGACGTTGTTGTAGTAACCACCGGGAACGGGAATCTGGTTTAAGGCTTCCTCAGGAATCCGCGCAAGAAGCTTTGCAAGTTCATCGCTTTGATTGCTTGCCAGAATGGCCCACGTCAAGGAATCGCCGTTTTGCTGTAAATCGGCAAGGATGTCCTTGACCGTTCCTTCATCGGAATAGACGAATTTTTCCTCGCCATTGACAATGGTATTTGTGATTTCGACCATCTTGTCCGTGATGAGAATGGAAAGATCGCCGGTAATCGATCCTGCAAGCATGCCATAGTCGGAAGGATAGCAGGTGATGTCCGGGAGATTATCCTTCATGGTATAGAGGGTTCCTTCTTCCGTTTCGGTCTTGTCGAAGAAGAGACTGGAGATATTGAACGTCGGAATCAGGGAGGTTAGCGTACCGGCAATGGGGGCGCTATCGGGATAGAATTTGTCCTGCAGACGGATGACGCCCTGGACAGTATCCTCGGTCTTCTGATAGTATCCGTAGTTTCCGAGGTATTTGCCGCTCTTGTTCTCGATATCGTAGACGATCTTCTCGCCGTCTTCGACCTGGACGTCGATTTCCCTTCCGCCCGTGGAGACATGTGCCTTGTAGTTGCTCGACTTAAGAGCATCAAGCCTCGTCCGGAACAGCGTGTCTTCCGTTCCTTCGACCGGCGTCAGTTCCGGATAGGCATCCGCCCCGGAAGCGGTGAACTCTCCCGAGACGCTGGCATAGGCCGTTCCGTAGTTGCTCTCAAAGGGTTCGAAAACGGCGGAATAGGTCGTCAATGTCCCGTTCTCGACATAAACTTCGAAGCTCTGGAGAACCATGCCCATATAGCCGACAAGCTGTTGGGGAAGGCGAGCGTAGACCGTGTTGAGGGTGGGATCGTCCATCTTCAGGCTGTAGACGTTTTCCTGGTCGGTCTTGACGAAGTCTTCGGCATCGATGTAGGCAAAGACGTTGGAATAGCCAGCTTGGTACCAGGCAAGAGGATTTCCAGCACTATCGACCACGTTATAGGTATGGACTTTGTTGTCGAGGCCGAGCTCTTCCTGATAGAGACTCGCCATCAGTCCTTCTCCGGAGACATAGCGCACCTTCTGACTGACGGATCCAATCGAAGGCATCATGCTGTCAGGAACCGATGCATATTCGATGAAATAGAATTTCTTTCTTGTCGCGAAGGTATCGACGACGTTCTTGGTATAGCCAGTAGCCTGCGTTCCGCTCCGATAGACACCCCTTGAGGCGAAACCCTCCTTGAATGGGGCAAGGATTTCGTCGGTCAATCCACTTTGCTCCGGCTGGGAATCCGATGTCGTGGTCGAGGGCGGTGTCGTGGTAATAGGCGGATTCGTCGATGGGGTGGTAGCGCTATCGGCAGGCGTCGTTGTCGAAGCAGAGGTTCCTCCTCCGTTGCAGGAAGCAAGAAGAAGGATAGGAAGAATCCAAAGGAATCTTTTGGCGTTACGATACATTTTCTGTTTTCTCCTTAGGCTTGGGCGCTAGCAAAACTGAACGAAACCTGGAACTGTCCCCAGCCTTGGATGGAATTCCAGAATGGTTCGATGGTTACGACAAGATAGTATTGTCTGTTTCGGACCGTGACCAACTTACGATACGTGACGATTTCCTCTTCGTTGGGGACGGACGTGAATCCAGCTTCCTCAAGGGCGGCGCTGTAGCTCGTAAGAAGTTCCTCATTCTGCTCTTCACTATAGGTGGAACAGATGAACCACGGATTGGAAGGCGTCGTGACATCGGCACCGACATTGGCAACACCGAATGTCGGTATGGAATCCAGAAGCTCCTTTCCGAAGAGGTCGGTCAGCGTTTTGAGGACGACTTGATTGTTGGAGAGCAGTTCGGACCAAGTCAGACCAGTGGCATCGGTCTTGATGGAATCCGCCGGAATGAGATCCTTCTGCTTTCCGAAGTCGCGATAGGTGATGTCATAGACAAGACCGCTCTTCGTCGGATCTTCCGTGGTCTGATTGTGGATGATGACTTCATCATCGGTAATCGTAATCGTCATATAGATAATGAGATCGGAATAGCCATCGGAGTCGAAGGCCGTGAAGAGAAGGATGTTGTTTTCCCTGGAGATGAAGATATCGGGGTTAATATTGTAGACAAGCTTTCCATCGACGGATTGCGCTTCATCCTTGACAAAGAAGAGGGAAGAGATATCGAATGTCGGATACATGTCTGCCATCGAAGCAGGATAATAGACCACGTTGTCCTCATAGAAATAATCGCCGATAGGAACGCCGCCTTGGAGGAAATCGCCCTCCTCATTTGAATAGTCGTAATAGCCGTAGGCAAAGTTTTTGTTTCCATTGGCATCAAAGGAATCGTAAAGCATGGAATCGCCATCGGCCTTTCCCTTCCATGTTCCAGCAACCTTGGAGACTTCCGCCGTATAGTCATAGGAATGCTGGACGGCTTCGAATGTCCAATTGTTCGTCTGCAGCTTGTCGATTGCCGCGGCAAACTCGGAGTCTTCCGTACCTTCAAGAGGTTTGACGGCTGTCGTGACATCGGCACCGAAATCCGTGAACGTGCCATGGCTTCTCTTCGTCACGGATGTTCCGCCAGCGGAATCGTAGGTCTCGAACACGGTCTCGAAACCGACGATGGCATCGCCATTGGTAAGAAGGGTGAAACTTGCGAGATCGTTGTGATCATCGATGTAAAGCTGATTTCCGATGGCCAGGTAGACATCCGAGAGGGAAGAATCGTTCATCTTCAGATTGAAACGGTTCTCATCGCCTTCCCGGACAAAGTCTTCGATGCTCAGGGATGCAAAGACGTTGGAAAGACGTCCCTCCTCCCAAGTCAGGGGAATCTCCTCATAGGTATAAGGATCCTGTCCAAGGACAGGGGTGTAGATGACCTTGTTTCCCAAGGAGAGGGAGGCACTGTAAAGATAAGGATATTCTTCATCGGCCTCGGCGGGATCCTGCTGATAATGATGGTAGCCATCATTGATTAGCGAACCCTTTTCATCACTTGTCCCTGTCTTGATGGTATATTGGCCGACTTCGAAATTATCCTTGTTTGCCAAAACCTCGAAGAAATAGCTGGAGGGATCGGTATCGCCCGCATACCATGTTTCCGAGATGATATTTGCGGCATAGCCACCCTGAAGGGGAGCGAACATCTCATCCGTCAGCTCGTCTGTCTTCTCGATAGGTTCTACACTGGAATTGCTAGAATCGCTCGACGAAGTGGAGTCCGGGTCCGGTGTGGATGGTGTCGTTGTCGGGGTTGTTGGCGTAGACGGCGTCGTCGGATCGGTTGCCGGCGTTGTCGTAGAAGGAGGTGTCGTGGAAGACGCCGGTGGTGTCGTTGTTCCTACCGTGTTGTTGCAGCCCGTCAAGAGAAGAAGGGATAAAAGAGAGAAAACTGCTTTTGACTTTTTCATAATGTGTGCCCTTTCTTATATGTTTTTCATTTTAGGGACGAAGAAAAGTCATGAAAAGGGCAAAACGAGAACTTTCCGCTTTATTAGGTGCAAAAGCGCTTTCAAACCATCACATTTTATTTTCCAACTGGCATTGAAGGATTTAAAAATAAGAGAAAATAGTCTTCTCCATCTTGTTTGTGACATCTTAGCGCATTACTCAGTACTCTTTCCGAAAGAAAACCCTCACGATTTCAAGCATTCATTTCAATTTCATGACAGTCTGTTGGAAGCTCTTACATGTACAATTTTCCTTTTCGCCTATTCTTCGTGACTCCTTCTGCCTATCGCGACGGAATTGGAATATAATGAACAAGCAAATGCAAAGTGGCCCCATGTTGGAAAGCTTGCGAAAGGAGGCAATATGAAAAAAGAAAATATCGAATACCTAATCTTGATGACGTTGATTCCCATCTATCTTGCCTTGATGTGCCTCTCCCTTCTTTTGGAAAAGGCCGATTTTTCCATGATGATTATTGCCTGCATTTCCGGAGGCATCCTTTTCCTAATCCTCTTCTTCAATGTCCTCTTTCTTTTTCTCAAGAGGGATCGTTATCACAATTCCCGGAAGGTACTCGACAGTTTCAAAAAGGAAAGGCACTTCGACCCCAGGAAAGAAAGGCATGTCCTAATCAAGCCATCCCTTTTCCTCTTATTTGGATATGCCTATATCTTCCTCTTGCTTTCTTCCCTCTTCCTGCTTGGCTTTTCCGCTCTCTATTTCATGCGCCTCCATGTCGCATATGTCATCCCGGCATTCGTCCTCGCCATCCTGTTGGCAACCCTTACGACGGCTCTTGTCGGGCCCTTCCTCTCAGAGAGAAAGAAGAGCATCATCCTCGGAAAGAAGACAGCAATCCATACCCTTTTCGCAAAGTCCTTCGCCGGGAAGCCTGTCCGCGTCTTACTTGTTTTCGGAAACGGATTCGAGATTGTCCGACGCCCTTTTAGAACGACTCTGCGCCTTGGGACGAATCTCTTTGCCTATCTCGATGACGAAGAGCTTGAGGGATTGATTGCCTATGAGGCGCAAACGGAACACTCCCCGATTCTCAGGACCTATGACCGCCTCTCAAGAAGAATCGGTAGAATGGACGAGTGGACCCAATACAACACCTTTCTCAATTTCGTGAATATCCTCTTCTTCCGTATCCTTCTCCGTCTCAAGAAGGCGCTTTGCTCCGACTTCCTTCTGTCGAAAGACCACTGGGAGGAAATTCTCCGGGACGATGCCTTGATGAAGAGCGGAAGGCAAAAAGAATATTTATCCGGACTCGCCAAGAAGATGGCTCTGTCCTTCTATGACAGCTGGAACATCCCTAATGCAATATACTCTAAGCATTCTCAGTATCATGATGATTTCTTCTTGACAATTTTCAATCAAAAGTACAAAGCCATCCTTGATAATGAACAAAGGTTTGTCTCCTATTTAAGCAAGAATCCGACATTCCGCGGAAAAATGGAACGTTATCGAGTCGATAACATCTCGCTGAAAAGAACGTCCCTGTTCGACAAGTCCGAACCAGACAGAGCAGAAGCCATCCTCTCCCTTGGAAAAAAGCATCCAAGAAGATGGCGGAAAGAATATCCATGGACACGCTATCGGGAATATGGTGTCTATAAGGATTTGTATGGCCTTAGCTTCGATAGCCCCTTCCTCTCCCTTGCCGTCCATGGCCTTCTCATGGAAAGACAAGGAAAGACAAAAGAGGCAAGAAGCTGTTACGAAAAGGCTTTGTCGGAAAATCCCGACTACCCTCTAGCCCTTTATCGTCTCGGCCTTCTTCTCTTACAACAGGATGACGCTGCCGGCATCGAAAGAATCGAAAGAGCCTGTCATTTGGACGAAACCTATCTTCAGGATGGCCTTCTTGCCATTGACGGCTACCGGAGGCGGAACGGATTGCTCAAGGACAAGGAGGAAAGCGATTTACACAACATCGGAAGGATAAAGGAAGACATTGACTTCCGCGAGGAGAGCGAGCTCACCTCCAATAGTCGCATGGAAGTAATCGACCTGCCACAGGAAATCCTTTCCGGGATTTCGGACCTTGCCGAAGAGCTTCCTTCGATTTCAAAAATCAAGGCCATCAAGCAGACATCAAGAAAGGGAACGGTAAAATACCATATCGGCCTTCTCGAAAAGGAAGGAGCGTCCGACAAGGAAAGACTTTTTGCATTCATGGCCTTTCTGCTGTATCTGGACGCCATTCCCGGAATCCGATTCTTCCTGACGCTTCTCGAAAGCGAGAAGAAATACGACGTCTATTCCTCCTATCTCAATGGAAAGATGTCGACTGTCATCTATGAAAGAAAGGAGGAAAAGGAAAATGGTTGAGACGCTTCATGACAATCCCCACTCCCGGGACATCCTCATTCTCTCCGCCGTCCTCAAGTCGATCATCCTCTTCTTCTCCCTGTCCGCTTTCGTCGTCACCATCGTCCAGGCCATCGAAGAGAGATCCGCCCTCATCTTCTCCTACTTCACCATCCTTTCGAACTTCTTCATCCTGGTTACGACACTCGTCTTCCTCGTGGCGGACATCGGCCGCTATTTCGGAAAGCATTGGTATGGCGGAAGGCTGACCTTCATGATTCGATTCTTCGCCATCATCGCCATCACGATGACGGGATGCCTGTTCGACTTCGTCCTGGTTCCCGTGGGCGGAATCGCGCTTTTGGACTCCTATACCTCCGTCAGCTTCCACGTCATCATCCCCTTCCTCTCGATGATCGACTTCATCCTCACCAACACCGTCTACAAGATAAGGATCCTTGACATCTTCCTCTCTCTTGCCTATCCCATCCTCTATCTCGGGATGATCATGGCCATGTCCTATTCGGGAATCCGCTGGGACAATGGCACGACGGCTGCCCCCTATCCTTTCCTGGATTACCTTGAGAACACCTGGTTCGGAAAAGGGACCTACATAGGCGTCTTCTATTGGATCTGGATTCTCCTTGCCATCTTCCTGGCATTCGGCTTCTGCTATCGTTTCCTTCAATACCGGACGAAAAGGAAACACTATCACCTCTTCCGCTGAGGACATGAAAAAAGGCCGACGTTGCCTTCGGGCAATGTCGACCTTTGTTTTCACTAGTCTTCCTGGCAGTGGCCTTCGTCGTGGCAGCAGTGGCAATGACAGCCTTCTTCCTCGCCCTGTCCGTGGTGGCAGCAGGAATGGAAAAGGTGTTCCACCGGTACCTTGGGAAGGGATCCGTCCAAGTATTCGAGGATGGCCTCCCTCACATCGCCGACAAGGGCCGGAAAGATTTCGATGTTCCTCTTTTCGAGTCCTTCCACGGCCGGCTTTCCGATGCTGTTGCAGACAAGGACCTGCGCCTTCCTTTCCACCAGGAGGGCGAGCATGTATTCATGCCCCTGTCCTGTGCAGGCAACCTTTTCCTCATCGAGGATCTTCCCGTTTTCCGTCCTGTAGAAGTGAATGGCCTTGCAATGGCCGAGATGCTCGGCGATTTCGCCGTCGTCTTCCGCAATAGCGACTATGATCATTTCCCTGTCTTTCTCCTTGCAGAAAAAGTATGGTCGACTTCCTCGCGCAATGCAAGGAAAACGCCTAGATATCCTTCTTCAGAAGCATCTCGCGCGGCGTCTTCAACAAGGTCAGGCCAAGGGGAAGAAGGACAAAGAGGACGACAAGGAGATAGGTAATAAGGATGGCCAGGACATGGACGTATACGGGGGCGAAAATGTCCCAGAAGAAGAAGGAAAACAGGGCAACGGCAATATAGGGAAGGACGAAGAAAAGCGTAACCTTCCCGAGGATATCGCAAAGATAATGGGCAAGAATGACCTTTTTGTCCAGCCCCAAGGCACGATAGATGGCGAGGACGCTCTCGTCCTGGGCAAGGCGCGTCTTGAAGAAGATGGCGTAGAGAGCAAGAAGGAATGCGGTCACCACAAGGATGGCGACATAGAAGAGGTCGATGTCCTTGGTGTCGACGGCGTGTTCGAAATACGTCTTCGCAGACAGCGTCATGACCTCCGGGCGATTCTCCTCCAGATAGGAAATCGTCTCCTCGGCATTGCGGCAATGGAAGCGGAAGTAGATGCCCGAGGAACCATAAAGCGAATTCGAGTCCAGGCCTCCGGTCGTGGAGAAAGAGAACAGCAGAGGCAAACGGAAGTCCTCCTCAAGGATGGAAGGAAGGTCGCCATCCCCGGTGAAATAGCCTTGGACGACGACTTCGAAGGGATCGGAATCCAGGGACATGCTGGAATATTCGTCCAGAACGGGGAAACGGCTGACATTCTGGGCAATGGAATCATAGAGGTCCTTGGAAAGATAGATACCGATTTGCTTTTCTTTCAAGGGAGCGGAAAGCGTATCGACATATGTGACATCCGGATAGTTATCCGCGTTCAGGATAGGAATCCTTGATGTTCTATCGATCAGGTTTGCGGTGAAGCGTTCAAGCACGTCCGCCTTTCCTTCCGGAAGGTAGAGGACTTTCTTCCCCTCATCCTCAGGATAGGCGCTATCGGCAAGGGTCTCATCAAAATCGACAAATGTTCCTTGTAAAAACATCGAGCATAGCCGCATCTCTTCACGAAAGACCTTGGACCCGAAGGCATTTTTGTTTTCCCCGCCAGGCATCGAAGCGGTCAGGATCCGTATCCGAAGGTCCGAAAGATCGAAGGTCGCTTCCGGATCCTGGCTTCTCGAGAGGGCAGACAGGAAGAAGACATCCTTTGAGTCCAGACCGGCAAAATAGATTCTCTTTGTCCGGGAATTGCCGTCGAGGATTCCGGCAATCGTATAGTCCTTCTTCCTTCCGTCGACGCCGTAGAAGTGCCATTTCGTTCCGATGATGTCATCGTAATCCTGTGCCTTGAGGGAAGAAAGAAGCGACATGGCAAGGTACTTATCGATAAGGATATCGCCATACGAGAGGGAGGAAAAGGAGAGAGAGGAAGGCAAAAGGCGAACCTCGTCCCGGGAAAGACATTCCAAGGAAAGGAAGCCAATTCCATAAAAGGCGTTATCATTGCTTTCGATACCATAGGGCGGTTTCAAGACCTCGAAATCCTGTGCCGCAACCTCCGATTCGACAAGATAGGGCGAAAGGATGCCGGAATCCGGATCCTCGAGCAAGTCCAAATAGCCTTCGATCCGATTGTATTCCACGCCATTGTTGAGGACACCAAGCTGCCTTGTCTCCGAAAAATCATCGATAACCATGCTTTTTCTTTGCTCATACATCGTGAACCGAAGCCCGAGGCAGATAGGGATGATAAGGGCAAGAAGGATCGAGATGACGACAAGGATCCGATTTCCCTTGCGGCTCATCATGTTCCGGAAAAGCGCCTTATGGAATAGACCCCCTTTTCTTTTGGAATCGTCGAAGCCGGCCGTGTCGAATCGCACATCCGAGGGATTCGTCTCCGGAACTTCCGCTTTTACGACTGGCTGAATTTCTTCCGCAACGACTTCGAACCCTTTCGGAAGATGGATATATGTCTTTCCGCCCGTCCGAAGAATCGAGATGCTCTCCTTGGCAAGGATGCCCTTTTCCTGGTAGAGGGTGATGGCAATCGATCCGATTTCCCCATCCATCCTTTCCGTCTCGACACCCTTGGGGAGAGACACGGCTTCCTTGGCAGGAGCAATCCGCTCTTCTTCCTGGATTTTCCCATCCGCGATCCGATAAAGGACATCGGCAAAACGATAGGCGAGGCCTTCGTTGTGGCTGACGACAAGGACGAGGATGTCCCGACTCAGGCCCTTAAGGATCGACATGACATTCTCGCCGTTCTTGCTGTCGAGGTTTCCGGTCGGCTCATCGGCAAGAAGGATCTTAGGCTTCGCGGCAATAGCCCTGGCAATGGCAACGCGCTGTTTCTGTCCGAGGGACAGCTGGCTGGCCTTGCGACGCTTGTAGAGGGAGAGGGAAACGGCCTTCAGGGCACTGTCTGCCCTTTTCCGGACCTCTTCCATGTCATCGATGCCGCTGATGCTCAGGCCCTGGCGGATATTCTCGAAGACGGTCGACTCCTCGTCGAGATAGAAGTCCTGGAAGACGTAGCCGATGTTTTCCCGTCGGAAGGCTTCCATGTTTCTCCTGCTGACCTTGCCAAGCGAGCCATAGTCGATTGTCCCATCATACGTGTCCAGGCCACCGACGAGATTCAACAGGGTGCTCTTTCCGGAGCCCGACTTCCCCAACAGAAAGACCATCCCCTTGTCGGGAAGGGAAAGCGAGACATCATCCAAGGCCTGCAGACGTTCTTTCCCGTTTTGGAAGCTCTTTGAGACATGTTCTAGCGTGATCATCTTTGACCTCCACTGTCCTTGAGGATACTATTGAGGGTGCGTTTGCTTTCCGCACGGTAGAAGCGAATAAGAAGCAGGGCACCAAAGAGAAGCAAGAGGAAGAATCCGACGACGAAGAGATAGGGAAGGACAAAGCCCGGGGCCGCAAAATGCAGGAAGGTGACGACAATGGCGGAAACGACGATATAGGTAAGCATCATCGGAAGCAGGATGATGACGGAGCGGAAAAGGAAGAGGGATTTGCGCGGGTATCCAAGCGTGGCAAGGACGGCAAAATCGGCGTTGTAGCGCTTGAGGATGGCCTTGATGATGGGATAGGTAACGAAGAAGAAGACAAAAAGGATGACAAGGACAATGAAGACGATGAAAATGGCGGAAAAGCAGTATTGGATGTAGTCCAGGGACGTCGGCTCCTCCCCCACCCAATACCGATGATTGGAAGAATAAGCCCGGTAGCCATCGTCCTGAAGTGTCTTAAGCCCCTGCTCACAAGAAGCGGAACTCGGGTAATAAACAGTTGCCATCGACTTGGTGCGGACAAGAAGAAGGGCGAATAAAGGAAGATTGGCAGAAGCCGGAAAATCGGCAATGTAGTCGCTAATGCTGGTCGCATAGACACTTCCCGGAGCCCGGCCTTCCTCTTCGGAAACCGGCCTTGAAAAAGCCTTGTCCATGTCAATTAAATCATCGAAGAGGGACAAAAGGTCAAAAAGGGTGTGTTCCGTTCCGTTGAAAGTAACGAGGATCTCATTCTCTTTGCCTGCCCAGGAATCGGAAAAGAAGAGGAATGGCTCCATCATGTCATCTTTCGTCCTTTCTCCTAGGCCCATCAGGTAGTGCTCCATGATGAATGGCGTGTCATGATAGGAAACGGAAAGGCACCTCGTCGAGTCCAGGGGGACCGGAAGGTAGAAATTCGTCTGATAATCAAGCGACGAAGGCGGATCCAGCAAAAGGCTCTTGAAACAGGCCTCGACTTCCTGACTGATTTTCTCGGCCGTCGCCAAAGGAAAGCACACGGAAACCGAGTTTCTTCCCGTATCCCCAAAGCCGACGCCGAGTAGAGGCAGGGATTCGATATAGTTCGCAAGCCTCCTCTCGCCTTCCGACATATCGTTTCCCGAATTAAGAACGGAGGCGAGGGACATTATCGGGAAAGACTGGGTTTCGAAACGGCTTGGCCTTCCGACATAGTCCTTCAGAAAGTCCATGTTTTCCGTTCTTGTATCGGATGATAGGTCTTCGCTGAAAAGAACATAGAAACCTTCATCTCCGCCTTTTTCGCCATATGAGAGATTGGCTTCATCGGGAAGTTCGATGGTTTTCGATACTCGATAATAAGAGTTATAATCACTCCAATAGTCTATTTCATCAACGTTCCGCCGTCCGATCCCGACAAAGAGGTTCACGAAGGGAAGATAGGAAACGGATTGATAAGCCACGGAGCCTTCCGGTGCCGCTTCGGGAATAGGCGTCTCATCATCACCAAAGACATAGAGCATGTTCGTGCTTCTGTCCGAAAAAGCGACAGGATGATAACGATTGTACAGGGTAGTCATGCCATTATTGAAATTATTGACGGCGAACGTCCCTGCCAACACGATTCCGATCGTGGAGCATGTCAAAAGAAAGACGGAAAGACACATCAAGGCCAACTTCTTGGGAGCCGAAAAGATCAAGGAAAAGCAGGAAAGAAGGAGCGAGGAGAGAGAATTCTTCTTCCCTCTTTCCACCTTTTCCGTTTCCTTCGTGATATTCCTTTCGCCAAGTTGGACATCCGAGGAAAGGCGGCCGTTTTCCAGGACGATATGCCTGTTGCAGAGCCTTTCGATGGATGCATAGTCGTGGGTCACGTAAAGGATGAGGCGATTTTCCTTGATCCTGTCGATGAGATCGATGATTTCCTTTCCGGTCTTCGAGTCAAGGTTTCCCGTCGGCTCGTCGAAGGCAATGATCGGGCTATCAAGAGCCAAGGCCCTTGCGATGACGACCCTTTGCCTTTCGCCGCCAGAGAGGCGAACGACTTTCTCGTGCATCCTCTTTTCGAGGCCGCATTCCTTCAAGGCTTCCTCGGCCTTCTTCCGGGCTTCCTTGCGGTCGTATCCCTTGTTGACGAGGCCGATGACAAGATTCTCCCGTGCACTGAGGTTCGGGATGAGGTTGTATTCCTGGAAGACGAAGGAAACATAGTCCCGCCTAAAGGAAAGAAGATCGTCCTCGGAAAAATCGGCCGTGCTCTTGCCTTCGAAAAGGATATCGCCTTCGTCATAGTTGTCCATCAGGGTGATGACATTGAGGAGGGTCGTCTTGCCGGAACCGGATTCGCCCGTTATGGCAACGAATTCGCCTTTGTCAAAAGACAAGGAAACATCGTCAAGGCCCTTTGCCGCAGTCTTTCCTTGTGAATAGAATTTCGAGACATGATCCAATTGGATGAGAGCCATAATAGTCTCCTTTCGTTGAGACTATTATATCCCCCCCCCGAAAAACCGGACAAGACGGAAAGGATTTGCGCATTCCGTATCAGAAAATGGACAGGAGCAGGTGCATCGTCCTTTCGATAAATTCCTTCTTGGAGAGGGGAAGGGCAATATCCGCCCTTTTCATCGCCTCTTTCTGTTCCTGGCAGGGCGTCGTCATCGGATAGATGCCATGGAGACTGGCAACGAAGGATTCCCAGAAGAAGTCGAGGCTGTCCTCATCGGCATCGGGATACTGAAAGAGCATCGCCTTCTTCAGGAGATCGATGAATTCCTTGAATCGCATCTTGAAATGAACCAAGGATTCGATTGGCGTATGGGTCTCCAGATCCGTCATATGGACGGAAAAGATTTCGATAAGCTTGAAATGCTTCTGGATGATTTCCGATAGGATATGGGCAATCTCATCACGGTCGTGCTTCCGGTCAAGAAGTCTTTTTTCGATATCCGTCATGAAGGAGACAAGATAGCGTTCCGTCAAGGCAAGGAAGATTTCCTCCTTGGTCTTGAAGTAATTGTAAATGGAAGGGCGCGACAGTTGCGTCCTTTCGGAGATTGTCTTGAGGTTGATGTCCTGGTAGTCAAAGACACCGAAAAGGCTTTCGCATGCCGACACGATATCGTCGCGACGCACTTGGACGTCTTCGGGACTGGAGGTTCTTTTCATCGAAAAAATCTTAGCATCGGCCTTGGGACAAGTCAACGCAGGAGGTTCTTTCGACTGAGCATTGACAGGACCTTCCCAAGCGTCTAGAATCTAATTGTTGACAGCGTGTCAATTATATTGGGCACCCGGAAAGGAAAGAACATGGCCATAAAGCAAACGGCAGGAAGAAAGCTCCTCGGCGACCTCGCCCCGGAATTCGCACGGCTCAACGATGACGTCCTCTTCGGCGAGGTCTGGTCCAGGGAGGACAGGCTTCCCCTCAAGACAAGAAGCATCATCACCGTCACCGCCTTGATGACAAAGGGCATCTTCGACAATTCCCTGAAGTCCCATCTCCAGACGGCCAGGAAGAACGGCGTCACGAAAGAGGAAATGGTCGAGATCGTCACCCATCTTGCCTTCTATGTCGGCTGGCCCAATGCCTGGGCAATCTTCCCCCTCGTCCGGGAAGTCTATGCTGAGGACGCTTCCGAACCGAAGGAACCGCTCTTCGGGCTGGGAGAGGAAAACAAGGCCTTTGCCCCCTACTTCATCGGCAAGAGCTATCTCAAGCCCTTGGTCTCCACCGAGGCCAACATCGCCAACGTCACATTCGAGCCTGCCTGCCGCAACAATTGGCATATCCACCACAAGGGCGGTCAGATCCTCCTCTGCACGGACGGCGAGGGTTGGTACCAGGAATGGCAGGAAAAGCCAAGGAAGCTTCATCCCGGCGATGTCGTCATCATCCCGCCGGAAGTCAAGCACTGGCATGGCGCGACGAAGGATTCCTGGTTCACGCACATCGCCATATCCGTCCCGACGGAAGGTTCGTCAAACGAATGGCTCGAGCCTGTCGACGACGATCAGTACGCCAATCTCGAGTAGGAAGAGAGCACAACATCAAAAAGACGGCAGTCACGACTTGCTGCCGTCTTTTCCTTATTCCTTGGAAAGCCTTTGGATTTCCTTGTTGATGTCGTGGACCATCCGCACGTCGGCCTTGAGCCATTCCCTGTCGAGCGTGTAGAGACCATTTGCCTCCGTCTCGCAGTCATTGAGCTGGGTATAGATCAGGCCGTTGAGGCTTCCGTTCTCGATCTGACGGAAGAAGCCTTCGTACAGTTTCCGATACCGCCTGTTGAAGGCATCCAGGCTCCGGCAGACATGATGCCCATAGACCTTGGGATAGAAGTAGTGGCCATCGATCTTGAACGAGGCCCCGCCGATCTCGGTCAGGACATAGGGACGATCCTTGTTCCGTCTTGGAATGTGGGGAAGGGTATAGCTATGGATGGAGAAGAAATCGGACTTTGGCGTGTCCAGCCATCCCGACGCCGTATCGTAAAGGAAATGCGGGTATTCCTCCCGGAGGATGGAATAAAGCTTCTCCGGCTGGAATTCGCCCCATGCCTCGTTGAAGATGGTGATGACAAGGACGGCAGGATTGTTGGTCAGGTCATGGACGATGGAAAGGCTATCCTGGATGAACTTCTTCCTTCCCTGTTCGTCCTTCCTGCCATAGCCCTTCTCGGTCAGGAAGAAGCTGTGATTGAAGAGGAAGACGCTTGTTCTCGGGAAGACGACGTTGAAGAAGGGGATATGTTCGCCGCCGTTGGGAATGTCCTGGATAAGGAGCATGCCCTGTCTTGCCGCCTCATAGTAGAACCTTTCCTCCTCGACCTTGACATGCATCCTCAGACAGTTGAAGCCCAGGATCTTGGCATTCTCGATGTCCTTCCGGAAGAGGTCGTAGGATTCTGCCGTCAATCCGCCGAAAGGATAGTAGCCTTGGTCGAGAAGGCCATTGAGGAAGACCTTGTTTCCATTGAGATAGATATGCCTCTTTCCGTCCTTTCCCGTCCCGATCTCGATCTTCCTCACGCCGAAGTAGGACGTCACGACATCATCCTGGCTTTCGACGCGGACTGAGTAGAGATAGGGTTTCTCTTGCGACCACGGCCTAAAGGGAAGAAGCGGAATCCTCTCTTCCCTGTTTGTCGAAAGGATCCTTTCCGGCATGTCGCCGATTTTTATCCGGACAGGGAAATCGTCCTTGGCACGGACAAGGACATGGACGCATTTCTCGTCGAATTCCGGTTCCAGGTCGATTCCCAGTATCGCTTCCTTGCCGGCCGCCTCCAGATAGACGCTCTTGACGATGCCGCTTGAGGAAGAATAGAACCAGCCATTCGGCTTGAGACGCTGCTTCCCCGTCATCCGATGGGAGGAATCCGTCACGTCCTTTACGCGGACGACAAGTTCGAAGGAAGGCCCCTTGAGATAGGGACGGACATCGACAAAGAAGCGCGTATAGCCACCGTCATGATGGCAGACCAGGGCGCCGTCGACATAGACGTCGGCCACTTGGTCGATGCCCTCGAAGAAGAGGAAGACGTGCTCCCTGTCAAAGCGCTCGTCCAGTTCGACGTGCCGCCGGTAGAAGAGGTATTCGTCCGGGGAAAGAAGACGGTTGACGCCGCTCATCGGGGACTCGACGGCGAAGGGAACGCGTATCCTGCCTTCGTAGTTCTCCGGAATCCTTTCGTCCTTTTGGATGGCATAGTCCCAATAGCCCTCAAGGGAGAGGAAGTTTTCCCTTGCGAAGGAAGGACGCGGATGCTCTTCCCTGTGGACATCGGGAAGCGTCTTCTGGGGAACGAGGTCCTTGAGGAGATAGCCTTCGTTCCTGTCGTAGCGAGTGTTCTTCCTGAGGAAGAAGTAGGGGATGAATATCAGAAGGAGAAGCACAAGACCGACAAGATAGCCGTACTTCGACGGCAGGGAAGCTTCGACGCCATATTCGTTGAAGTAGGACTCGCCGGTCATCTGGTTCAGGGCATTGCCGATAAAGGGACCGATGCACATCGGCAGGGCGACGACAAAGACCATGCGCACGCCCATGAAGCTGCCTTCCTTGCCCTTCGGAATATAGTCGCGGACAAGGGAATTGAGGATCGTCGGCATGGCGACATAGCCAAGGATCATGACCATGCCGGAAAGCGCGGTATAGGCATAGCGTCCGATGTCCCCCGAAATGTCCGGGGCGAAGAAAAGCAGAAGGAGGCCCAATGCGAGGATGGCCGTCGTCGGGACGATCATCTTCGTCTTTCCCCGGTGATCGGAGAGGAAACCGATGAGGACGCTTCCGGCAGAACCGAGAATCAAGGCAATCGCCATGACGATGGCAAAGGGCGTCAGGAAGGAATCGCCGCTGTTTGGAACCTGGACGGTCCTTTCCACGTAGACCATGAGATAGGGGAAGAAGACCTGGATGGCGACGCCATAGACGAAATAGCAAAGGAGGACAAGATAGAGATTCTTGTTCGCCTTGACCGTCTTGGGAAGGAAGCCTTCGGCAAGGATGGGAAGAAGCTTCCTGTCGCTGGGCTCTTCCTTTTCCTCCCGCGGAATGAGGAAGAAGGAAACGATGCCGACGAGAATGACGATTCCGCCGATGATATAGAAGAAGAGATCCCATTGCCCGGAAGCCGTCAGGCCATTGAGGGCAACGAAGATGATCAGCATCGCGACAAGGGGAAGAATCGAAAGGACGCCTTCGACCTTTCCGCGGTTCTCGTCACGGACATTCTTGGTCACATAGGAATTGAAGGCCGCATCGTTTGCCGTCGATCCCAGGAAGGTCATGATGCAGTCAATGACGATGACAAGGATCGCGGCGGTCATGGCACTCATGCTGACGGGAATGATGCTCTGGGCATTGCCGACGTCGACCAAGCCAAAGGAAGCCGTGGCGATGCCCCAGAGGACATAGCCAAGGGCAATGAAGATCTTACGTTTCCTTACCTTGTCCGTCAGGGAGCCCATGAAGATCGTCGTGATCGTCGCCGTTATGGCGCTTAGGGCCGTCGTCCATGCCACCATCGGCGATGGATCGAAGCCCTGCCCTGTCGTCGAGAGATAGTAAAGATAGGTGTTGAGATACATGTTCTCGATCGACCATGCGAACTGGCCGGCAAGACCGACGAAAACGAAAACAAGCCATTGGCGAAGCGTCACCTTCGTATTGGTCTTTTCCATGGGTGTAATCCTCTTTCCAGGAAATTATAGCCTATTCCCCATGGGAAATGGACGTCTTTTCCACGGCTTTGAAGGTTTCCGTATCAAAAAACCGCCCGCTCTCGAAAGCAGGCGGCGATTCTCATTCGACGATGTGCGGCACTTCCTCGGGCAAAAGCGAGGCAAGGTCCAAATTGTCGTTGTCCTCGAAGAGATCCTCCGTCAGGGAGAGGTAGAGCGGATTGCTCTTGTTCGCCTCTCTGGCGTCCTCCCGGCGGATTTCCTCAAGATACCGCTTCTCTTCCGCATCGTTGCAAAGGACCCAGTGCCCGGGGACGATTTCCCGGAAGGTCGGCTTCTGGGAAGAATAGTCATGAACGGACCGTGGGTCGTAGATGATACGTTTCCTTCTCTTTTCCGAAAGCGGGTTTGGCTTCGGGATGGCGGAAAGAAGCGACTTCGTATAGGGATGGAGAGGATGGCGGAAGAGCTCATCCGAAGAGGCCTTCTCGACCATGTTGCCGAAGTACATGACGGCGATGTTGTCGCAGAAGTACTTGACGACGGAGAGATCGTGGGCGATGAAGAGCATCGAGAGGTGTCTTGTCCTCTTCAGTTCGTTGAGCAGGTTGATGATCTGGGCACGGATGGAGACATCGAGGGCGGAAATCGGCTCGTCGCAGATGAGAAGCTCCGGATTCATGATCAGGGCCCTGGCGATGCCGATTCTTTGCCTCTGTCCGCCGGAGAACTCGTGGGGATAGCGGGAGCAATATTCCGGGATGAGGCCGACCTCGTCGAGGACCTCGACGGTCTTCCTGTGGTTTTCCTCGCGATTGCGGAAGCCCTGGATGCGAAGACCTTCCTGGATGATGTCCTCGACCGTCATTCTCGGATCGAGGGAATCGATCGGGTCCTGGAAGATCATCTGGATCTGGCTCAGCAGCTTCTTGTCGACGTGACGATTGTCGTAACGGATCTGGGCAATCTTTTTCTTCTGGATTTCCGTCGTGTTCCTGATTTTCTCGCGGATGGCCTGGATCTGCTTTCCCTTTTCCTCTTCGGACAGGTTCGGATCCTTTTGGATTTCCTTGATGCGCTTCTTTCCGCGGAGGGTCACCCACTTGATTTCCTTCTCGTTCCAGCGCGTTCCGCCGGAGATGCGGACGCCCTTGTAGTAGACCGAGCCGGACGTGATGTCGTAAAGACGGATGATGCTTCTTCCCGTCGTCGTCTTTCCGCAGCCGGATTCGCCGACAAGGCCGAGGCATTCGCCCTTCTTGATCTGGAAGGAGACATCATGGACGGCCTTCAGCCAGGACCTCTTCGGCCACTTTCCCATGGGGAAGAACTGCTTGAGGTGGTTGACGGAAAGAAGGATATTGTCGCGGACGTATTCTTCCTTGACCTTGACATGGCCCTTGTGCTCGGGGACTTCGTGGAGAGCATCGTCGATGACGTGTTCCTCGAATTCGCTGTCATCCCTGTCGATGACCCTTCCTTCTCCCGTCGCGGTTTCCATCTTCGTGGCGGACTCGGTCAGTTCGGTTTCTTCCTCGATGGGATTGCTTTCCAGGTAGGCGTTCTCAATCTTTTCGTTGTTCATATTTCACCTCGTCTTTCAGGGCCTTCTCGATACGGGACGTGACGATCTTCGGAGGGACGGCATTGGGAGCGA
Source organism: uncultured Bacillota bacterium (assembly GCA_949282275.1). Taxonomy (GTDB): domain Bacteria; phylum Bacillota_I; class Bacilli_A; order RFN20; family CAG-288; genus Enterosoma. Next base: position 23,392 of record CASDOO010000001.1, on the reverse strand, counting down.
AGTCCTTGTAGAGAAGCCAGGATGAGCAGAAATGGGTCGGGCTGAGCTGGAAGAGGGGCGGCTCGTATTCGTAGTCGACGGCAAGGGCGTACTTGTTCCTTGGAGCAAAGGCATCGCCCTTGGGCGGGTTGACGAGATTGGGCGGCGTGCCTGGTATGGCCTCGAGCTTTTCCTTGGAATCGATGTCGGGGATGGAGGAAAGGAGAGCCCATGTATAGGGATGCTTCGGCTCGAAGAAGACCTCGAAGGCGGTTCCGACCTCGACGATCTTGCCGGCATACATGACGGCGACCCTGTCGGCCATGTTGGCGACGACTCCCAGATCGTGCGTGATGAAGATGATGGACATGTTGCGTTCCTTCTTGAGACGGTTGATGAGCTCGAGAATCTGGGCCTGGATGGTGACGTCAAGGGCGGTCGTCGGCTCGTCGCAGATGAGGACCTGCGGATTTGCCGTCAGGGCAATAGCGATGACGATTCTCTGCCGCATGCCGCCGGAGAACTCGAAGGGGTATTGCTTGAAGCGGACCTCTGGCTGGGGGATGCCGACTTCGCGCATGACCTGGAGGGCCATTTCCTTGGCCTGTTTCTTGGTCACCTTGGTCTTGGAGACGAATTCCTCATGGATGGCGTTCTTCTTGGCAAGGAGTTCCTTCTTCTTTTCCGGATTGTTTTCCTTCTTAAGTTCGGCATTGACTTCGGAAAGCTTCTTCCTTGTTTCCGCCTTGAGGTCGGAAAGGTAAATCCGATTTTCCTTCCTGGCTTCCTTCTTTCTCTTGGAAAGGGCCACCTTCAGAGGCGGGATTGCTGCCTTGAACTTCTTCTTGTTCTCGACAAGGGCAACCTTGTTCCTCTCCTTTATCTTCTTGACTTCCTTTGCGATTTCCTCTTCCTTCTCGCTACGATAGCGGCTGATGTCGTTTGGATTGACGCCGGCCTTCTTCATGTCGTAGCACTTGTCGGAGAGGAGCTTCTTTTGGTCGGTCTCGAAGACGGAAGCCTCCTCCTGGAGAAGCTGCTTCTGGCTCCGGTATTCGGTGACGCAGTTCTTGTAGGCGATGAGTTCCTTGGAAATGAGCTCCTCATAGCGCTGGCGCAGGATGTTCTTGTTGATGAGGGTTGCCTCGGTGATCTGCTTTCCGATCTTCATGATCGGATTGAGGGAAGAGAGAGGATCCTGGAAGATCATGCCGATCTTGTGGCCGCGGATGCGATGGAACTCCTCCTCGGAGATCTTCGTCAGATCCTCGCCCTCATAGATGGCCTTTCCGCCTTCGATGATGGCTTCGTTGGCAAGGATGCCCATAAGGGCCTTGCAGACCGTGGACTTTCCGCAGCCGGACTCGCCAACGAGACAAAGAGTCTCGCCCTTGTGAAGATCGAAGGATACGCCCCGGACGGCATGGACGATGCCGTGATCCGTCTTGAAGGCGATGTGGAGATCCTTGACCTCCAGGACTTTTTCGGTATGGTCGTAGTCGAACTTGCAGTATTTCTTGGGATCGAGCATATCAGTCCGCTCCTTTCAGTGAAGGATTGAAGGCATCCCTCAGTCCATTTCCGAACAGGTTGAAGGAAATCATGAGCAAGGCCATGATGACCGATGGGAAAACGAGAAGGTAAGGGAATGTCGAGAGGTAGGTCTGGTTGTTGGAAAGAATCGTTCCCAAGGACGGCAGACCCGCAAGGCCGATGCCTAAGTAGGAAATCGTCGCCTCGGAGAAGATGACGCTCGGGATGATAAGAACAGAGGAAGTGATGATGGTTCCCATGGCATTGGGAAGGATGTGCTTGAAAATCAGCCTGCCATCATTGGCACCTAGGGTTCTTGAAGCCAAGACGTATTCCCGTCGCTTGAAGCGGTAGAACTGGGTTCGTGTCAGTGACGACGTGCCAATCCACCCCGTGAGACACATTGCGAGGATGAAGACACCGAAATTCTGACCCAAGTGAAGGACGCAGATGGTGATGATGACAATGGAGGGGATGTTGCCGAGAAGATCGACGACACGCTCCAGGAAGAGATCGATGTTGCCGCCGAAGTAACCTTCGATGGAACCATAGAGCAGGCCGAAGAGGAAGCAGATGGCGGAAATGAGGATGGCAATGCCCAAGGAATTCCGCGTCCCCTCGAAAACATACTTCAGCATGTCCTTTCCGGTATTGTCGGTGCCAAAGAGATGGATAGGCATGGAAGAGTAGCCATAGTAGCGATACATGGAGACCGTGCCGACGACTTCCTGGACATTGACGATTCCCGTGATATAGTTCTGTTTCTCGACCGTTCTTAATGGACAGCGATCATCCAAAATCGTAAAGGAGGAGGGACCGACATTGAAATCGTAGGTGCAGTACCCCGCCGCGATCCAGCGGTCAAGCTGTGTCTTTCCGATCGTGGCGGTCTGCTCGCCATAGACCTCGACATACGGATCATAGGTGAAGGAACAATAGGTGACTTCGACGCCATAGGCGGAGATGGTGTTGGTAGAAGTATAGGTCTTGTCCAGGATGGCACGATTGGCATCATCGAAACTGGCCGCAGTCTCCTGTCCTCGGACCTGGAAGCCGACGTTCTCGAGATAGAGACTGACCTGGCTCTGCTCGGCAGCATCCAGGACAAAGCGCAGTCTTGCCTCGGGAAGGCTTTCGATTCCAGCCGACGCAAGCGGATTGGTCAATGTCCCATCCGTCGTGGAAAAGACGCTCTCGCCGGTCACGGAGAGATTGGAAAGCAGGGGAAGAGTCTGCTCGGCACCGTTTTCGTCGTTGTAGACAAGCACGACATCATAGGTGGTGCTGCCATAGATTTCCTCAAGGCCCATCTCGACGGAGAAGGAAAGATCAAGGGAATCCGAGGCCGAAACGGCAAAGGTAGGCGATGTGAGGTTGGAGACAGGACTGGTCGGCGTCGCGATCATGCGGACATAGCCACCCTTTCCAAGTTCCGTCGCGGCATTGTAGGAACCTGTATAGGTCTTGAAAGTACCATCGACGATTGCCCTCTCTTCATAGGAGTCGTTCATGATCTCGCCCGTTTCCGGATTGTAGAGAATCTCGTCGACCTTCTCGGTTCCATCCCAGAATCCCGTTCCCGCAGGGAAGAGCTTCGGGGAAAGATACTGTTCATAGGAATTGGGATTCGTGTTGGAGAACATCGGAAGGGCCGGCGGCAGGATGAAACAGAGAGCGAGGATGACGCCGATGATGGCCGCGGCGACAAGGGAGGACTTGTTCTTGGCGAAGCGCTTCAGGGCATCATGGAAAAAGGTCGTCGGCTTTCCGGAGAAAGAGACATCGTGGATCTTCTTGTCGGCCTGCTGAAAGGTGAAAAGATCCGGACTGATGGTGACTTCGTGCGAGATATGGGCGGAATCCTGATAGACGAGCTTTCTTGATTCGTTGTTCATCATTTCTTTTCTCCAATACGAATTCTTGGGTCGAGGAAGCCATAGGAGAGATCGAGGATGACGCCAGCGACGAGGGAGATGCTGGTGAAGACGGCCATATCGACCATGAGGACATTGTAGTCACGGCTGTTGAGGGCGGTCATGAAGAGCTTGCCGATGCCGGGAATGTTGTAGAGATTTTCGAGGATGATGGAACCGCCGAGAATGCCGATGATTTCGGCAAGGATGGAAGGAAGAATCGGGACCATGGCATTGCGAAGGGCATGGCGGATGACGGATTGGGTTTTCGTAAGGCCCTTGGTCCTGGCAAGAAGCAGATAATCCGAGGAAAGGACCTCGCACAATTCGGCACGGGTAAAGCGACAATAGCCACAGACGGATCCAAAGGATAGGGCGAGAACCGGAATGACGAAGCCTGCGGCACGATAGCTAAGAGGATAGGCAGGCCCTGGCCAGGACGTCGGAAGCCATCCGAGGTTGTAGCCGAAGATGAGGATGAGATAGCTGACGAAGACAAAGGAAGGAACGGAGATGAAGATCATGACAAGGGTCGAGATGACATGGTCGGCCATCTTGTTCTTGCGAAGGGCCGCCCAGATGCCAAGGAGAATGCCAAGCGGAACAGAAAGGATGACGGCGACGACATTGACCTGAATCGTATAGGGAAGGCCCTCGGCAATCAGGGTCATTGCGGAGACATTCTCACGGATGCTGGTCGAACGTCCCCATTCCCATCTTGTAAAGATACCGGTAAGCCAGGATCCGTACTGAAGCATGATTGGCTTTTCGTAATAATAGTAGTTGACATTTCCTAACGTATATTGAAAAAGTGGTGTTCCATACTCCGGATGGGCTTCCGTAAACCGAAAGACATAGCCCAAGGCATATTGATCGTTATAGAAAGGGACTTGGGAGCTCAAGGGACCGGAAGGCGACTGGAAGGGGAGCAATTTCATCAGGATGAACGTCAATGAAAGAATCAAGAAAAGTGTGACAACCGCTAGACCGAGTCGTTTCAATACATAGCGAACCATATTACCTCCCTATTCTTGTCACAAAATGGTAAGCAGGCTTTTGAAGGCCCGCTTACCATGGAGCACAATTTTATCGAAGAAACTTAAGCGGTGACAAGACGTCCGTCTTTGACAACGGCGTCACCATAGTTAACGGCCTGGAAGATAGCATCGAAGGACATGTACTCATCCACGCCATCGTCATCGGCATCCCAGTGGATCAATTCCGAAGGTTCGTTGGAATCATATCCCCAGGAGAGCGTGAAGTAACTAGAGTTGTTGGACTGGATGACCTGGAAGAAGGACAACGGATCCAATGTCGAGCCGGAGATGGAAGCGAAGGCAAGGTCGTATTGTCCGGTCTGGACCGTCGGATAGAAGTCGTTCTGATCGGCGAGAGAGATGTTGTTGATGTCGAGAGTCACGCCAAGATCATCGCATGCTTCGTTGAAAACCGTCTCGAGATCGGTTTCAAGCTGAGCGCCTTCCTCATCAATCTGACGGGCAAGCTGCCACAGGACATCGATGGTGATCGTGGAACCGCTCGGATAATGCCCTTGGGCCTGAAGTTCCTCAACCGCCTGATGGAAGAGGGTTCCGGCAGCTTCCCTGTTGTAGCCATGCGTATCAGGATAGTAATCCTTCAAGGCATTCTTATGCGCTTCGGTGTCATTGTAGACGATGTGGTCGACAGGGTCAACCTCATAGGCATCCGAGAAGAAGGAATCCGCAATGGGAGAAGAGGTAAGCTGGGCAAGGCCTTCCCTATCGATACCGACGTAGATACCATTGATGAAGCTATCGTTGCTCATGGCAGGCTCGCACTCATATTCGTCACCGGAATAAGAGTACTGGGAATTGCCCCACAGCGATCCGTTCTCGCCGAAGATCGCATTCCACTCTTCCTGAGTGGCGGAATTGATCTGAAGCTGCCAGACGGTCTGACCAGGAACTTCCTTGTACTGATATTCGGTCGAGCCGGGGGATACCTGATCCCTCAAGGAAGAGGGAACGCTTGTACTGTCGACCAGTCCACTACGGAAAGCATTGTAGTTTGCCGTCGGATCCGTTCCGGCTGCCGTGTTGAAGTTGACGACTCTTCCGAGAACCTGGTAGATGTTCGGCTCCGTCTCAAGTTCGAACCACTCGCTGTTCTTCGTAAAGACAACGCGCCCGGTGCTTCCGCCCTGGCCAGGAGCCGTGTACTCCATCAAGGTGTAGGGGCCACAGGAGAGATAGGTGTCGGAAGGCGTGAAGGTCTGTCCGCCAAGCTCGAAGTATTGGCCATAGAACTGGGTGTTCGTCGTGTTTGCCTCGGTGGAAGTTCCGCCGGAATTGACGATCAGATCCCAGAAGTCCTTATTGACAGGGGCGATCATCGGACTGTTGATACGATACATGGCCATGAATTGGGAGCAAGGATGGGTGAACTCGAACTCCAGATACGTATCCTCGCCTTCGGTTACGAGCTTGTATCCGACCTTTGCCCAGGCCGCATCGGCTTCTGCGCTGTCCATGGATTCTTTGGTGGCATTGAAGTAGTCTGCCATGCCGACGATTTCTGACGTATCCTGGGCAAACTGGAAGCCATAGTAGTAATTGTTGCACTGGGAAGAGAGGATACGCATGGCATCGATATAGTCCTGTGCCTCGACAGAAGAGTTGTTGAAACTGCTCAACGCCGTACCCTTGATGGACTTCGTGGAGTTGATCTTGTATTTGAGGTTCGGGGTGTTGGCAGTGGTACGGATCTTGACGCGCCACTTGGTCGCCGTGTTGGTCGCGGCATTGAGGTTGACGGCTTTCGGACCAATGCTTCCGTCTTCATTGGGGAAGGCAAGGGACGGATAGAACTCGTAGTTTCCGGTGTAGTTTCCGGAACTGTCCTTCTCAAGACGCGTTCCCCAGAGGCTCGGGACGATGTTGCCGTAGAGATCGCTGGCAAGCGTGTCGGCGGCATCCATCGGGTTGACGTTGCCGGGATCCGTCGCAAAGTAGTCATGGATGTAGTACCGATAGGCCTCTGTCGGCTCGGCTGTCGCGGAAAGAGGCTGCGTGATTCTTCCTTCGCGATAGACACCAAAGCCATAGTTCATGACATACTCGTCGACGGGGAGATCGATACGATTGGAATAGAGACTGATTCCGCCATCGCCATAGAGAGGGATTCCAGTGGCATGGTTCTTGATGGCCCACTCCTCCATCATGCCCATGATCTCGATTCTTTCCGAGAACGAGACGCCAGAGAGGTCGAGGACTTCGCCATCGGGAGTGGTGTACGCCTCGCCGAGGGAAGGATCGACCGGAGTCGTGGTTCCGCCACCAGGCGTGGTCGTTCCACTGCCAGGGGTCGTGGTAGTATTGGAAGAATCGTTGTTGCAGGCCACAAGTCCGCCTGCGCTAAGGGCGAGAACAACAAGCGATAAGACTTTCTTGGATTTCATGAATAATATCCTCCTTGTTTGTCTTTGCCCCGGAGAGGACACCCCCTCCGAGAGTGTCCTAACTATAGAAATGTCCCCCGAGGATTGCAAGAAGGACACAAGTCAAGGAAATCAGCAAAAATAAAGGATGAGGCTGACCATCAAAAAAACAATGCCCGTCAGCAAATACGGCAAGAATGTATAGGTGTTTTCCTTGCGGATGACCTTCTTTTTCTCCTTATAGTCAACGAGATCCTCGTAGGCTTTTTCCTCTCCCTTCCGCAAGGCATAGAAGGCCGAAGTGATGCCATAGGAAGCAAAGTCGAAGAAACCGGTTTTGATGATAAGGGAAAACAAGGAAAAGCCAATTAGGATGACACCCGGGATGAAGCAGGAATTGACCGCCCGAAACGGATCTTCCGTCCTTGTGAAATAAATGGCGAGAAAGACAGAAACGCCCAAAATTGGGGCAAAAACGCTTCTGGCGACAATACCGTTCATTGGTTTTCTAAGCCACTGAAACAATGCTTTCATGATGCAAGTCCTCCGAAACAAGAATAAGGTAGCTTCCGTCAAAAAGAATTTAACTGCCAACAGGCGGGAAAACAAGTGAAAGGACTCTTTCGGGAAACATACTCTACCATAGTCCACCTAGGAAAACACAAGACAAAAAGGAAGGAATCCGGTCAAGGAATTCTCAAAAAACATGCCTACGATTTCCATTTTGCTTGAAAGCGGTTACTATTTTTTTGTGCATTCTCTTGAAAAGACGCAATACGTGGTCGAAATATTTTTTGTGAAAGCGCTTATATTTTTCCGTTCTGGCACTCGTCACGCGCAATCATGACATTGAGCAAACCCGAAAGAAACGAGCAATTTCATCAAAGAAATCCACGCCACAGAAAGAGGCATTTCCGTCTTTGCTTTCACGCTTGGGAACGATTTCCATCCACCGGTTTCATCATGCAAGGTCGTCTGTTTTCTTCCAGCGGCTTCGCCCGGTCCTATTTTGCTTCTTTATCGAACGCCTTCCGATAGACCTCATAGACATGGGTCGTCCTGGCATTCTCGCTTCCGACCTTGCGATATGTGTCCCGGATTTCCTCGAAGCTGGCAGTGGAAAGGTCGACCGGCTTGACATCTATCTCGAGCATGCCCCAATGTCCCCTTTCGGCACGACAGCCATGATCCTGGGGATACCGGTTGATCTTGTAGGTCCAGGACGTATAGGACCAGCCAAGGCGATCGAAATAGGCAAAGGTCTTCTCCCAGTTCCTGTCCTTCCCCCAGGCATTCCACTCGCCGACATAGACCGGTGCCTTGTATCCCATCAAACGATGCATCGCCTTGTAAAAGCGAAGGCATGCCATTTGGGAAATGGGCGTCAGATTGTAGATGTGGTATTCGTAGCAGATGTTCTTCCAGCCGTAGTCCTGGAAGTCGGCGCCATGGTTCGGGAAAGAAAAACACTCGACGAAGATCATGTGATTGGGATCGATCTTCCTTACGGCCTTGTAGAGCTCGTCATAGAAATCGAAGCAACGCTTTCCGCCATAGCGATGTTTCTTTCTCCGTGGCTCGTTGAGAAGGTCATAGCCACACACAATCGTCCTATCCTTGAAGTGTTCGGCAATTTGTTCCCATAGGTGGACTGTTTTGCATCTGTTTTCCGCGTTGCCATAAAGGTTGAACTGGCTGTCGTCCCCAGAATGGTGATCCATGTTCTGGGAACCGATGGCGCCATGAAGATCCAGGATGACATAGAGGGAATACTTCTCCGCCATGTCCAAAGCCCAGTCGAGCTTGTCAAAGCCACCTTCGCGGACATTCTCGCCATCATCCGTAAGATTGTAAACGGAAAAGTTTATTCGGATAGCATTCAAATGAAGCCCCGAAATACGCTTGAAATCCTCTTCCTTTATGAAGTTGTCGATATAGACGGCCTCCAAAACGCGAATATCCTCCGGTCGTAGGTTTGGATTCTTGAGCATCGCCTCGAATCCCCGCCTTTGGGTATATCGTCCCGTCTCAAAGGAAGGTAGGCAGGAAGTGGCCATCCAGAATTCCTGGACAAACCAATTCCCGAAATTCACTCCCTTCAGGACAAGCGGTTTGCCCTCGCCGTCATAGATTGTTTCGCCAATGCTATGGACATAGCCCTTTGGTTTCATTTGCATGTACCTCTTATATAAGAATAGCCGATTATTCCCGGAAGAGGCAGTCCTTGTCATAAAAAGGGATGCGGATTCCCGCATCCCAAGCTTAACGGAATTTAGAATGGTGGGAAAGGACTACCCCTGCTCTTCTCGACTTCGACGACGACGGCATCTCTTTGCAGATAGCCTTCGACCGCATTTCCTTGGACGCTGACGCTGTACTTGTCGTCCGTGGTGATGGTAGCGACGTCCTTTAGATCACTGGCCTTAAGGTTGAGCGCCCCGGCGGTGACATGATCGTTCTGATAGACGGTCGTGTTCGTCGCCGTGTTGGTCATGATGAGGGTGTAGTCGACCGTGAGCTTGTCGGTCGCCTCGATGGTGATATCGATGGTGACTTCCTTCTTTTCCTCATCTTCACCGGCGCCAGGGTCGGCAGCTGCTCCCATCGGGCCAGGACCACCGCCAGGTCCTCCGGGCCATCCGCCACTGCTGTTGGGATCGTTGAACTTGGCCTCGACTTCCGGTGCGCCAAGCATGGTGGACTTGCCCTCGAACTGGGTCTGGTTGGTCTTGTAGCGAGGCGCGATGGCCTTGACGACGGCGCGATAGTCGCCGGCATTGAAGTCATAGTCGAGCGTTCCCGAGTAGTCGGTGTTGGCTTCCGTGGCACGGATCATGCCCGAGGAAGCGACAGCATGGGAGTCCAGCGTGCCATCGACGAACTGGTAGACCTTCAGGGAATAGAAGGTGGCATTGGGACTTCCCGTAAAGGAATAGGTGGATGTATTGAAGTCGAACTTGAGATTCGTGGGAGCATCGAGCGTCGGGTTGGATTTCTGGGTCTCGTTGCCATTGCACGAAACGAGCATTCCGGAGAAGAGAACGGGGAGAATCAAGGCAAGAATACGTTTCTTCATGATTTTTCTCCTTCTTCAATCAGATGACGGCCAGGACAAGATAGAGAACGGAGACGGCAGGTGCGGCGATGGTCGTAGCGTTGAAGCCCTTCCAATTCCTTCTGGCAAGGCGGAGGACCGCATCGAAGATAAGGCCAAGGCCGATACCAAGGGCAAAGTCACCAAGGACAACCATGCCGACAAGAGTAGCGGCAAACGGGATGAGCTCATCGACGTTGTGGATATCGACCTTGCGGAATCCACGAAGCATGTTCAAAGCAGCAAGGGCGACCATCAGATCGGCGAAGGCAAAGACATCCTGGGCATAGGCCTGAAGCTTGACCTCGCTTTCGCTAATCCACATACCGACACCGTGCGTCTGGGTCGCAGTCACGGCGAAGACCGTCCAGGTGAAGAGGCAGATGAAGAAGCCAATCGCGGCAATCACGGAGCTCAGTCCCGTCTTGGCCTCGTTGTCGCTGCTGACGGCAGAAGAAGCGGAGACGGTGCTGATCGGGGCACCGAGGATCGGGGCGACGACGTTGATGGCGGAGGTGATGAGGAAGACGCGTCTCTCGTTGTCGACAAGCATTTCGTCGGTACGATAATCGCCGGCTTCGGCAACGGCATTGAGATTGCTGACGTTGGTGTAGAGAGAGAGGACAAGGAAGACAAGGACGCCTTGGATGAAGACAAGGGCAGGATTTCCGCCATTTTCGATCAAGGCAGAGAAATCGAATCCCTTGGTGAAGCACAGGCCCCAGTCAACGGAGGAGAAGCCAAGCGAGATGTTGTAAGGAAGGGCACCATCGGTAGCAACGATGAGATTGAGACGCTCATAGACGACAATGGTCGCCGTGGATCCGCCAATAAAGCTGGCCATGTAGAAGAGGATGCCACCAGCCCACATGAGGCCGACAAGCGTTCCGAAGAGACGGAAGGTCGCCTTGCGGACATGGAAGATCTTCATGCAGACGAAGGCAATGGCGGCGATGACCATGAGAAGGAAGTAGAAACCTTGGAGATCCATCGAGCCAACGGAGGAGATGACGTTGTCGGAGATGAAGCCGGCCTGCGTAAGGGCCTGGATCATCGTGAAGAGGCAGACGCCGATGGGAAGGGCCTTCCTGACGGAAAGGGGAAGAACGGCAGTCAGCTTCTTTCCAAGAGGCGAGATGACGACAGCAAGGGCAAGGATGGCAGAGAAGAAGGTGATTGCCATCATGTTCGCATAGGTCAGACCGGCATTGGCGGTGATCATCGAGACCAGCGCCGTGGAGAGAGAGAGATTGCAGCACTGCACGATGGGACGATTGAAGAGAATGCCAAGAAGCAAGGTGCCAAGGAAGCTGACAAGCGAGACGGCAAGATAGCTTCCGGCATAGCTTCCATAGACTTCGCCAATGATCTGCGTGTTCATCAGGAAGGCGGCAACGGCAATGAGGAAACTGCCGATACCGGCTCCGATTTCGCTGCGGATGGTCGAACCGCGCTCATAGATATGGAAGAAGGAACCGATGGCCTTGGAAACCTTGCTGGGTTCCCGCGTCTCTACGACAATGGCGTTTTCGGCTGTGGACATTTTACTCTTCCTCCTTTCTCAAAGGGGTTGCCTCTTTTTCCTTGCGGACAATGGGGAGGGCGATGAAGAAGACGGCAATGGCGCCCATGCCAACGCCGAGGACGACGTTCACGGCAATCTGGATGCCTCTCCACGTATTGCTGGGGACGGAGGCAATCTGGGCGGCATGGCAGTTCTGGTAAAGCATATGCTTCATGACGTTGCGAAGCAGATAGCGGCCGTAGTTGGTCGTGGTCGCATCGCCTTCCTGCTCGAAGTAGGTCGTGACGGCAGAGCCACCAAGCTGACCTTCCGTTCCGCCGAAGAGTCCGGCACCCGGAGTCAGAACCCACGGATAAGGACCGACGCCGTCGGTGATGAGAAGACCATTGAAGCCCCACTCGCCACGGACGATTCCCTGATATACGCCTTCGTGAGACCAGGAGATACCGACACGGTTGAGGGCACCCATGATACCAAGAGCGCCTTCGCCATCGTGGAACGTGCCATCGCTTCCGTCTTCATTGGGGACGAAGATATGCTGGGTCGCGATTTCGTAATCCTTCAGATAGATTTCCCTGGCCGCCTGTTCGGAGAGCCACGTGATGTTTCCGTCACGGTTGGTGTCATTGTCGTTGAAGGCCATGTGCTTGATGAAGACGATAATGCCTTCGCTCTGCAAACCGGCAACTTCCGCAGCACCGATCATGCCACCGAGGAAGCCATCTTCGGAGAAGTATTCAAAGTTACGTCCGCCGAAAGGCGTCCTGTGCGTGTTCATGGCCGGGGCATAGGCACCACCGATTCCATTCTTCTTGGACTGATGTGCGTAGACCTGCCCCATCTTGTACATGAGAACAGGATTCCATGTCGAGGCATTGACGACAGCGCTTGTGAACCAGGTGGATGCGGTATAGGAGTTCTGTCCATTTCCGCTTTCGCCAGGTCCATCGACGACGCTCATGCGCTGCTTGCCGACACTTTCGACGGCAGGCGTCTGCCAGCCAAGGCCACCCTGGACGGCAATCTGTTCCTCGAGGGTCGTCTGGTCGACAAGGTAAGCCCAGATTTCGTTATCGTAGCTTGCCGTCTTGAGGGCCGGGCAATTGACGTCGAGGGGCATTTCGGTCTCTTCCTGCGTGATGACGTATTGACCGTATTCATCGATGAGCGGATCGCCATTGCCATCGACCTCAAGGTAGTACTTGGCGCCATAGTCAATGACGTGTTCCTCGTTGGCATCGTCGAAGAAGTAGCGGTCGTCATCCTGCGTCAGGCCTTCCCAGTTTTCGCCATCGGAATAGGCCTGATAGGAAGAACCACCAATGTACTTCTTGACGGTCTTCGTCACCTTCTCGCCGTGTTCATAGGTTTCATAGGTATAGTCGACGCTTTCCAAGGCCGGGCAGGCAAGGGCCTCGACAGCCTCTTCCTTGAGGGCCTCGGTCTTGCAGTTGGACTCATGGGTCATGATGGTCTTCATTCCGGAAGCGAAGTTGCTCCTGGAGAGATAGCCATCGAGCATGTTTCCATCACCGGCATCGGCATCGCTCATGCGAACCTTGGCGACTTCCTTGTCATTCTCTCTGGCTCCGACGCCATCCTCGTTGTAATAGAGGGAGCTTCCCAGATTCGAAACGACAGGATCAGTGTAGTCCTCATGGGCGTTCTTTCCGATATGGAACTGATACTCACCCTGTTCCAGGACATAGCAGCCCATGCCATAGTTGTCGAAGGAAGCCAGGTCGTCGGTGTCGAATTCAATCGTGATATCCTGACTCTCGCCGGCATCGAGGACCTGTGTCTTGTCAAAGCCAATGAGGACCTTCGAAGATTTCTCCAGTCCGCGTCCCTTGATGCCGCAGTTGGAATCGGTATTGTAGGGAGCTTCCATGTAGAGCTGGACAACTTCCTTGGCAGGAACGTTTCCGGTATTGGTGACACGGACGGTGATGGAGTTGTCGCCATGGGCAGTAAGGGGCGTATTGCTATCGATGACTTCCTGTGTGAAGGTCGTGTAGCTTAGACCATATCCGAAGGGATACTGGACAACTTCGTCGTATCCGGATGCCGTGCCGTTCTTCCACTGATGGCTCGTGAAGTCGGGAGAATCGAAATAGCCCATCTTGTCGGCCGTCTCATAATAGCGGTAGCCGACATAGATTCCTTCCTCGTACTGATAGTATCCAAAGTTGGAGGATTTGTCATAGCCAGAGACAATGTTTCCGACGTTGGTATACTTGTTGTCATCGTTGTTGTAGAAGGAAGGCATCGTCGAATGATCGTAGGCATAGGTATCGGCAAGCCTTCCGGAAGGGGCGACCTCGCCAGTCAGGACCTGGGCAACGCCGACAAGTCCGGCTTCGCCAGGGTGTCCGATCCACAAGCAGGCATCGACACCGTATTCCTCTTTCTCGATTTCGCCAAGTTCCACGGCAGCCGAGGAATTGATAAGAAGGATTGTCTTCTTGTAATGCTCGTTGCAGAACTTGAGAAGATCTTTCTCGTCTTGGGAAAGCTGAAGATAGGTCGTTCCCGTGGAGGCCTTTCCGTCCTTGTCATAATCCATGACGGGAGAGGCACCTTCGGCACCGGAACGGGCAAAGGTGACAATGACAACATCGTTGTAGCCTTCGCTTGCGATATCGGAGCTGAAGTGATTGTCATAGACCTTTCTCGAGAATTCGCAGACTCTTTGGTATCCGCCCCAATCGCCGCGGCCATAGTTGTCCTTGTTGGTGAGATATTCCGATCCTTTGAAGGTGGCTTCCGTGCCATCGCCGAGATGGCCGACGTATTCGCCTTGCGTATCGACGTTTCTGGCGCCGCCGACTGCCGTCTCCAGCCAATTCCAGGCTTTCTCGTTGACATCGAGGTACTTTTCCTTGGAGGCCGAGTCGCCATCGACCTTCGAACCATCAAAGGCTTCCTTCATCGTATAGGTGTGTTCATCGTACTTTCCGCCTGCCGATCCCGTTCCGCCATTGATGTAGTTGTAGGACTGGGCACCAAGAATCGTGACCTTCTGTCCCTTGGCAAGGGGAAGGGCATTGTTCTCGTTCCTGAGAAGAACGGCCCCTTCGGATTCGACTTCGCGGGAAATTTCGCGTCCCTCGGCAAGGCATTCCTCGACACTGTAAGTCCCTTCTCCGTCACCTCCTGTACCCGAATTCGTCGGTGTGGATCCGCCGAGGTAGTTGCTCAATGTGTCTCCGTATTCTTCAAGAAGTACGTTCGAGCAAGCCACGACCAGTCCCAGACCGACAAGAAGACGGGCACCCATCGCAATCTTTTTGGCTTTCCGCATAGGGTAACCTTGTTCCTTTCTTCCCTCCCTTGCAAGTAGAGGGAAACTTTGTCAAAAGCGCTTTCGACATTACGCCCATTCTAGGAAACGAGGGAAAATAGGCAACGAAAAGGGAACAAGCGGTGTTCAATTGGGAACAAGCGGTTTTCAAAAAAGAAAGCCCTTACCCTCTTGAAAAAGGTTCGGAAACTGTCGTATACACATGGCATGGGTTATTTTTCTTTCTTCATCGATCACTACATCAATCTGCGTTTCGGAGCGACTTTCGTCATCACGGAAATCGTGGCTTGCATCGCCATCTCCCTCGTCTTCAATTCCATTGATTTCCGCAATTGGAAGGATGATCTTTTGCTCCTTGCCGACATTGCCGTCACATGGCTTGTCCAATGCTTTGTCCTTTCCTGCATTTTTTTCTATGTCTTTACGGCAACAGGACATCCCGATTGGACCCAATACACGCGTTTCTTTCTCTGGCCGATTCTCGCCTTCCTTCATATCCTGCCTTGTCTCAAGAAGGAAAAGCTTCCCCTTTTAGTGACCTGTGCCATGGCTTCCTCCACACTTGTTGTCATGGCAATTAGCTTTTCGGGATCGATTGGTTCATTCATAACATCGGTTGTCGGAACACCGCATTCCTTAATAGAAGATTGGACTTTATATATCGTCCTTTTCGGGCTTATCGCCCTAATTATCCTTTTCAAGGTTTTCTCACCATTCAAATATCGTTATGTTCAAATTGCCCCAATAGTCGTCGTCAATGTTGTTTTCGTCCTCACGAACCTTTCTGCCGATATCGTTTCCGTCCTTTCCACCAATCCCATAGCCGATTTCCTTGCCACTCTTTTCCTTATTTTCATCGACATGCTGGTCTATGTCATCTTCTATCTTTTGGTCAAGAACTACAACCATGTCCTCGACTTCCAAGTACGTGCCATCAAAGCGGAAGCCGAAATGGATCAGCTCTCCCTCTATGCTGCCCAATCCGAGGAAATACACGCCCTTCGCCACGACATGAAAAACAAGATCAACATTCTGGAAAACCTCTATGACAAAGGCGACTATGAGCAAATGCGTTCCTATCTCGAAGATCTTACAAGAGGCATTCATGGCATCCTGGACACCATTGATTGCGGAAATCCTCTTGTCAGTTCGATAATAAACATGGAGATCGCAAAGGCAAAAGCAAAGAAGATAACAATCCATTCCCATATTTCCATCCCAAAATTCTTGGATATGGATAGCCAGGACCTTTCCTCCTTCCTGACAAATGCCTTGGACAATGCCATCGAATACGAAGAGCGCAACAAGATTTCCGATGCCATCGACGTTGCTCTCTTCAAGGATGGGGATTACCTTTTCTATACGGTGCGCAATGGCTATCGTCCCCGGCAGGATGGCCACGGTCTTCTTCATTCCGAGAAAGATGACAGGCGCAACCACGGCTATGGGGTTAAAATCCTCAGGAACATCGCTGCAAAATACAAGGGCACGTGCAGTTTTGATGTCGAGAAAGACACCTTTGTCTTCCGTGGCATGCTAAAGCTCAAAGTGGAGGATTCCAAATGACCACGAATTTTTCCTTGGCCATTGTCGATGATGATCCTAGAGACCGGAAAATGGTATTCGAAAAGCTTGCCGACGTCTTTAAGACACGGCAGAGAACCGTCCGCATATCCTCTTTCCCCAATGCCGAGAGCTACCTCATTGCCCTGAAGGCAGGAGATGTTTTCGACCTCACCTTCCTGGATATCGAAATGCCTGGCAAGGATGGCATCACCATGGCAAAGGAGCTGCGCACGGAAGGCAGGAAGAATCGTATCGTCTATGTTTCAAACAGGGAAGACCTCGTCTTTGACTCTCTTGAGACAAAACCCTTTGGCTTCGTCCGCAAGAGTCATTTCGAAAGGGATAGCGACAAGGTCATCGATTCGTTTTTGGAAACAGTCAAGGAAGAAGGAAAGACCGTCTTCCTCCTCGTATCCGAAGGAAGACAGATCAATCTCTCGATCAACGAAATCCTCTATGTCGAAAGCAAAGGAAAGAAACAGTTCTTCCACGTCCAGCATCAAAAGGACGGGCTTCCGACCATCCGCACGATGAAGGACATCAAGACCGAGCTTGAAGACAAGGGCTTCCTGGAATGCTACAAGGGAATTCTCGTCAACTTCCTTCACATCAAGGTCATCGGCGATGATTCCCTCCAACTTAAGGATGGCTCGATCCTTCCTCTTGCCAGAAGAAAGTCCAATGAATTTCGCAAGGAATATATGTACTTGATGCAGGATAGAATTCAAAATATTTTCTAATTTTATTTATTTTTTCAAAGTATAACCACTTTCTTATTTAACATACAATTCGTTTATTTTTGAGTTTCATATTTTCTTTTGCCAAAGATAATCGTTGCTCTCCTACCCATGATTGAAGATAATCATTGCCATCGCTCTCAAAAAGGAATAACATATCCCATTTGGAAAGCCTAGCCAATGGAGGGAAGTACATGATTGCAACCTATGTCATCAGTGCCTTGACTATCGCCGGCATGACCTTGTCCTTCTTCCTTTTCCCACAGATTCATATTCGAGGCAGAAAAATAGACACCTATTGGATGGTGACGCTCGTCGGAGCCATCCTCATCCTTCTGACGCATATTCCGACGGATGGCGACATCCTTCACCTTTTCATCGAGAACAACAGCACGAATCCGCTCAAGATCATCGTCCTCTTCCTGTCCTTGACTTTCATTTCCAAGTTCTTGGATGCCGTCGGTCTATTCGGGTATTTGGCAACACGGGTCGGAAGAATCGGAAACGGAAACCAATTCATCCTTTTCACGGTTTTCTATCTGCTCGTCTCAGTTCTGACGATTGCCACAAACAACGACATCATCATTATCGTCACGCCGATCATCATCTACTTTGCAAGGGCCTGCAAAGCCAATCCTATCCCTTATCTCGTGATGGTCTGTTTTGTCCTCAATACGCTCTCGACGACATTCCTGACAACCAATGTCTCCAATCTTTATCTTGGCTCTTTCTTCGGGATTACCTATTTTGACTATTTCCAAAAGCTGACCCCAGTGTCTCTCCTGTTGATGGTCCTTCTCTACGGTCTCCTGATTCTGGTCTTCCATAAATACCTTCGCGTCAGGATAAACCCCGTTGCGGAAAAAGAACCGATCAAAGACAAGTTCCTTCTTGCCGTCGGCCTTTTTGCCTTGGCCGGAACGACGATTCTCTTGATCCTAAGCAATGTCATCGCCGTGGAGATGTATATCATCACTTTGGTCTTTGCCCTTTTTGACCTTCTTGTTTCCGTCGCATATTGCCTCTTGAAAAAGAAAGATCGTTCCTATGTGACAAAGCCGCTAAAATCCCTCCCTTATGAATTCATCCCGTTCCTGGCTTCCATGTTCGTTATCATCTCCGCCCTTAACGAAACGCCGCTCCTATCCCAGATTGGAGGGCTTTTCAGCCGCATCGAATCCCAACCCCTCCAAACATTCGCCTATGGAATAGCCAGTGCGCTGAGCGCCAATCTCGTCAACAACGTGCCGATGTCCCTGCTGTTTGGAAATATCCTTCATGCCGCCGGCACGACAAATCTCGACAACGTCTATGCCTGTATCCTGGCAAGCAACGTCTGTGCTCTTATCACGCCCTGCGGTGCCCTTTCCTCGCTGATGTTTATACGCATCTGCAAAGAAAACGAGGTCGCTTTTGGCTATGGCACGTATTTGAAATATGCCCCGCTCGGACTTGCCCTTCTTCTGGCAGGCCTTGGTCTCATCCTCGTTTTCTAAGCACAAGAAACAATAATGCATTTTTCGATTCCGAAAAGATTTTTCTCTGTTAAATTCTATTCGATATGCCAACGGTCATTTTCAGCAATCTCATGCGTCGGATAAAGCAAGCCTGCTGTGTCGAATTGTCCCGGCACTACGATTTGACAAGCAATGAGATTGCCGTCATCGCGTTTCTTGGCGATGTCCCGAACGCTTCGGCTACCGAAATCGGTAACAATCTCGGATTTCGGAAGTCCCATGTTTCCCTTTCCGTGGACTCACTCTGCAAACGGGGATACCTCAAAAAGGAAGCGGATCCCGACAATCGTAAGCTTTTCCACCACAATCTTTGCAAGAAGGCCGACCCCGTCCTCGCCGATATTGCCAAAAAGAAGATACAAATCGAAGAGATCTTCTTCCGTGGCTTCACCGAAGAGGAAAAGAAGAGCTGGTCAATATACATGAAAAGGATCGTCGACAACATCCACTCCACCGACTTGTGGATTGACGATTAAGGAACATAGCCGTCATCCCATAAAGAATCGGAAATCATTGCTTACTCTTTGCCATCATTGATCTTTCCGTTCTTTCTCATCATCACCATCTTTGTAATCAAGGCAATTCCCAAAAGCATTGCGATTGCCCCGGCAATTACTCCGAACAGTCCGTTAGCGAAATCATTCACATGTCCTTGCGCCATGAAAAGCGCGTTTTGCGTATTGACCAAGGCAAAGACCGACAAGGCGAGATTCATCGTCCTGAAGGCAATCACCGACATGTCCGTGCTCTTCCTGTGGTTCGCGAATTGATAAATCGAAAGACCGACTTCAATGAAAGAGAAAAGGGCTATGGTGATGGCCAGGATTCTTGGATATTCCCTCTGTTCCGATTCGATAAAGAACAGTCTCATGGCATAAAGAAGGAAGAACAATCCAATCGCGAAAAGGAAAAACGAAATCAAATAGGCAGGAACGGCCTTCCTCTTTGCGCCTTCCGATTTGAGATAGATGTGCCTATTCAGACCGGTGAAAAAAGTGCTGAGACCACTTAGACAATACAAATAGGCACCGGTCAGGATTCCGATGATTATCTTTGCGAAGGACCACGAATACCCATAGACGGTGCCTATTACGAGGATTACCTTTTGTATCTTGCCTTTGTCATTCAGGAATTTCGGCAAAGGCATGGCTTCTAGTCCTTCTTGTTCAATGCCAGGATGATATTGCTTGCGTATTTTCCCTTTCTGAATTTCAGGATTCGGGAATAAATCGGGTAGTTCGTCGATACCATGACAATGCCAATGATGCCGACGATGATTCCCAAAGCCATCATTCCAGTCCCGTCGCCAATCACCTGCATCGCAAGACACATTCCGACACCAAGTATCAATGCTCCGAGAATGCCGAACGTATACCCGAAGATATAAGCCGGAAGCTTTGCTTTTCGATCCAGCCTTCGCGCTTCGTCAAGTCCAGTTCTTTTCTTTGGCGTATACTCCTCCCTTAACGTTTCTTCATCATAGTTTTTCATCTTTCTGTGACTCCTCTTTTGATTTTCTCGATTCTTTCGTCAGTATTCAGGTTTTCTTCTTCGTTAGTCGTCGTCTCCAGCCTTTCTCCTTTCTTCTTTTCCAGGGTCCCTTTCTTGAAATCCTACACGTGTCGTTTTACAATCCCAGTAAGGATTTCCAGGCTATATTGTCCTAAAGCATCAAGACCGATTGAACGACAAAAAAAGCAGAAAGTGTAGGATGGCCACAAGATGAACGCAAAGGAAAAGCTCCTGTCTGCCTTTTTCCAACTATTGACGATCAAGGAATTCGAAACCATATCGGTTTCGGAGCTTTGCAATGTCGCCAAGGTTCATAGATCCACCTTTTATGCCTACTATGACAACACATACGAGCTTCTGAACGATGCTAAAGAAAAAGCCATGGAAGAACTACGGAGAAATTTGGGAACCGCAAGAGAAAAAGTCGATTATCTTTCGCGGGATCTGCTAATAAAATATCTTGAATTCATAAAGAAATATCCAAATCTATTCAAGGCCTATCTCAACAACGGAGACATATTGGATTCCGATGACTTGTTCGATAATATCGTGAACAACTACTTCATTCCGGAAGCCAAACGAAATGGTCATGATGACGAACAGAAAATAAAACTGGCAATCCTATTTTCCGTAAAGGGAATGATAGGCATGCAACAATATTGGCTTGAAAACGGATGTCAGGAAGCACCCGAAACAATCGCCGATGTCTTCGTCAATTTTCTCAGCACGAAAACACAATCCTAGTTCAATATTGTAGGCATCTTTCAACGGATGCCAGAGCTTGCCACCGGAGATTGTTCGGGAAGCGATACGAGAAAGCAACAAACCAAGTCTAGAGTTAATGGCCAGAAACACGCGAGCAACTTTGAATCTCGAGGATTTTGCCTT
Source organism: uncultured Bacillota bacterium (assembly GCA_949282275.1). Lineage (GTDB taxonomy): Bacteria > Bacillota_I > Bacilli_A > RFN20 > CAG-288 > Enterosoma. Next base: position 2,406 of record CASDOO010000001.1, on the reverse strand, counting down.
CCTCTCAAGTCAGTTCATGTCCTCCCTTTCGAAGAGTCCGATGCAATCCTTCCATCCCAAGAGTTTCCACGAGCTATTCAATGCGCTAATGACCTTTAGTATCGAACACCCCTTTGTCCTCTTCATGGATGAATTTTGCTTTCTAATAACGGACGAGGAAGATGTCGACGCCTCCCTTCAGAAATCAATCGAGTCCTACAAAGACAAGGCGAAAATGACCTTGATTCTCTGTGGTTCCCATATCGATGTCATGAATCGACTTGTCGAGAGTGATGCTCCTTTGTATGGACGATTCAACGACATTATCCTTCTTCGGAGCTTCGACTATTTCGATTCGGCTCTTCTATTCGAATCGCTCTAACGAAGAGAAGCTTTGCTACTATGCCGTCTTCGGCGGCACGACCTTCAACCTCAGAAACATCGATTACTCCGTTTCCTTTGAAGAGTGTCTTATTGAACAGTTCATTTCCTATGGCTCCTTTTTCGAGATGGAGGCAATAGGAACCATCAAGAACGAAATTCTCAAGGATGCCAATGCCAACGCCATCTTGGAGTTTATCGCATCCGGAACAAGAAAATACAAGGAATTGAACAATCGTCTTGGCGATCCTGCCAAGGACAATGTCGGACGATACCTAAGAAAGCTCGAAGAACTGGATATCATCGGAAAGTCCCTAATGGTCACCGACAAAAACGAAAAAAAGCCCCTTTACTATATCAAGGACAACCTTTTGGATTTCTATTACACATATCTCTTCAAGACTAGCGCCATTTGCGAGCGGATGGACCCAAAGGTCTTCTTCGAGAATGTGATCAAAGAGGACTTCCACACAAAGTACCTGCCACGCAAGTTTGAGGAAGTCGTAAAGGAGTATGTCCATAAGGAAAACGGCAAAAGGATTCCCTTTTTCAGAAATGGTGGTCGTATCTACTGCAACAAGAAGACAGGAAAAGGGGAAATCAACAGAGAATTCGACCTCGTCCTAAAAACAATGAATGGATATCTCCCAATCGAGTGCAAATATCGGAACGACCCCATTGGCATGAAGGATGTCCATGAAGAGATAAATCAATGGAAAGGACTTCCCTTTGATTTGTATCAGTATGGTTTTGCCTCCAAGAGCGGATTCACGAAAGAAGTGAGGGAGAGAAAAGATATCCTCCTTATTGACTTTAACGACATCTACCAGGAATAGACTTTGAAACAATTTTTAGGCAATGTCTTTCACGTCGAATATAACCGTCTCTCGAAAAGGCGAATTCCTCGATTGGTTTCCTTTCCGTGCTGAACCTATTTCATTCCTAAGAAAGGGCAGCGCCGCAACACCTCGAAAATAGTTCTCTCCTGGACGGTCCGTTCACCTCAAATTCCCATGCTATTGATAGCATCGATTCGTCTTTGCATCGTGCGGCAGTTTGCGATGCCGTCCTAACTTCCGACACAGGCAAAGTTCAGAACTTCCCCATCGGAATGACCCGTGTACTGCATGACAATAGTGCTTGGCCTTAGATAATCCTCGCCGCCATAGGGGTCGGGCCATAAAAGTCCAGTGTTACTGCCATCCTGCCGCTGGCGCTTCCTCCCTAAAGGGAATAGGTTTCTGTCGATACGCCAAGTTTCTCGTCGCAAACAAGCTTGAATTCAGGAACGATATTGTCAAGAACAAACTTCCGAATTCCAAATTCAATAAACAAGAGCAACCGGACCTTGGGGAAATCATGCGGCACTCTTCGATTCCAAGCTTTGCCACGAACATCACTTCGCACTATAGACTCTCCGATGACAAAATTCTTATTCCCATCATGGATAGCGAAGCCAATGTGCCTTTCTATGCCATATACCGAAAAAAGAATCGGAAATGCATGGATGCCATCCGGGGAAAGGCTGAAAACATATAAACAAGACTTATTTTTTCTTCAAATTCTTCCAAAACAAGCGTAAAAAAAGAAAATACTATGATAAGCCAGCTTCGTAGTATACAAAAGATTCGCCATAACAGAAACAGATAGTTGAGAGGCTAGAGGAGATAGAAAAAGGCGCCCCGGTTGGGGGACGCCGCTGATGCCAGGTGGTGGAGATGACGGGAGTTGAACCCGCGTCCAAACAGGATTTTCCAGTGAGTCCTACAGTTTATTCCGGAATTGGTCTCGATCGCAAGGGAGGCCGGACAGTCCCTTGGCGATCCAGTGCTTCATGTTAGTCGTCAGTCAAGGAAGCACGGCTCTTCCGACGACCTCGATCTAAAGGACCAACGAGGATGATCGAGAAGATCCAGGCTGGCCTGTGCCAGAGACAAAGCTCTGCGCAATTGCACTCTCTAAGCGAAGCTTAGCAGCAAGCGGCGGCCATCATAGGGGCCGGAGCACGGAACATGACAGGTTTCTTGGCACTTGTCTTTTGCCGGT